>JALRBS010000125.1 GCA_023262325.1 Ilumatobacteraceae bacterium | reverse complement strand
ACCCGGTTTCTTCCGGCAACAAAGGCTGTACCGAAGGAACTCATGCCCATCGGTGACATTCCTGCGGTCCAGTTGGTCATCGATGAGGCGCTCGGCGCAGGTATCGATCATGTGGTCATCGTAGGAAGCGCGGCAAAACCTGCGCTCGAGCAGTATTTTTCGCCCGATCCGCACCTTGAGGCTGCGTTGCGTCAACAGGGCAACGATGAGATGGCTGATCGACTCGCAGCGATCGGGCGCGAGTGGCGGGTCACGATCGTGCATCAGGACGAACCTCGAGGGCTCGGCCATGCGATCGGATGTGCCGCTGATGTCGTTGAAGGTGACGCATTCGTCGTGTCACTTCCTGACGAAATTATGGGCGGGTCATCGTTTCTCACCGACATGATCGGCGTGTGCGCAACGACCGGCGGCAGCGTCGTCGGCCTCATGGAGATTCCACGTTCGGACGTTTCGGCGTATGGAGTTGTTACACCTGCCTCGGACATCGTCGATGGCGTCGTCAAGATTGGTGACCTTGTCGAGAAGCCATCAGTAGACAACGCCCCAAGTTCGCTCATCATCATCGGCCGCTATGTGTTGACTGTCGACATTTTCGACGACATTCGTTCGCTGCAACCCGGCGCTGGTGGTGAGTTGCAACTCACTGATGCCATTCGCGCTCAGGCCCAGCGATCACCATTGCACGGCGTCCTCGCGTCCGTGCAACGTTGGGACACTGGCACCCCTACGGGCTTTCTCACCGCCGCGGTCGAGCTTGCTTTACTGCACGGCTGGGCAGGCGATATCGAGGCACGTCTCGTCGAGGTGCTCGACCGGCACCACTAACTGTCCTTCGTGGTCGTTGGTGTAACGCCGAGTATCGCTAGCGCCGTCGGAACTGCCCATCAATATTGAGTGGTAACCCGTACTGGTCGATGCTGAACTGCTGCGTGATGCCGCGCTGCTCGACGGAGAGCCGTGAACCGTCCGCTCGTTGATAGTGGCGAAACCCAACTTCAAGCCCGAGGGTTTCGACGTTGATGTTGATCGTTTGGGTGATCACTCCGGTGTCGATCGATGCGTGTTGCTGGCGAATGGGGACGACATGGTCAAACGGCGTGCAGCCAATAGCGAGTGTCGTGCATCCATCGAGCTCAGGTCGATGAGCACCGTTCATTTCTCCCCATCGACCATTGCCGTCGGTGCCGAGCCACAAGTCGGGGTCTTCGGCATCTCGGAACAAGAGAAACTGGCGCACTTCCCACATGGCCGAGAGTCGAACGACGTATTGAATTCGTTCCTTGCTGACGACCCCCGATGCGGTCCAGGCCTCGTTCTCCCATCTCAGTGTGAGTTCTTCGTGGTGTTCACGATCCCAGGAGTCCCATCGAGCGGTGTAACCGTCAGCGGGGAAGGCCTGCAGTGATCCCATCCCCCCAAGTCTGCCTCGCGTATGCCGCCTTGACCCGCGGTACCGTGGGAACGTGATCCCGTTGCCCGAAGCGCAATCGTTTGTCCTGGAGCAGTGCCCGCCGCTCGCTGCGGTTGACGTGCCGTTCGAATCGGCTGCTGGTCGTGTCATCGCCTGCGATGTCATCGCATCCGAACTTGTTCCACCATTCGATAACACCGCGGTCGACGGGTATGCCGTTCGCGCAAGTGATGTCGCACGTGCTGATGTGACACCGGTGGAATTGAGGGTTGTCGGCGAAGTGGCAGCGGGTGCGTCAACTGATCGTGTGCTCGGTGCCCGCGAAGCGATTCGCATTATGACGGGTGCCCCAATTCCTGCTGGGGCGGACGCAGTTGTCATGGTCGAGGATTCTGAGATGGTCGCAGCCGATGTGGTTCGACTTTCAGCATCAGTTGAGTCGGGGAGTTCCGTTCGTCCTGCGGGCGACGATGTGCGACCCGGCGAGGTTGTTGTCACCGCTGGAACGTTGGTCACGCCGCAGGTGCTCGGCGTGCTTGCGATGGTGAACGCGCAAACGGTCTCTGTCTTTCCGAAGGTGCGCGTCGCAGTGCTGTCGACCGGTGACGAACTCGTCGATGATGGACGCGAACTAGCGCCCGGTGAGATTCGTGAAAGCAATCGGCGAATGCTCGCTGCATCATTGCGCGAGGTCGGTTGTGAGGTAACCGACCTCGGAACGGTTCGAGATGACGAAGATGCACTTGAAGCGGTGTTACGGCAGGCGGCGAAGTCGCATGACGTCGTTGTCTCGAGTGGCGGGGTGTCGATGGGTGATTACGACGTCGTGAAAGCGGTGCTCGGTCGAATTGCTGATATGCGTTGGATGCAGGTTGCGATCAAGCCCGCAAAACCGTTTGCGTTCGGTTTGCTCGGTGGCACACCAGTCTTTGGACTGCCCGGTAATCCGGTGAGTTCGTTCGTGAGTTTCGAAATGTTCGCTCGTCCGGCACTTCGCCAGATGATGGGACATCGTCGACTCGCTCGTCCGAGCGTTGTTGGTGTCGCTGATGATGGGCTTAATCGTCGGCCCGATGGCAAGACACACCTCATGCGTGTCAATGCGACATTTGGCGAAGATGGTCGCTGTCATGTCGTTCCGGTTCGGGCGCAGGGCAGCCATCAATTGGCTGCAACCGCCGGTGCTGATGCGATCGCAGTGGTTCCTGATGGCGACGGTGTTCCCGCCGGCGGTGAGGTCGCCGTCCTTCTTCTCGTATCCTGACGCTATGGCAGGTGAGCGACGAGATCTCGTTGACTCGTTCGGGCGCGTCATTCGCGACCTTCGAATTTCGGTGACTGACCGCTGCAACTTTCGCTGTACCTATTGCATGCCCGAGGAGGGCATGAAATGGCTTGATCGTGAAGAGGTGCTGTCGTTTGAGGAGTTCGAACGAATTGCCCGCATTTTTGTTGAGCGCTGCGGGGTCGAAGGTATTCGGTTGACCGGCGGTGAGCCGACCGTTCGTGCCGACATCGTGACGCTTGTACAGAAACTGGCAGCACTCAATGTCGATCTCGCAATGACGACGAACGGATCGAGGTTGACGTCACTCGCCCACGACCTCCGCGCCGCCGGACTGCGTCGCCTCAACATCAGCCTCGACACGCTTCGCCGGGAGCGATTTACCGAGATGACGCGACGAGATGAACTCGACAAGGTGCTCGCAGGTATCGATGCGGCGATTGACGCTGGTTTTGACCCAGTGAAGGTGAATGCCGTGGTCGAACGTGGGGTGAATGATGACGAGATCGTTGACCTCGCGCAGTTCGGCCGTGAGCGGGGTGTCGAGGTGCGGTTCATCGAGTTCATGCCGCTCGATGCGTCAGGGCATTGGGTGAACGACAGTGTCGTCGGCCAGGACGAAATTGTTGAGACGATTGCCGCGGTGTTTCCACTTGAACCAGTTCCTGCCCGTGGCGCGGCACCGGCGGATCGCTGGCGCTATCTCGACGGGCGTGGAATGGTCGGTGTGATTCCGTCGGTGACGAAGCCATTCTGCGGTGATTGTGATCGTGTTCGCCTCACCGCTGAGGGTCAGTTCCGCACATGCCTGTTTGCAACTGAAGAATTTGATGTGCGCACATTGTTGCGAGGTGGTGCGTCCGATGATGAGATCGTTGAACTCTTAGCGTCGGCTGTCGGCGACAAGTGGGCCGGTCATCAAATCAATCAGGTCTCGTTTACTCGGCCGGCTCGCACGATGAGCCAAATCGGTGGGTGAGAAGCGTTCGATACGCTGAATCCCATGGCTGATCCGAAGTTGACCCATCTTGATGAGCACGGCGCTGCTCGCATGGTCGACGTTGGAGCGAAAGATTCGACGCACCGACGTGCGGTCGCTCGTTGTGTCGTTCAGATGAAACCAGAAACTGCTGCAGCGATTGGATCGGGTTCGGTGTCGAAAGGCGACGTGCTCGCAGTGGCGCGGATCGCTGGAATTCAGGCTTCGAAACGAACGGCAGACATCATTCCGTTGTGTCACCCGATCATGTTGAGCGCCGTCACTGTCGATCTCGTCGTCGACGAGTCATCGGTGACGATCGAGGCGTCCGCCGAGACCACCGGACCTACCGGCGTCGAAATGGAAGCGCTCCATGCATGTTCGGCGGCGGCGCTTACCATTTATGACATGTGCAAAGCGATCGATCGAGGAATGGTGATCGGCGAGCTGCTCTTGCTCGAAAAGTCGGGCGGGCGGTCTGGAACGTTCCGAAGGGCGGAGTGACGAGAGTCACATCATGCGCCGCTCGCGTTGCGAGTTTTGTCATAATTGTCGTATGATCGTAATGTTGGGTCGATGAAGGTCACCCGATGGATGTAACTCATGGGTGAACTCGTACTCCTCATCGTCGCTGCTGCGTGGGCCGCTGTGCTGTTGCCGCCGTTGCTCCGTTCACGCTTCGAGAATCGGCCAAATTCGTCCGTGACCGACTTCAATCGTCAACTGTCTCGATTGCAGGGCTCGGTTCCGTCACGTGCCACTGGCTCGCTGCGTACCGCCGGCCGGCCACTCGTGCCATCGCAACACAACGCGTATGGTCGCCGTGAAGCGCAGATCAACCGCCGACCAAGGGTCCACGGTGATGCGCGTATCGCCACCGCCCCGCGCACCACTGCGCCGGCTGACCTGCAGCGCCGTCGCCGAGCAAATACATTCACCGGTTTGCTCTTGTCGACGATCAGCCTGTTGTTCTTGGCTGCAACGACAAAAGAGGTTGCGCTGTTCTATTTGTTTGCCGTGTCGTTCCTCGCGCTGTGCGCGTATGTGTACATGCTCGTGTCGATGCGTGAACGAGCATCATCGCCATGGGGTCCTGCCTCGCGTAGCGATGATTGGCTGCGTCGCTGAACTAACGCACCGATACACTCACCGCCTGCGGGGCTGTAGCTCAGTTGGTAGAGCGCGACAATCGCACTGTCGAGGCCAGGGGTTCGATTCCCCTCAGCTCCACTCCGGGGCCCTCCCGAAATTCCGGTTGATGGCCTCTCGAAATTCCGCTGGTTGGCCTTCCGAAATTCACTCTCTCTGGAAAGCCGATAACGCCCACAGGTCAATGCATTGATCCGAATGGGTTAATTGACTTCGGGAGCACGCCCTTTACAAAGCTGCCGGAATTTCCTTCAGCACAAACGACCATTGATGCCCGCCTGCAACGCACAAGCAGGCCGCCACACCTGTTGCTGGCTGGACAATTTGTCACTAAATAGAGAATGGCGGTAACAAAGGGGGCTAAGTTGACGATTACAGAGGTATGCGTAACAAAAAACTCATTCCATTCACGATCCTGACCGCAATGACTATTCCCGTTGCAACCATTGCATCAGGCAGCATCCACGCCTCGGGAACCATCCAAGACGAACTTCACGAAGCAGTGGAGGATGCCTACGAGGACCTGCGAGAACTCGCATCTGATGGCGCCCCCCAAGATGCCATCGACGCAGTGAAAGCAGAAATCGATGCGCTCATGCGTAACGCACTCGCCGAGATCGCTTCCGGTGAACGCGTCAACCCTGACCGGTTCGAAGACGCTGTAGAAGACCTCGTAGATGCACTTGAGGACCGCTTCGAAACATCAAGCCGCGACACGGACGATGACCGCGACGATGACGACAACTCAGATGACCGCGACGATGACAACTCAGATGACCGGGACGATGACGACAACTCAGATGACCGCGACGATGACAACTCAGATGACCGCGACGATGACAACTCAGATGACCGGGACGACGATGACAACTCAGATGACCGCGACGATGACGACATCTCAGATGAAATTGCTGAACGCTACGAAGACATCGAAGAAGCAATCGCCAAAGCGACACGGGCAATCGACGCCGCAGAAACCTTAGTTGACGCCGAACTCATCACCGAAGTACGAGCCACACTCGCAGCGCTCATCGAACGGGCAAATCAAGCAGACCTCACCTCCCGTCAACTCAAAGACATCCGCGACGACATCCGAGCAATCGCTAAACGATTCCGCGACTACCTCGAATCAGATGACGATGATGACCACGACTCAGATGACCACGACTCAGATGACCACGACGAGGACGACTCCGCTGACCGGCACGGTTTCGAACGGGTAGTCGAAGTCATGCAGATCAGAGCTGAAAAGTTTGACGGTGAGAAAAAAGAACGCTTCGAGGCTCGAACCGAAGAGTTCCGCATCCGCTACGAAACAGCAGCAGACGGTGAAAGCCGCCGCAAAGTCGTCGAACAAGAACGCGACAACCGGATCGAAGAAGCAAAAGCCCAAGTAACCAACCTCGTCACCCGAATCAGCGACAAACTCGACGACTTCGCCAACGTCGACGCCACAGATGAAACCCTCACAGCCGTACGAGCCCTGCAAGGAGCGCTCGACCGGATCGCAAGCCAAGTCCAAACCGCTGAAACACGTGAAGACCTCCGAGCAATTCGAGATCTCATAAACGCCGAGCGCGAAGAAATCGGACGTCTCTTCATCATCTTGGAAGACCTCACTGAAATCAGTGACGACACAGATGGGGACGACACAACTGAAAACACTGAAGGCAACGTCGAAGAGCCATCAGACGCAACCAGCACGACCGAGGTGACCTCATGAAGAAGCTCTCAACGGCACTCACCATGAGCCTCATAGCTCTCATCGCCGTCGGCTGCACCAACACCGATACCACCGTCCAAACTCCAGCGACACCAGAAACCACCCCTGCAGCCCAAGACACCGTTCTCGCAGGATCAGAAGGCGCAGGCCACTACAACAACACCCCGAATAACGTCAACGAACCAAACAACGAACCTGACGACATTGAAGGCCTCGAAACAATCATCGAAGAAAACACACCTATCGAGACATCAGAGCAAGCCGTCACCGAAGTCGACGAAATCATCGCCGAACTAAACGCCATCGACGAAGAACTCGCCGCTCTCGACGACCTCCTCAACGACCTCTAACCCCAACAGGCTCGCGGCCACAGCCCAAAACCATACAAACCGCCGATTCCCCAACTCTTGGAAAACTTCGGCGAAAACCTTGGAAAGCTGAGAACGCCCGTAGGTGGCCACATTGGTTCGTAAGGCTTAAAGAATTTCGGGAGCACCCCACTCCGGGGTCCTCTCGAAATTCCTCGCCCTTTTAGGGAGTGTAGGGTGACACTTTCGGCGATCAGTCGAGACTGATGGGAAGAAATACGGATGAACCCTGACCGAGACCGACGAGAGGCGCTCGACTGTGAGTACCGACGACGCGCTCGTCGGCGTGCAGCAGGTGGAAGCTCCGAACCCGGTGCGGCCGAGTCGATGTCATCGATCAACCGCGCGCGGCGCTCGTGGTGTTACTCCTGATCGCGATGTCCCAGTCGGGGGTGCGGGGTTGACCGATCGACCTGCTCGTCGTAGCTCGGCAGCGTTACCGGTCGTCGTCTCGGTCGCGTTGGCAGTGACGGCGACCTTCGTCGTGGCGTGCGGTGGTTCCGACGTCTCGGGTGAGCGATCCGATGCCGTGAAGTCGGTCGTGGCGGGTGCGCTCGCCGAGCCGGTCGGAGGTGTCGTCGCGCTTGTGCGGTTCCCGGACGGGCAGACCGTGCTCGCCTCGCATGGGGATGCCGACGAGGGTCGACCGATGCGCGGTGACGACTCGTTCCGGATCGCGAGCCTCACCAAGACCTACATCGCCGCCCTAATTCTCAGCTTGGAGGACGACGGGGTCCTGTCGGTCGACGACCCGGTGGCCGACCACCTTCCCGATCTCGGCATCGACGAACGCATCACGATCCGGCACCTGCTCACGCACAGCTCAGGGCTGGCCGACCACTGGGCGCCGAGCCTGGAGGCGAGCGAGCGTTGCGCCCCGTGCTCGTTCACACCCGACGAGCTCGTCGCACTGATCGACGTCGCCCACTCTGGCTTCGATCCCGGATCCCACTGGTCGTACTCGAACACCGGGTACGTGATCCTCGGCATGCTTGTCGAAGCGGTCACGGGCAACGAACTCGCAGACGAGCTCCGCCATCGCGTTCTCGAGCCGGCCGGGGTGCCACAGAGC
This sequence comes from Ilumatobacteraceae bacterium, assembly GCA_023262325.1. GTDB lineage: Bacteria > Actinomycetota > Acidimicrobiia > Acidimicrobiales > Ilumatobacteraceae > Casp-actino5. Next base: position 3,704 of record JALRBS010000125.1, on the reverse strand, counting down.
TACCTGATCGGTCTCGAACCGGCGCTCGTTGAGCCAGTGCGCGGTTACTGGCTGATCGAGGGGACGACGCCCGTGGCGTACCCGCATTCCTACGACCGCCTCATGACGAGGGTGGACGCAGCCGGATCCCTCGTCGCGACCGCGCCGGACATCGCGACGTTCCTGGACGCGCTCTTCGGCGGCCGCATCGTCTCGGACGACCGGGTGAGCGAGATGCTTGAGGTGGTCCCCAGGACACCCGAGGGCGGGGGCGAGCCCATTCGCTTCGGTTTCGGGATCCACCATCCGGTAGAGGGCGACTGGTGGATGCACGGCGGAGGGATCCCCGGCTTCCGCTCCGCCTACCTCCGGGACCCGACGACCGACGCCACCGTCGTCGTCCTCACCAACTGCAGCGGCTGCCTCGACGCTGACGGCACCGCGCTCGACGTGATCGGGCTGGCGACCGAGCTGATGGAGCTCGCCCTCTCCGAGCCCGGTGGCGAATCGGCCCGCGGCTCGCAGGCACCGCCGGCACGCTGACGCCGGCGTCTCGACGTGCCGGTATCCCGAGATTCCTTCGTCGACGAATACCTCGACGACCTTGAGGACGGGCATCTTCGCATGATCTCGACATTCTTTCTCTGTTCGAAGAGGGAATCATCGGCTACCAAAACCCAGACCAAGCGGCATGAACTTTGGAAAACGTTGGCGAACGTCTTGGAAACCCGAGAATGCCCGTAGGTGAACACTTTGATCCGTAACGCTTAACGAATTTCGGGAGCACCCCACTCCGGGGTCCTCCCGAAATCCCGGCCGATGGTCTCTCGAAATTCTGGTGGTGCGCAGCACAACGCCTGCTGTCAGCGCCGGTCAGTTGTGTGAGGTGTCGGCGCTGGCGACAGACGGTGAAGTTCGTGCCCATGAGCGTCAGTGTCTCCGTGTCGCCGTTATACAGATTCATTGGTGAGCAACTACTGTCAAGGCATGCGTTCCAGCAGGGCAGGTCAACGTAAGCCACGCTGGGCGAGAGCGAGTTACGGCTCAGGAAGCGTGCCGCGATGGCGCTGGCAACACAAGGTCCGCATGCGGTGGAAAGGCTGGCAGAGATGGACCACGATCGGCTCGCCAAACTTCTCGGCCGCCGGCCTACAGCATCGTGTCGAGAAAAAAGCCCCGTGCGGGTTCGAGGGTTGTGAAGCGCCGAGTGTGCTCAGCACCAGGATGTGCTGGAACCACCGTGACGCGGCTCATTTACTAACCGAACCGCGTTAGCGAACGGCGTTCTCGGGTGGCTGCTGTTGGTCGCCGCCTCAGCCAGCGAGTGCAGCGTCGATCGCAGAACGCAACTCGGGATCCTCAGGCGTCATATTTGGCGAGAATCGACCGACAACGGAACCGTCACGTCCGATGAGGAACTTCTCGAAGTTCCACAACACCTCGGGCGCCTGAGTCGTTGCGATACCGAAGCCTTCGAGGCGCTCACGGTGCTGTTGGACGGCACCCGCGGTTTCTGGGCGTGCTGCAATAAGTTCGCGATACAACTCGTGCTTGTCATCGCCCGTAACAACGATCTTTGAGAACAACGGAAAGGTCACATCGAAGTTTGTCGAACAGAACTCGGCGATTTCTTCGTTTGTTCCGGGCTCTTGACCAAGGAAGTCATTCGCCGGGAAGCCACAAATCGCAAACCCGCGGTCCTTGTACTCCCGGTAGAGCGCTTCGAGACCCTCGTACTGTGGGGTGAGCCCGCACTTCGATGCGACATTGACAACGAGAATGACGTCAGCGTCTACTTCATTAAGCGAGGTGCTGTTACCGGTGATGTCTGAGACGGGAATGTTTTTGATGGTCACGGAAGGTGCAACCTGCGCACGGCACGGCATATTCCGTTCTCGGGGCAGAATGTGGCCGTCGGCATTACTCGTCTGGCATCCAGTTGCCATGGAACCCGTTCGGCACGCGAGCGGGCAAATGAACGACAGCGACAGGATCCGCGTCGATTGCTGCAGCATCGAACACGCAGAGATCTGAAAGATCGGTTTCCCGGTTGTGGCGGAGAGCGATGACCCAACCGTCGTCCTCCGCCGCGCCACCATCGCGCGCAACAAAGACCGGTTCTCCATAACCCATGACGTCGCTATCACGCCGACGTGTCACTGCACCAGTCGCGAGGTCAATGCGACACAGCGTGTCTTGAGCAAGTTGCGATCCCAAGCCAGCCGAATAGCCAAAACGATGCTGTCGACCAACGAGATCCTCTCGGATGCGGGGGAATTCCTGGGGGTAATCGTCGAGGGTCTCGCTGCGCACCGAACGACGCGAGAGATTGAAGGTCCAACGATCGAGCCGTGGAGTCCCTTCGCTTGGGCCTCGCCGTTCGCGGTCGAACATCTTGGGATGACGGACGGCGTCGAGAACCACGATGTCATCGCCGTGTCCATCGATGTCGTCGTATGCGTTGAGTGGGTGAAAGATGTAGCACGGATCGATGTCGAACCATCTGATGTCATCATTCGCGCACGAGCCGTCATCGCGCGGAACGAGGCCAATGCGAGGCGAGTAATCCTCAAACCACCGATACGGCAAACTGGCTCCCTTCATTGCAGATTCGAGATCGAACAACACCGGGAGATCGAATACCAATGCGAACCGTTCGGTAATCGCGATGTCGTGGATCATCGGTCCACCTGGAAGCGCGATATCGCGCACTGCGCGCACGCGACCGTCCGCACCGACGACGAGGTACTGGACCTGATTCCCCCAACCCCACCAATACGTCATGACATGCAGTTCGTCGGTCGTTGCGTCACGTTTCGGATGGGCAGAAAACGCATAGGGGAGCGTTCCGTCGAGGTTTGAGATGCACACGGTGTTGAGTTCATCGTCAAGTTCAACCGGCGGAGCACCCGCCTCAACGCACGCAAGCATGCGACCCGCATGACGAACGACGTTTGTATTCGCCGAAAACGACATGTGCTCTGCAGGCCACGGATTCGTCGGAGCCTCCTCGCCAAGTACCGACGCAACATCTGCAGATCGCACCCAGCGATTTCGGTACCACTCGGCCCGGCCGTCTCGAAGACGAACCCCGTGAACCATGCCGGTGCCGGTGAACCAGTGATATGTGGCATCGTCAGGTGGCCGAATTGGGTTCGGACCGTTTCTCACATACCTGCCGGATAACTCGTCTGGCAATGTGCCCGTCACACGAAGGTCGTAGGCGGTCGTTTCGGTGTCGACCGGCGCCATGTTTCCGCGCAGAAAAGGATTTGTCGACATGCTTCGACCTTCGCTCATTTCGAAGCAACTGTCAAGACATCACAGCAAGATGTGGGAATTACCGTCACTCTCGGGTTCGAATTGCCGGCATCCAACGCGGTCCAGCCGTCTCATTCACACGCTGCAAAATTGCCGTCTCGTGGCGTTCAACAGCCGAGCAGAATGCTGACGCCGCCGGCTCACCAACGGCTTTCCATGCAGTCATCGCGAGTTCGGTCGTTCGCCGCTCGATCTCGTGTCTCGCATTGCGACCCGCATCATTGATCGCGTGATCGGTCGCCCAACCTTTGTCGGCGAGCCGCTGCCAACCATGAGCAATTGCTGCATCGTCCCAGCCACGACTTCGTGCAATCCACTCCTCGCCGCCGTACTCCTCGCGGTCGACCATGACGGAATGCAATAGCCCCACTTCGACTGCGTCGAGATCCGCAGTACTGCACAGT
>JALRBS010000119.1 GCA_023262325.1 Ilumatobacteraceae bacterium | reverse complement strand
GGTTCCGCGTGTACGCAACGAGGAACTCTGGAATGTGAGCGCCGAGTATCTCGACGAAGCAATCGAGGCGGCCACCCTCGTTGCGATCGCCGATCAGGAATCGGCGGGCGTCGACATCATCACCGACGGTGAGGTTGGACGAGAGTCATATTTCAACCATTTCGCAAATTCTCTCGGTGGGGTCTCAAAGGATGAAATTGGCGTCGGGGTCAATCGACGCGGTGGCACTGCTGACGTGCCGCTTGTCGTGGGCGAGATCCATCGCGAGTATCCAATCGAGCAAAAGTCGGCGACATTCCTTCGCTCGCGGACGCAGGGTCGAACCAAAGTGACCGTGCCAGGACCGTTCACGTTGAGCCAACTTGCAGATAATCGCCACTACGTCGACCAACGCGCGCTCGCCCTCGCCTACGCCGCCGTTGTCAACGAGGAACTGCGAGACCTTGAAGCGATCGGTATCGATGTCCTCCAACTCGACGAGCCGTATCTTCAAGCGAATCCTGAAGCTGCTGCTGATATCGCGCTCGAGGCGCTGGCGGTCGCAACGGCTGGCATCACCGCAACGACCTGTCTGCATACCTGCTACGGGTACGCCGCGTATGTATCAAACAAGTCAACCGGCTACCCGTTCCTCGATCCGCTGCGAGAGGCACCAGTCGACTGGGTTGCCATCGAATCGGCCCAACCCAACCTTCCGGGTGACACGGTCGCCCGGCTCGCGCCAAAACGTGTCGTGCTCGGAGTCATCGACCTCGGACGAGAAACGGTCGAGACACCGGACGAAGTCGCTGCACGAATTCGTGCAGCGCTCGAACACATCAGCCCAGAAAACCTCGCTGTGTCACCAGACTGCGGCATGAAGTACCTGCCTCGCGAGCGTGCCCACGCGAAACTCGCCGCAATGGTTGCTGGAGCGGCAATCGTTCGCGCCGAACTTTCATAATGGCTACCGCAGGCTGGACACCTGAGATCGCGGTAGCCAGAACGGTACTCACTGACGTCGGGCTGCTCGAGGAAAAGAAATGGGGAAAGCCCTGTTTCTCACGCGATGGAAACAACATTGCCATCCTCCAGCCAATGAAGTCCTTCCTCGCCATGATGTTCTTCAAGGGTGCGCTGCTCGACGACCCGCAAGGGTTGCTCGAATCACAAGGTCCTAACTCACGGTCGGCGAAACGACTGACCTTTACGAGCGTGGAAGAGGTGAACGCCGCTGCCGAAGCGATTCGCCACTTCGTCAGGTCGGCAATTGCGGTTGAAGATGCAGGCGTGCAACTTCCGCCTGCCCCTGCACCGACGCTCATCGACGAGCTGCGGACACGTCTTGAGGCTGACCCACAACTCAAGGCTGCCTTCGAGGGACTCACCCCAGGTCGTCAACGTGAATACAACCTGTTTTTTGGCTCTGCAAAGCAATCGGCCACTCGCGCCGCCCGCGTCGAGAAAGCAGTACCCAACATTCGTGCTGGGCGCGGATTGCGCGATCGCTAAGTGTCGCCACCCGAACTCTGCTGCAGACGCATCCACAAAGAAAAACCGCCCCGAAGGGCGGTTTCTGGAGCGGACGACGGGATTCGAACCCGCGACCCTCACCTTGGCAAGGTGATGCTCTACCAACTGAGCCACGTCCGCATTGGTGCGACAAATCTACCAGCCTGCCGCTCTGAGCGGACACGGCGAAATCGCTACGAATCAGCCTTCGGTCGCAGATCGACGCGAAGCGTGAGCACACCATCGTCGAGTTGCCATTGCGCATCCCCGACGATCGCAAAGTCCATGTAGTCGCGCTTCGCCTGATCAATAAACGCTTTGCGCTCATCACCGGCAACCGGGGGTAATGGGCGTTGTTTCACTGCGTGCGCGCGCTCCCGGAAGCGTGTCAGCATCGCATCGACATCGAGGCCACCACTTGATTCACTCATGATTCGAGGGTACATCGCCGATCGCTTCGCTGTCATCCACGAGACGCGAACGGGCGTGCTCGACAAGTGTGGTCCGAGTTGCTTCATCAGACTTCGCGAAGCGACGAGAACTCATCGCCTCGAGCACCGTGAGTGCAGGTGCCTCCACCTTCGTGACTTTCCAGAGCCACAGCGCCAGTCCGGCGAGCACCGCCGAAATGATGATGAGCGCAATGGCGAGGAGCACAATGACCACCGATGCCCCGGTGTCACCGACGTTCTGGCCAAGTACCACGATGGTCCACGCTGAAACCCGAGAAGCCATGATCCGAGTGTGGCAGAACAGCGATGACGCGTTACGACTGATGCACCGGACACGAGAAGGTCGTTCGACCCGCAATCGTCCGCCGTTGCAATTCGACACCATCGATTGGGCACAGCGCACCAACGCGGCGTATCGCCGGTCCAACTCGACCCGTGTGGCTTCCGCCGCGTCGCCCAAGGGTGCGCACCACCCGAAAGATCGACTCGGTCAGCGTGAGATGGTTCTGCTCAGACAAGCTGTCAAATGATCGTGCTGGGTCGATCGCGGCATCAAAAAGCACTTCATCGGCGAGCAAATTTCCAAGTCCGGCGATGAGATGCTGGTCGAGCAGCACCCCCTTCACCGCTGACGTTCGATGCGACGCTGACCGTAACGCGGTGGCGAGTGCACGTTTTGATGAGAGCAGGTCGATGCCGAGTGAACTGTGGTCGGGGTCGAGGGAGTAGCGAGACCAGCGACGAGGATCGTTGACGCGAATCACCGAGTTCCCGCACTGCAGGATGATGCGATCCCAACGTCGGTCATCGCGGGCGGACCCATATTCGAGTCGGTCGATAGCGGCGATTTCGTCGACGATGAGTCGGCCGGTCATCCCAAAATGCATGCCAATGACACCACGGGTCGTCACGATGTCGACGAACTTTCCGTGACGTGCAACATCTTCGATTCGGCCATTAATGACTGAACGCAATTGGTGTTCGTCGCCACACAGCGAGTCAACTGAAATCGCTGTCACCTTCCGACCGACAAGCGTTGCCGCCGCCGAGCGATAGATCTCCGCTTCGAGCCCTTCGGGCATGCTCCTACACCTCCAGCGACGAAAGGAACGCGTGAATAGCGCTCCCCATCTGCTCGGTCTCCATGAGGAACGCATCGTGTCCGTGGGGCGAGTCAATTTCGAGGTACGTCGCTGGGGCGCCGGCACTCGTGAACGCCTCTGCGATCTGACGTTGCTGGTATGCCGGGTAGAGCATGTCGCTCGATACGCCAACCGCAAGGCATGGCATCTCCACGCCACGAAGTGCACGTTCAATCGACTGTCGTCCCCAACCGACATCGTGAAGGTCCATCGCCTTTGAAATCACCAAATAACTGTTCGTGTCGAATCGACGTGCGAGCTTCTCACCGTGGTAGTTGAGATAACTCTCAACTTGGAACTCCTGCCACAACCCGAAACGGTCGCCGCGCGCCCGGTCAGTGATCGTGCGACCGAATCGCTCCGTGAAGACGTTGTCGCTTCTGAAGGTCACCTGTGCAACCTGGCGAGCAACCGAAAGCCCTTCGGCAGGCCCGTGCCCCGGTTCGGCGTCGTAATAGTCACCCTGCTGCCACTTCGGGTCAAGCGCAATCGAACGTCGACCAATCATGCCCCACGCAATCTGCTGCGCCGAGGCCTGAAGACAGGTCGCAATAGGAATCACCGAACGAACCCTGCGACGGTATGTTGCCGCCCACTCGAGCGCCTGCATGCCACCCATCGAGCCGCCGATCACCGACGCCCACGCGTCGACGCCAAGATGACTCGCAAGCCGAGCCTGGGCGCGCACCATGTCACGAATCGTCACCACAGGAAATCGAGGGCCGTATCGTGCGGACCCATCGCCGGAAGGGTCACATGAGGCAGGACCTGTCGAGCCCTGACATCCACCGAGCACGTTCGAGCACACGACGAAGAAGCGATTTGTGTCGATCGCCCGACCGGGTCCGATCACTGCGTCCCACCAACCCGGCGTGGGGTGTCCCCGCTCGGCACGGCCCGCCGCGTGAGAGTCTCCCGTCCATGCGTGACACACGAGAATTGCATTTGATGCGTCAGCGTTCAGTTCACCCCAGGTCTCGTACGCGATCGTCACGTCAGTTAAGACAGCTCCCGAGTCAAGGGCGAACGGGCGATCATGCGCAAAGGTGAAAAATTTGCGTCGACCCTCAGGGTCGCCCGGCTGCCAAGCCCCGGTCACCGGAACTCGATCTTCCACAATTCACCTCCACTCGTGCTCGTTGCAATATGCACTTCGAGTGGATCGGGCGCCGGTTTGCCGGATTTCCGACCGCATCGTACGTCGCCGTACAAGCACCTTGGGGGCGAACCCAGGTTGCCGGGTCAAGGCGACAGGTCGTCTCAACCACTCGTAATGCAATCTCAATACTACCAGAGGTTGCCGATGGGCACACCGCTACCGTGGGCGTATGCGAGTGCTTGTGATCGGGGCTGGCGGGGTGGGGTCTGCCTTCGTGTCAATCGTTGCGCGACGAGAGGTGTACACCGACATCACCGTCGCCGATGTCGACCGTGAACGTGCCGAGCAGGCCGTTGAGGAGGCAATTGCGTCGGGCGAACTCAGCGAAGCTGAACGATCTCGACTTCACGCAGCATGTCTCGACGCGAGTGATGAACGCGCCGTCGCTGAACTCGCACGCAAGTGTCAGGCGCAGGTTGTGCTCAATGCTTGCGACCCGAGGCTCAACCCATCAATCTTCCAAGGAGCCTTTGCTGCAGGGGCTCATTACGTCGATATGGCGATGCATCTCTCGGAGCCACACCCGAGCAAGCCATATGAGAAAACCGGACGTCGTCTCGGCGACGCACAGTTCGCACAGTCGCCGCTGTGGAGGAACCGAGGTCTCATGGCACTCGTCGGCATGGGTGTCGAACCAGGATTCTCTGACGTCGCCGCACGCTATGCCGCCGACCATTTATTTTCTTCAATCGAAGAAATCGGTGTGCGTGACGGGGCTGACCTTGTCGTCGACGGATACGACTTTGCTCCAACATTCTCAATTTGGACGACCATCGAGGAGTGCCTCAATCCGCCGGTGATCTACGAGCGTGAGCGCGGCTGGTATACGACCCGACCCTTTTCCGAGCCGGAGATCTTCACATTCCCCGAGGGCATCGGCCCAATCGAATGCGTCAACGTCGAACACGAGGAAGTCATCCTCATCCCCCGTTGGATCGATGTGGAACGCGTCACCTTCAAGTACGGACTTGGGCGCGACTTCATTCAGGTGCTGAAAACCCTCGAAAAGCTTGATCTTGTGTCTACCGAGCCGGTTGAAGTTCGCGGGGTGAAAGTGTCGCCACGAGACGTCGTTGCGGCGGCCTTACCCGATCCCGCGGAGCTCGGTGATCGAATGAGAGGTCGAACCTGCGCGGGCACCTGGGTGAAAGGCACCGGTAAGGACGGCGCACCGCGAGAGGTGTACGTGTACCACGTCGTCGACAACGACTGGTCGATGCAGGAGTACGGCCACCAGTGCGTCGTGTGGCAGACGGCCATCAACCCGGTGATCGCGCTCGAGCTGCTGGCGACGGGCGTGTGGTCGGGATCCGGCGTGCTCGGTCCTGAGGCCTTGCCGCCGAAGCCGTTCCTCGACATGCTCGTCGAGTACGGCAGCCCGTGGGGATC
>JALRBS010000047.1 GCA_023262325.1 Ilumatobacteraceae bacterium | reverse complement strand
GCTGTGCCTCGTTCCGAATGGCGACCTCTTCGCCGCACTCAACAACGGATCCGCGTCAATTGCCACCGACACCATCGAGTCGTTCACTGAAACCGGCATCCAACTGTCGTCTGGGGCGCACCTCGACGCCGACATCATCGTGACGGCAACCGGTCTCGAACTCGTCACACTCGGCGATATGGACTTTGTTGTCGATGGGCAAACCATCGACTTCGCAGAGACGTTTACGTACAAGGGCGTTGCGTATTCGGATGTGCCGAATCTTGTTTCGACGTTCGGCTACATCAACGCCTCGTGGACGCTTCGAGCAGATCTCACCTCGACGTTTGTCTGTCGGCTGCTCAACCACATGAAGAAATCGGGAACCGATCAGGTAACTCCACGATTGCGACCCGGTGAGGAATCGATGCCTGCTCGACCATGGATCGATGATTTCTCTTCGGGCTACATGCAACGCATGATGCCGATGCTGCCGAAGCAAGGTGACCAAGCGCCGTGGACGAACCCGCAACGACTCGCACCCGACCGAAAAGCGTTACTTCGTGATGACCTCGACGACGGGGTACTCACGTTCACGCAATCACGGGTTCACGAAGTCTCGGGTTGAAAGGACCATTATGAAAGCCCTCGAAGTGCAGTCGCTCACGGGACCAACCGGTATCGCCGTCGTTGAGCGACCAGAACCGGAAGCTCATGACGGACTTGTTGTCATCGACATGGCGTATGCGGGCGTTTCCTTTCCCGACTTGTTGCAAACCAAGGGCATGTATCAAATTCGCCCCGAACCGCCATTCATTCCTGGTGTCGAAGGCTCGGGGATCGTGCGCACCGCGCCGGCCAATTCTGAATTTTCCGCTGGTGACCGTGTCGCAGTGTGGGGCAGCACCTGCCATGCAGAAGTCGTCGCAGCACATCCAAGTCAGGTCTTTTCGATCCCCGACGAGATGTCGCTCGCTGAAGGCGCCGCATTCGTCCTCAACTACCAGACCGCGGTGTTCTGTCTCGTCGATCGCGGCCAGCTACGTGCTGGTGAATCGGTGCTGGTGCTCGGCGCGGCCGGCGGTGTCGGCACGTCCGCGATCCAGGTCGCGAAGGGTCTCGGTGCGGGTCCGATCATTGGGCTCGTCTCGACTCCTGCGAAAGCTGACGTTGCACTTGCCGCTGGCGCAGACCACGCCGTGCTCATCAGTGACTCCTGGAAAGACGAGGTGGTTTCCCTCACCGGCGGCAAAGGTGTCGATATGACCTATGACCCCGTAGGAGGTGACCGATTTCTCGACGGTGTTCGAGCCCTCGCGCGTGGTGGCCGACTCGTCGTTGTCGGCTTCGCCGCCGGAGAGATTCCAACGATCAAGGTCAACCGTTTGCTTCTGCGAAATGTCAGCATCGTCGGCGCAGCGTGGGGAGAGGCAATCGCCGGAAACCCCGAACTTGCTCGGGACATTCACGCCCGACTGCTTCCACTCGTCAAATCGGGAGCGGTGCGGCCACCTATCGGCAACACCTATGACTTCGACGACGCCGTCGCGGCATTCACCTCGCTCGACGATCGCAGCGCGACCGCAAAGGTGCTCCTCGAAATTCGTGCCGAATAATGCTCGACGCAGCAGGCTGATCGCTGTAACAAGTTGGCCCTCTCGTTCGATGACGCAGTGATGCGAATGAAACATCTGGGACTCGCTGCGGTGCTCTTTGGCACATCGGTCGCCGTCACCTCGTCGGCGATCGGGACCGAACGAGCGCACGCCGCTACAACGCCGACGTACCTGACAATCGATCTTGCAACCGGCGGATCGATCGGAAAGATCGGGATCGAATACGACCGACCTGCACGAGACCCGTGGGGCGGGTACGACGACACCGTGCATTGGACCGACGCCGGCGAGATCTTTGAGGCGAATCACGAACTCGGACCAACGTTTCTTCAACCCAGGGGTGTCGTCGCAGGTGTGCCAATCGACCCATCAAGCACCTGGGTACGACTTGAGGCCTACCCACGAAACACCCGATCGTGCCCGCTCACCGATTGGGAGTCGTACTGGCAATCAGACTGCTACTGGTCGAACTATTCGATGTCGAACGACTATTTCGGCGGATTCCATATGTGGGTCCATCCCGACGAGAACCAAGATTGGCCCGATATTGGACGACTCGATGTTCCGCACATCAGTGACGACAAAGGGGCGTTCTTCGCCGAGGGGTCCATCATCTCGCCAGACCCCGTCGACGACGGTCGCCTTCGTATTGATGTCTTTCAGATCGACTGTTACTTCACCGAGGTCTGCATTCACCCGCCAACGACCTCAACCGGGTTGACCTACGGCTCGTTCGCGTCGGGCCGCTCGACCGGTGACGCATGGACGATGGGTGTGTCGTGGCCAGGTCGTTACATGCTCGTCATCGAAGACACCGTGACCCGAGCGAAGATTCAAGCCCTCACCGACGTCACCGCCGACTCGGTTCCCTCGATCGATCTTGGTGTCCCATGTTTCGGCTTTTTGACTTGCGTCACCGTGAGCGGCCCCACTGCCCCTGACGCACAACTTTCAACCTTTCACCCAACCCCACCGACACGTATTCTCGACACACGCACGGGCCTCGGAATACCAAACGGACCGGTTCGTGCTGGTGACGGTTCCATCGACACGACAAATGACGACCTGAGAACTGACGAAGAGTTGAATCACGAGTTCGTCGTCACCGGGGTTGCCGGAGTTCCGACAACCGGGGTCAGCGCCGTGCTGCTTAACGTGACCGCCGTAGCGCCAGTTGGCAGCGGATACATATCGATAGGACCGCGCCCTCAAGGTTCCGGCGACATCTTTGACGACCAGAACTCCTACGGCGACTGGCCGACATCATCGAATCTCAACGTCGTGTCGGGCGAAAGTGTCCCGAATATGGTGCTCGCACGTGTCGGTGCGGGGGGCCGGGTGCGCCTTCACGTCAGAGGAACGACGACCCATATCATCGCCGATGTCGCCGGCTGGTTTGGCTACTCACAAGATGACATCGGAGCCGCCGGCTACGAGGGAGTGACTCCCGTTCGCGCCTATGACAGCCGCGGCGACTCCCGAGGTCGTTTCGGACCACGCGAAACTCGTTCGATCGTGTTGAACGAAAGGTTCGGCATCCCCGATGACGCTGAGTCGGTCGTGCTCAATCTCACGGCGGTGAATCCACAAGGCAAGGGGTACGTCACTGCATCTCCATCAGGGTCTTCCACCCCGAACGCGTCGAATCTCAACCTCATCCCCGGCGAAACCCGTCCCAATCTCGCTGTCGTCTCGCTCGGCGCCGACCGATCGATTGACCTCACTTCATTCGCGTATGACGGCGAGTCCACGACACATCTCATCGTTGACGTGTTCGGCTACTACTCAACTCAATCAACCGCGCGGTCTGTCGCACCGGCACCATTTCGCGTCCTCGACACGCGCTCTGGACTTGGTACGACTGCGTCTCCCTTTACTCCGAGCGAGCGGCGTCGACTGACGATCGCCGGCGCCGGTCGAGTTCCTCGTGGCGCAACTGCCGTCTACCTCAATATCACTGTGGTAGCTCCTACGGCTCCTGGCTATCTCACCGCGGCTCCTGCTGGAGCCGAAATGCCATATGTTTCCAATGTCAACTGGGCTGCCGGCGACACGAATCCGAACATGGCCGTCATTCCGCTTGGCGTCGACGGCTCAATCGACATTGAAGTTTCGATGCAACTCGGCGGTTCAGGTACCGCAGATGTACTGGTCGATGTACTCGGGTGGGTCACCGACAACCAATAAATGCGCGATGACAGGGGTGCGTGGCTTGTGCCACAACAAATCTCCCCGTAACCTAAGTGTCACCTACATACCGAGGCAATCCCGCCTCGGTCGACTAGGGGGAGGAAACCCAATATGAAGAAGACCCGTGCACGAAAGTTTGGTGCGCTCGTCGTTGGTCTCTCTCTCGTAGCTGCTGCCTGTGGTGGTGGAGACGACGCAGCGGAGCCCGCTGCTGAGGAACCAGCCGCTGAAGCACCAGCCGAGGAGCCCGCCGCTGAAGAGCCAGCCGAGGAGCCCGCCACTGAAGAGCCCGCCACTGAAGAGCCGGCAATGGAATGGACCGGTGACGGAGTGCTCCGTCTCGGAGGACTGCTGCCGGAGACCGGCAACCTGGCCTTCCTCGGACCACCCGAATTCGCTGGTGTTGAACTCGCCGTTCAGGAAATCAACGCTGCCGGCGGCGTCGGCGGTGCCGACGTTGAGTGGCTGTCAGGTGACTCGGGCGACAACGGTGACGTTGCAAACGCAACTGTCGACCGCTTGCTCGCTGAAGATGTCGACGGCTTCATTGGCGCAGCATCATCAGGTGTGTCTCTCACCGTTATCGACAAGATCACCAAGGCCGGCAAGATTCAGTTCTCGCCAGCCAACACGTCACCCACGTTGACCGACTACCCAGACAGTGGCCTGTACTTCCGTACGGCGCCGTCTGACATCGTTCAGGGTGCTGCACTCGCCGACCTGCTCATTGCTGACGGCAACGCAACTGCAGCGTTCCTCGTCCTCAACGACGCATACGGAACCGGCCTCCTCGAGTACACCAAGGCTCCATACGAAGCCGCCGGTGGCGAGGTTGCATACGAGGTCATCTATGACCCACAGGCAGAGAACTTCGATGCTGAAGTTGCGGCAGCAGTTGCAGCCGACACCGACGCAATCGTCATCATCGGATTCGATGAGACAACGAAGATCCTCACCGGCCTCATCGAGGCAGGCGCTGGCCCCGCTGACAAGAACATCTACGGCACCGACGGCAACATGGGTAACGGACTTGCCGCCGCCTTCGATGATCCGACGTCAGTTGCCGGCATGAAGGGCACGATGCCCGGTGTCGACCCAGGCACGATCAAGGAATTCACCGATCGTCTCCTCGAGGTTGATCCCGACCTGATCGACTTCTCGTACGGCGCTGAGGCGTACGACGCGGTCATTATCACGGCCCTCGCCGCCCTCGTCGCACACAGCACCGACGGTGTTGAAATCGGCGCCCAGATCAATGACGTCACCCGTGGTGGCGAGAAGTGCACCTCGTTCGCAGAGTGCAAGGCTCTCATTGAGGCTGGAACCGACATCGACTATGACGGTGTTGGTGGCCCATACGAGTTCGTCGATGCCGGCGAGCCGTCACAGGCCTCGATCATGATCCTCGAATTTGACGCAACCGGCACCATTCAGGTTGTCGACGTCATCTTCGGAAAGATCTGATTCGACAGTCAACTGAAATGAATTGAAAGAGCCCCGGGGAAACCCGGGGCTCTTTCGCGTGTTGGGCCAGATCTTCGCTGGATCGTGATGACGGGTTGCGCGAGCGACGCGCAGAACAAATGGTCAGTCTTGATGTGTCTTGACAAGCGTGCCGAGATAGAGCTCGATCACTTTCGGATCTGTCAACAGTTCGCGTCCGGTGCCTGTGTACGCATTCGCACCTTGATCGAGGACGTACCCACGGTGGCAAATCTGCAAGCAACGCGACGCGTTCTGCTCAACCATCACAATCGATACGCCAGCCTGGTTGATCTTGTGGCAACGAACAAACACTTCGTCCTGCAGCGCCGGCGACAGGCCCGCCGATGGTTCGTCGAGCAACAGCACAGACGGGTCGAGCATGAGCGCCCGACCCATTGCCAGCATCTGGCGCTCTCCTCCCGAAAGCGAACCAGCTCGCTGAGTCCGGCGATCAATAAGTTTCGGGAACATCTCGCCAACAACCTCAAGTCGTTCGGCGAACCGTGAAGGGTCGATGAACGTACCCATCTCGAGGTTCTCCTCGATCGTAAGCGACGGGAACACGTTGTTCGATTGCGGTACGTAGCCGATGCCACGACTCACAAGGGAGTGCGCCTTGAGGTTGGTGATGTCGTCGCCGCGCAGACGAACCGAGCCTTCGCGGACATTGACCAACCCGAACATCGCTTTGACGAGGGTCGACTTGCCGGCGCCATTCGGACCGACGATTCCGACGAGTTCTCCATCAAACAGTTCAAGAGAACAGTCATTGAGGATGTTGATTCCTGGAAGGTAGCCCGCCGTCAGTTTGTCCGCCACAAGAAGTGGCTCTCGCTCCGCCATCACTCGCTCCCTTCAAGATTGAGCGCCGAATCGTGGTGCGATCCAAGGTATGCATCCACAACCGCCTGGTTGTTCGCAATCGACGATGGTGGACCTTCAGCGATGATGCGACCCTCGGCCATGACGACGACCCAATCGCTGATCTCCTGCACCATGTCCATGTCGTGTTCGACAAAGAGCACCGTCATACCTTGATCGCGCAAACCCTTCACGTGGTCAAGGAGCGACTGCTTCAACGCCGGATTCACCCCAGCCATCGGCTCGTCGAGCATGACCATGGTGGGCTGCACCATGAGCGCCCTAGCCATTTCGAGAAGTTTGCGCTGCCCACCCGACAGAGTGCCGGCGTACTCCTCGCGCATATGCGACAACTTGAATCGTTCGAGCAACTCGTCGGCTCGCGCAGTAACTTCTGCCTCCTGACGTTTCCAGGTAAATGGCAACAGCGCTTTCGAGAGTGACTCGCCAATCTGACGTGTTGCACCGAGGCGCATGTTGTCGATGACTGTCATTCTCGACAGCGACTTCGTCAACTGGAACGTACGCACCATGCCGAGATTGGCAACCTTGTGCGCCGGGATCCCCTGCAGGTCACGCCCCTCGAAAGTTCGTGATCCGGTGTCAGGATTGTCGAAGTTGGTGAGCAAATTGAAGAAGGTTGTTTTACCGGCACCATTCGGGCCAATCAATGCAGTAATGACACCCCGCTGCACCTCAAGATGATCAACGTCAACGGCAACCAGCCCGCCGAAGCTGCGCCGGACGTTGGACACCTTAAGAATTGGGTCAGGTTTAGCCGACCCGGGTTCGCGCGGGACGGAGTCGAGCACCGAGCTCAGATCAGTGGTCATCGAGCGCCATCTCCTCTTTCGTGCCGAGTACCCCTTGAGGTCTCAGAATCGCAAGGCTGACAAGACCAATACCGATGAGCATGAACCGAACCTGTCCAACCTGCGTGCCATCCATGATTGAGTTCGGGATGATGCCAGACTCAACCATTTGGCGGAGCACGATGTCAGTGAAACTCAGCACACCGTACAGAATTGCCGCTCCAAGAACGGGTCCACCGATCTTTGCCACTCCGCCGAGAATCAATGCAACCCAAGCGAAGAACGTCACGTCGGTGATGAAATTCTGCGGCTGCGAAGATTGGGTACCGATCGCACGCAACATTCCGCCGAGTGCGCCGAACATCCCACCGAGCATAAGTGCCTGCATCTTGAACCAATAGGCGTTTTTGCCAAGACTTCTCGCCGCGTCTTCATCTTCTCGAATCGCCCGCAGAACTCGTCCCCACGGGCTACGCATCATCGCCCACACAAGGGTCACCACAATTGCGAGCAAGATCCACCCAACGAGAACCACCCACATCTGGTTGCCGATGAACAGTCCGAAGAAGTAGCGCTCGCCCGCCTGGAATGGGCTCATGTCATAAAAGTCGTTCGCAAACGCTGTCAACCCATCTGACGAACCGGTCCAACGGTCGAGGCTCGGCGACCTCGCAATGATGCGGAACATCTCGCTCGATGCAATCGTGACAATTGCAAGATAATCAGCACGCAGCCGAAGGGTCGGCACACCCATGATGAGTGCGAGGATGAGCGGAAACACCACGATGCCGAGTACGAGCCCGATCCAGAAATTGAGGCCAAGCGTCACTACCGCCATCGAGAGCCCGTATGCGCCAGCTGCCATAAACACTGCCTGACCAAAGTTGAGCAGGCCGGTATAGCCGTAGTGCATGTTCAGACCAATCGCAGCCAATGCAAAGTAGATGAATTGTTCTCCGAACAATCCGCGTGCAGTGTTTTCAAGAATCGCAACGAGATCCATTACTGCTCCTATCCGATCCGCTCAGAGCGACCAAGGAGACCCTGCGGTCTCACTAACAGGATGACGACCAACATGAGGAGCGCTCCGACGTTCTTCATATCCGGCGGGATGACCAATGTTGAGAGTTGAATAAAAACGCCCACGATGATGCTTCCGAAGAGCGCACCATACGCAGTACCGAGCCCACCGAGAGTCACGCCGGCGAACATAAGGAGGAGCACACGGAAGCCCATTTCCCAACTGATCGCTTCGGTGACGCCGAACAACACACCTCCGAGACCTGCGAGCGCACTACCAAAAATCCACACGAGTGCGATCACTCGCTCGACATCAATTCCCGACGACTCGGCGAGGTCGCGGTTGTCTGATACGGCCCGCATCGCTTTGCCCATTCGAGTGAACTGAAGACCTGAGGCGACGCCGATGAGCACAACGAGCGACACAACCATGAGTGCAAGGTCTTTTGGCGCCAGCCGGAACCACCCGAGGTCCCATTGTTCTTGAATTTGGTAGTCGCGGAACCGCTTCGCACGCCCGCCAAAGAAATAGAGAATGACGTAGCGGAAGAGAATCGAGAAGCCGATCGAAACAACGAGCGCCGCAACGAGGCTTGAGCCCCGTCTCCGCATGCGGGCCCAGACAACTTTATTGAACGCGCCGCCGAATGCGCCACACACCACGACGATGACAACGGTGGCAAAAATAAGCGGTATCCGGAATCCGAACACGCCGGTGACATTCAGCAAGTAGCCAAGTACGGCGCCGAATGTCACAGCCTCACCGTGTGCGAAGTTCGTCAGACCGGTTGTTCCGTAGATCAGCGATAGTCCAATCGCACACATTGCGATAATGAGTCCCAACTTCAACCCATCGACGAGCAGTTGAATCACCCGGATGTTTCCGGATGTAGACGACTCGTTGACCGTTGCGGTTGTTTCGACAACATCCCCTGAAGATTCGGAGGCCGTGGCTCCGGAGTCTTCGCTCGCCGCCGGCGCCGCTGAACCCATCACCAACGGGAAGAGGGATGACTTCGAGTTACCTTCAACGAGGCGGACCTCGGCTGGATTCTTGTCGGGGTTCTTGAGCACCACGCCATCAGGCAAGGTCGACACGTCAAGTTCCACCGAATACGTACCCGGTGGCAGCTGAATTAGCCAGGATCCATCGGTTCCAGATGTCGCAGTTCCCGCCTGGGAGCCAGACTCGTCGTTTGCAGTGAAGACGACCCCTTCAACCGCGATCTTTTCACCAGACGCATCTTTGTAGGTGAGGGAACCCTTGACCTCAGCGCCGCCTTCCTGAGCGTGGGTCGGGCCACTCGGAAGTGCCAAAAGAAACACGACTGCGGCAATCGCCATGCCCGCCCGGATGCAGTTGCCGGCGCGGCTCATCAAAGTTTGTTCTCGCAGCATTGCCCTCCGAGGTTATCCGTTTCGACAAGTTCGGTTGCCATTTGACGCAAGTTCACTTCTTCACGTTGATCACCGTCGTGCCGGCAACCTTGTCGTGCCAGGTCTGACGATCTTTGTCCCAGATCATCCAGAGGTATCCGAGATACAGGATCTGCCCCGAAATCACGCTTCCAAATAACTCGCGCCCAAGGGCCCGCCAACATCCCGGCGGGTTACCATCCGACACCCGAACGACCTTGATTCCAACGATCCTCCTACCCCAGGTCTGCCCAGTTTTGCCCTCTGCCCTGATGTAGAGGAACATAACGCCAAGAATTCCGATCGCGATGAGCGCGATTCCCCCAGCGACAGAGGACCCTGATGGCACACCCGGCGGGCACACGATGTCTGCTCCCCCGGCAACCGCCACACATTCACTCAATATCGGCATGAGTATGACAAGGAGACCGGCGACTACCGGGACAACCATGGCGAGGCCGTACAACACGTGGTCAAGCACGTACGCGCCAAGACGCGCTCCAAATCCGGCGCGTCCCGACACGTCGCTCAACCACGCGTGCTCACCTGAGTAACTGTGTGACGAGGGAGGAGGAGGTGGAGGCGGCGGCGGCGGTGGAGGCGGCGGCATTTCTGTCATGGTCCGAGGGTAATCCGTTGAGTTCAGGACGGTAGACGAGACCGCGCTAGCAGCACCACACTCACGTAAAGTCACGCGCGATGCCATTTTCGCAAGCAACAGTGCTCGACGTCCTTGACCTCTGCGGTGTTGCAGTATTCGCCGCTTCTGGCGCGGTGCTAGCGATCAGGCGCGGCTTCGACATCGTCGGCTTGCTGACGCTCGCATTCGTCGCGGCACTCGGAGGGGGCGTGCTCCGAGATCTCATCCTCTCGCAAGGAATTCCGGTTGCGTTCGACGATCCGAACTACGCCGTCGTGGCGTTTCTCACCGGAATGTTCGTCGTGCCGACCCATCGACTCATCGAGCGCATCTGGCGACCAGTCCTCGTCCTTGACGCGGCGGGGCTTGGCTTGTTCTGCGTGACCGGCGCAACACTCGCCGCGGAACGCGGGCTTGCAGCAATCCCTGCGGTCATGGTCGGAGTTGTATCGGCGACGGGCGGCGGGGTCATACGAGATGTAGTTGCGGGCGAGGCTCCCCAAGTGTTTCAACATGACTCGGTCCTGTATGTCATTCCGGCTGCACTCGGAGCGACCGTTGTCGTCACAGCCCACGGCATGGGGCAACTCAACCTCACGGTGAGTCTGTGCGCTGCGCTCGGTGTCACTGCGTTACGGGTCGCTGCGCTGCATTTCGGGTGGCACGCCCCGCTGCCGTATCGGCATTCACAGCAATAACGCTCGGTGTCTTCACACTCAACGAGTGGGCACGACGGGACTCGAACCCGGGACCTCCACCGTGTCATGGTGGCGCTCTAACCAACTGAGCTACGCGCCCGTAGCACCGGTGATGCTAGCGGTCGCGACGTCAACGTCAACAGTGGTCACACGTTCAAACGGGTGGCGATCTCATTTGCCATGAGACGCCCACGCCTCGTGAGCACCCATCGATCCCCAACACGAGAGACGAGTCCGGGCAATGCATCACCGTCGAGGACATCAGCGGGCACGCCCTCGCGAAGGCGCAACTGCAATTCGTAACGTTCGAATCGGCGAGTCTTCTCATCGAGGTCTTCTCCCGCTGCCATCACTGGGTCATTACAACGAACGTGCTCGATGTATCGATCCGGGGTTCGCACGTTCCACCAGCGATGACCGTTCTCATGCGAGTGCGCCGCACACCCAAAACCGCGGTAGTTGCCCTGCCGCCAATACAGCAAATTGTGCTGACATTCATGGCCCGGACGCGCCCAGTTTGATACCTCATAGTTCTCAAGCCCGACTGCGAGAAGCATTTCGTCGGCGAGTTCATATTTATCTGCGGTGTCATCGTCACTCGGGTGAAGATGCGGTTGCTCGGCAAGCGGTGTGCCCGCCTCAACGGTGAGCGCGTACGCAGACAAGTGAGGTGGATCAAATTCGATCACACGCTCCAATGTTCGCCTCCAGTCGTCAAGCGACTCGCCGTTTGTTCCGTAGATGAGATCGAGATTGAACGTTGGCACTCCCGCGTTCTTGATTGCAGCAATCGCTGTATCTACGGCTCCGGGGTCGTGTTGGCGATCAAGGCTGCGCAACACGTGTGCTGACATCGATTGCACACCAAGGCTTACCCGGGTGACCCCGGCGGCCAGGTAGGAAGTCAACAGTTCAACCGTCACGTCATCGGGGTTGCACTCGACGGTCACCTCGGCGAACGGAGTTCGCGGGATCGCCGCGAGTAGGTCACCTAGGCCTTTCGCGTCGACAAGGCTCGGCGTCCCTCCTCCAACAAATACCGATGAAACGTCGTGCATGCCCGCAGCGACCGAGCGTTCGATGTCGGTGCGTACGGCGCGGAGATAGTCCTCCTCAAGATGGTGCCGATCGCTCCACGTCGCGAAGGCGCAGTAGCCGCACCGATGTCGACAAAACGGAATATGGATATACACGCCGAAAGGATCGGCCATTATCGACTTCCCGCCATCATGTGCGCTGCGGCCACAAGCGCGGCAGTTTCGACACGCAAAATCGAGTTCCCGAGATCAACCCTTCCTGCCGAGAGTGCGAGCTCCTCATCGGTCCAACCACCTTCAGGTCCGATCGCAACCGACACATCATCATTGTGAAGCGATCGTCCACCAGGTTCGGCAACGACGAAATCGTGCAACACGTCTCGTGCGAGAAGCGGCCCATCGATGTCAACCCGCCAGACCCGCCGTGATTGACCGCAGGCGGCGTCAGCAACTCGGCGCAACCGTTCAATGTGGCGTTCGCTTCGGGCGCCCGCCCATCGGACCACCGAACGCTCTGACTCGAGAAAGACGACCCGGTCGATTCCTATTTCGACGAGCTTTTGCACAATCCACTCGGGTCGATCACCTTTCGGGATGACGACTCCGATCGTGCGAACGCAACTGCGCTCTTCGAACTGCACCGAGCCAACCGGCTCGAGACGTTCGTTATGCCACACACAAGTTGCCCAATGCCCGCACCCATCCGTCACCGTCACCGCCTCGCCATCGCGCAAACGCAAGACCGAACTCAAGTGACGAAACTCCTCTTCGGTGAGTTCGGGATCCGACGCCGAACTCACCATCACGTGAGCGGCAGACCGACGCAGCGCTTCGTCAATCGGCATGAGTGACCTCAGGAGAACGCCGATTTGATTCGAGAGAACAGCCCACCACCGCTCGTTCCTGTTGACTCGCCACGACCTTCGGCGAATGAACGCAGCAACTGTTCCTCTGCGTCGGTGAGATCAGTTGGAATTGAGACATCAACGATGACGTGGAGATCACCGCGTCCACGACCACGCAGCCGTGGTACCCCACGTCCACGCAAAACGAAGGTGTGGCCAGGCTGAGTGCCCGCGGGAATCGAGAACTCCTCATCACCATCGAGCGTTGCCAAGACAAGTTCTGTACCGAGAGAGGCCTGTGCAATCGAGATCGGGACTCGTGTTACAAGGTCGTGCCCATCACGTTCATAACGTTCGTGAGCGCGCACGCGGATATGCACGTAGAGGTCGCCGGCCGCTCCACCGCGTGGACCTGCGGCACCTCGTTGGCTGAGCCGAAGTGTTGCTCCAGCGTCGACCCCAGCAGGCACATCGACCTGATACGTCCGCTCGGATGTCACTCGACCCTCGCCACGACACGTTGCGCACGGAGTTGCGATGACCTCGCCCAGTCCAGAACAACGCGGGCAGGCCGCTGTCGTCACCATCTGACCAAGCACACTTTGTCGCACCCGACGAACCTGCCCGGCACCGTTGCAATCTGAGCACGTCACCGGTCGAGTGCCTGAACCGGCACCCGTGCCTTCACAGTCGTCACATCGCTGCGGCAACTTCAGCGTCACCGGCACCTCAGCACCGAACACTGCCTGAACAAAGTCGAGGTCAATCACGACTTCCATATCCTGGCCGCGCGGCGGCCCGGAAGGACCGCTTCGCGACGCCCCACCAAATGGACTTGACCCGCCAAAAAATGCGTCAAAAATGTCGCCTAAGCCACCACCGAAAAGGTCGTCGGAAGAGCCACCACTTGCCCCGCCAACACCGGCTTCGCCGAAACGGTCGTAGCGGGCGCGCTGATCGTCGTTCGACAACACCTGATAGGCGACGGCGAGCTCCTTGAACTTTTCCTCCGCTGTCGGGTCGTCCGGATTCGCGTCGGGGTGAAGTTCGCGTGCTCGACGTCGGTACGCCTTCTTAATCTCCTCACCGCTCGCCGTGCGAGAAACTCCAAGAAGTTCGTAGTAGTCCGACACGTCAGCCACTCTCTCCGAGTCGCGTCCCAAGGCGCTCGCTCACAAGGCTGACCGTTGCGAGGGCCTGCGGGTAGTTCATCCGCGTCGGCCCGAGCACGCCGATCGACCCGATGTGTTCACCTTCGACAACGACGGGGGAAACAACGACCGAACATGCAGCGAGCGGCTCGACGCCGTGTTCCACACCGATCGCAACCGACATGCCTCGATCGAGCACGTCCCGGACAAGCGAAACAACCACAAACTGCTGTTCGAGCGTGTGCAAGATGTTGCGGACGACCTCAACTGCATCGAACGACGCAGCAACGGTTGCCGTTCCACCGACGTACACGTGGTCACCTGACGACACCGCGAATACAGCCTCGCGCGCCCGACGACAGATTTCGTCGACGGCATACGAACCCGATGGTTCAAGAGTTGTCACCGATGACAACTTCTTGCCGACGAGGCGTGACGCAAGCCGCGCTGACGCATCGGCGACAACATCGGTACCGGACGCTTCCGGCAACTCGATCGTCGCGCTCTCAACGCCACCGTTCGAGAACACGACAACAACGGTTGCGTGGCTCGTGCTCAATGGAACAACTTGGACGCTGCGGACCTCAACCTCCGATGGTGTTGGTCCGAGCACAACCGATGCCGAGTTCGTAAGCGTTGCGAGGAGATCGGATGTTTGATGCAACATCTCCTCAAGTCGACCGTGCGCGGCGGCGAAGAACTCACCCACCTGTGCCGTTCGATGGGAGTCGAGTTGGCCAGGGCTCGCAAGGTTGTCAACGAAGTATCGGTACCCCTTGTCGGTTGGTATCCGCCCCGCAGAGGTATGGGGTTGGACAAGAAACCCTTCTTGCTCGAGGACCGCCATGTCATTACGCACGGTCGCAGAAGAGACAGCAACGCCGGGCGCGCCGGCAACGTGGGTCGAGCCCACTGGCTGTGCCGTCGTGATGTACTCATGTACGACGGCACTGAGAATTGCGGTCTTACGATCGTCGAGCATCTAGCACTCGAGGATACCGAGTGCTAGACCCGCCGTGCTTCTTCATACCGCCGAAGAGCCTCAACACGCTCCGCAGCGTGGTCAACCATCTGCGACGGGTAGGAGCTGGTTCCACGCTCCGGGATCCACCGGTCACGGTACTCACCCGTCGGATCCCACTTGTCTGCCTGCGTAATCGGGTTGAACACGCGAAAATACGGCGCTGCATCAGTGCCGGTTCCAGCAGCCCACTGCCACCCGTGATTATTCGATGCAAGGTCGCCATCAACAAGGGAGGTCATGAACCAACGCGCACCCCACTGCCACGGGAGGTGCAGGTCTTTCACAAGAAAACTCGCCACGATCATTCTCACTCGATTGTGCATCCAACCCGTTGCTCGCAGTTGGCGCATGCCTGCATCGACAATGTCGAACCCGGTCATGCCATCACACCACCGCTGGAAACGCTGTTTGGCTGCCCCGTCAGTGTCAAGGGTGATATTGCTGAGGCGCATATCGAGATTGCTCCATGCCGAGTCCGGTCTGCGATAGAGCACATCGGCGTAAAAGTCCCGCCAGGCAAGTTCGCTCTCAAAGGTCGCATGATCCTCCGACCCCGGATCAAGGTCCGCAAGCAATCGACGAGGATGCACAACCCCAAATTTCAGTGCTGTTGAGAGACGACTGGTGCCATCGACCGCAGGCAGATCTCGCGCGGAGCGATAGTTGTCGAGCCCGTCCTCACGAAAGTTTGACCATCGTCGCATCGCCGATGCTCTACTCACGTGCACAAGTTCGTCATCAATGAGGTCATGCGACCCCGCGATCTCAGCGAGGTCGATTGAGCCTGACAGCGAAACCCAGTCAGCGTCGACCGGGGCCGCCTGCATTACGTTTGGCGCCGCCGCGAGGCGCTCTCGCCATCGACGTCGAAAGGGGGTGAACACTGCGTAGGAGGAGCCATCATCCTTGACGACACCTCCCGGCGCGACGAGATAGTTGGATCCTGTTCCGACGAGGCGGCCAGCGGTCGACGCGAGTGCTGTGGCAACCTCCTCATCTCGGCGACGCCCAAACGGAGAGTATTCACGGGTGACATGAACCGTTGATGCTCCAGATTCTTGTCGCACTTCGGCGAGCACTTCGGCCGGGTGACCACGTCGAACAACAAGTGAGCCACCAAGCTCAGCATTAAGTGCAGCCAATGCCGACGCAAGGGCCGCACGGCGAGGCATCCCCGCTCGATCAAAGGCCGGGTCGACAATGAATAACGGCACCACCGGACCGTCGGCAACCGCGCGCGAAAGAGCATCGTGGTCGACCGTTCGAAGGTCTCGACGAAACCAAAGAATTGATGGGGACGAGCTCACACCGACAGTGTTGACGCTTTCTCGATGTTCTGCACTGCTGTGCCTCGAGGTGCGATCGACCGCAGCCACGCCACCGAGCCGAGCACGATGACCGCGCCATACGCGAGCGACCAACTCAACCCGATGTGGTCGCCAACAAGACCGGTGATCGGACCACCGATCGGGTATGAGCCAAGAAACGCAACTGCACCAAACGCAAGCACTCGGCCACGCATAGCCGGCGGACACATCTCTTGGCTCCACGAGTTCATTGAGGCGATAAATCCCGACCCGCCAAGCCCAAGCGGAAGCGCAACAACTAAGGCCATCCAACCCGACGAAGCCACCGACAGCGCAAGACCCGCGCAACCAAGCACGACACCATTGCCTGCCATCCAACGAAGCGTGATGTGGGCTCGCCCAGCGGTGAGAAGAGAACCGGTGAGACTTCCGACACTCGTTGCCGTCATCACCCAGCCGAACCAACGCTCGCTCCCCCACACCTCATTCGCGATTCGCGGTAGCGACACGTTGTGGTTGTACCCGAACGTCGAGACAACGGTGAAAATGAGGAACACCGGACCAAACAACGGTGTTCGCGCGATGTACGCCACCGCTTCCCGAATTGGACGGCCACCCTTCGCGACCTTCGGCGGCACGTTGACCTTCGAGCGGTCGATCGTGACGATCGACCAGATAATCGCAATCGATGTCACTGCGTTGACGACAAACAGCCATCCGACATCGATGACGCCAATCAGTAGCGCAGCAATTGCCGGGCCAAAGATTCGCGAGCCGGTCATCGTCGCCGTGTTGAGCGACATCGCATTTGGAATTTCCTCGCTATCGACCAGCTCGGTGAGGAACCCGCGTCGCGCCGGATTGTCGATGGCCGAGATCACGCCGAGCAACAACGTCAACGCATAAATCACGCCCAGGCTGAGGTATCCGGTTGCATTCGCGATGGCGAAGAGAACGGCTTGCACTGCCATCAATGTCTGTGTGATTAGGACGATTCGTTGGCGGTTCAGCCGATCAGAAAGCGCACCTGCCCATGCACCGAGAACGAGCAGTGGACCAAATTGAAGCGCTGTCAATATTCCAATCGCGGTCGTCGACGACGTCAGCCGATCGACGACCACCGCAACCGTGGTGAATTGCACCCATGCGCCGATCTGCGAAATTGCGAGACCGCCGAGATACCGACGCACGTTTGCGTGACGTAACGATCGAAACGTAGTGGTCGCCGACATCGTTGCGCTCAGTCGTCCAACTTGAGAGCCGAGATGAACACATCCCCGGGCACTTCAACACGCCCGATTGCTTTCATCTTCTTCTTGCCCTCTTTCTGCTTCTCAAGCAATTTCCGTTTTCGGGTGATATCGCCGCCGTAACACTTTGCAAGCACATCCTTGCGCTTCGCCTTCACGGTCTCACGGGCGATGACCTTGCCGCCGATAGCAGCCTGAATGGGAACATCGAACATCTGGCGAGGAATGAGTTCTTTCAATTTCTCGCACATCCGTCGGCCGTAGTTCTCCGCGCTATCGCGATGGACGATCGTCGAAAACGCGTCGGCAGGCGTGCCATTGAGAAGCAGGTCGACACGCGCCAAATTTGACTGCTGGTACCCGGCAAGCTCGTAATCGAGACTTGCATACCCTTGGCTTCGACTCTTCAACTGGTCGAAGAAGTCAACGACAACTTCAGCGAGGGGAATCTCATATGAGAGCTCAACTCGTTCTGGCGAGAGGTATTCCATTCGTTTCATCTCACCCCGTCGAGTCTGACAGAGTTCCATCAAGGCTCCGGTGTACGCGGTCGGCGTGATGATCGCGACCTTAAAAATTGGCTCCTCAATGAAATTGACCTGCTGCGGCGGAGGAAGTTCTGCGGGGTTATCGACGACCATGACGACACCATCGGTGCGGGTCACGCGGTATTCAACTGACGGAGCCGTAGCGATGAGCGCAAGACCAAACTCTCGTTCGAGCCGCTCTTTGACGATTTCCATGTGGAGCAATCCGAGGAAGCCGCAGCGGAATCCGAACCCGAGAGCGCCGGATGACTCCGGGGTATAAGTCACAGATGCATCGTTGAGTTTGAGTTTCGCAAGTGCATCACGAAGATCTTCGAAATCGTCGCCGTCGATCGGGAACAACCCTGAGAAGACCATCGGTTTTGGATCGCGATAGCCCTCGAGTGGGGACGTCGCCCCTTTCGCATAGGTGGTGACCGTCTCCCCTGAGCGGGCATCGCCAACATCTTTGATTCCTGCGATGAGGTACCCGACTTCGCCGGGACCAAGTTCGTTCACCGGTTGCGTCGTCGGTCGGCGAACGCCAATTTCAAGTGCTTCGTGCTGCGCTCCGGCCTGCATGAACTGCAACCGAGATCCGGTGGTTAGTCGTCCGTTCATCACACGTACCGACGACACGACACCTCGATACTGATCGAACTGCGAATCGAATATGAGCGCTTGGAGCGGGGCTGACT
>JALRBS010000004.1 GCA_023262325.1 Ilumatobacteraceae bacterium | reverse complement strand
AGTCTCGTGCTCACTCTCTTCGGTGTGGCCGTCATGTTCGTGGCCCAGGACGCCCACTTCCTGGCGGTGGTTCAGGTCATCGTGTACGCGGGTGCAATCGTGGTGCTGTTCCTCTTCGTCATCATGTTGCTCGGTGTCGATCGGTCGGAAGATCTGACCATCGAGCCTTTCAAGGTGCAGCGTCCCCTCGCAGTGGTGGTTGGAGTGTCGATCTCCGCGCTCGTGATTGCGGCGATCATTCGCGGGCGGGTGACGCTTGGCACGCAGGCAGAGATCACGACTCCAGGCGATGACAACATTCGCGACCTTGCGCGCAACTTGTTTAGTGACAATGTGCTCGCGTTCGAATTGACTTCGGTGCTGCTCATCGTTGCAGTCGTCGGCACGGTCGTGCTCACCCGCAAACAGCGAAAGGGTGCAGCGCAGTGACTCCGACGACCACGTGGTACCTCGTGCTCGCCGCGCTGCTCTTCGGCATCGGTGTCGTCGGACTGATGGTCCGACGGAATCCACTCGTCATGTTCATGTGTATCGAGCTCATGTTGAACGCGGTCAACCTGTCGTTCGTTGCGTTTGCTCGAGCGTTCACTGACATCGGTGGACAGACCGCGGTGTTTTTCGTCATGGTTGTTGCAGCTGCTGAGGTTGTGGTTGGTCTCGGAATCGTGATTTCGATATTGCGGCGACGTCCTGGTGCGTCGATCGACGACCTAGCGGAACTGAGGGGCTGAGATGCTCGACGTCTTGTGGCTCATACCCGCGTTCCCGCTTGTTGGCTTCGCTGTCCTCTTGTTGTTCGGACGCAAACTTGGTGAGCCGCGCGCTGGATATGTCGCGGCGGCAGCGGTCCTTGGTGCGTTTGTCGTCACCGTATTCAGCTTTTTTGAACTGCTATCGCTCGATGAGCATCACAGGTCGCACGTGCTCACGTTGTTCGAATGGGTGCCGGTTTCCTCGTTGCAGATCGATATGGCGTTACTCGCTGACCCGTTGTCGATCACGATGGCGCTGTTCATCACCGGGATCGGGTTCCTCATTCATTTGTTTGCGATCGGCTACATGCACGGTGATCCAAAGTTCGCAAAGTTCTTCTTGTATCTCAACCTGTTCGTGTTGTCGATGCTCATGCTCGTACTCGGTGAGAACTTGCTCGTCACCTTCCTCGGTTGGGAAGGTGTTGGCGCCTGCTCGTACTTCCTCATCTCGTTCTGGCATACCCGCGATTCAGCGGCGACCGCCGGCAAGAAAGCCTTCGTCACCAATCGCATTGGTGACTGGGGTGTGATGCTCGCAATGTTCCTCGGTTTCGAGGCAGTCGGCTCCGTGAGTTACGGGGCGTTAAACGGTGCGGCAGAGAGCGGTGTGCTGTCGACGTCAACAGCGACGGGTATCGCCATGTTGTTGTTCGTTGGAGCGGTCGGCAAGTCGGCACAGTTACCGCTCTATCTCTGGCTTCCAGATGCGATGGAAGGACCAACACCGGTTTCGGCACTCATTCACGCGGCGACCATGGTGACCGCTGGTGTCTTCCTGATGACGCGCATGAATCCGATGCTTGCGGCGGCGTCGGCTTGGGCCCCGCAAACGATCGCGTGGGTCGGTGCGGTGACGGCCTTGTTTGCCGCGACGATCGCAGTTGCTCAGACAGATATCAAGAAAGTTCTCGCGTACTCAACCGTGTCTCAGTTGGGCTATATGTTTCTGGCGGTCGGCTCTGGTGCCTTCGTTGCGGCGATTTTCCACATGGTGACGCACGCATTCTTTAAGGCGCTCATGTTCCTCGGTTCAGGTTCGGTCATTCACGGCATGCACCACGAGCAGGACATGCGTCGGATGGGTGCCTTGCGGAAGGTCATGCCGATTACGGCGGCAACCTTCATCATCGGTTGGCTCGCGATTGCTGGCGTCCCGCCGTTTGCCGGGTTCTGGTCGAAGGATGAGATTCTGCTGTTTACCTTGGCGAAGAGCCCCGCGCTCTACGTCATCGGTCTCGTGACGGCAGTGCTCACTGCGTACTACATGACCCGACAGGTGATCATGGTGTTCTTTGGTGATGCTCGATGGGAAAGCCACGCCGAGGATCACGGTGCACATGGCGAGTTCAAGCCCCACGAGTCTCCAGTGATCATGCTGTTCCCTCTGGTTGTGCTTTCTGCGCTGTCGATCGTTGGTGGGGTGATTCAGCTCCCATCGTTTGGCATCGTTCCCGAAGGAATCCGCCATCGACTTGAAGGCTGGCTCCATCCGGTCGTTGCTGCGGGTGAAGCGGAGATCGGTGACACCGGCGCCTATAAGGCGAAAGCGCTGCTTGCGCTGCTTGCGATCGGATGCGCTCTCGCAGGCATTGTCGGTGCGGTGCTTGTGTACAGCCGACGCAAACTTCGCGCTGTTGAGCCGCAGTTACTCGCTGACGGGTGGCGTTACGACGCAACAATTTCGAACTTCATGGGCGGTCCAGGTCGAAAGATATTCGATGCCGTTGCATGGTTCGACGCGAAGGTTGTCGACGGGGCAGTCAACGGTGTTGCGACCGTTGTGCGATCAACCTCAGGACGAGTGCGTCGAGTGCAGACGGGGAACGCGAGAAATTATGCAGGAATCGTCGGAATTGGCGTGGCGCTCGCGCTTGTGTGGTTTGTTGTGGTGAGGGGGATGTTGTGATGATCGCGTCCTCAACCTCGATGGTCGCATTCCCACTTCTGTCCATGCTCATCATCGTGCCGGCGATCGGTGCGCTTGCGGTCTTGGTGGTCACACGTCGTCGACCGGAGTACTCCAAACTCATCGCCTTGCTCTCGTCGATCGCGACTGGTGCAATGTCAATTTGGGCGCTGCGAAATTTCGATCAGCATGATGCGGGATTCCAGTTTGTCTCTCAGCATCCGTGGATTGAGTCGTGGGGTATCTCATGGCATTTGGGTCTTGACGGTATTTCGCTCTTTCTCGTTGTGTTGACAGGACTGCTCTTTCCTCTGGCCATCGTGGGAATCGATCCGCACAATGACGATCCGGGACGCGACAAGCCATATTTCGCCTGGATGCTCTTGCTCGAGGCAGGGGTAATGGGCTCGTTCCTCAGCCTTGATTTGTTCTTGTTCTTTGTGTTCTTTGAAATCGTCCTCGTACCGATGTACTTCCTCATCGGTGGCTGGGGTTATGAGGGTCGCGAGTACGCGGCAACAAAGTTTTTCCTCTACACGATGGCGGGCTCGGCGTTCATGCTCGTCTCGATTTTGGCAACTGTGTTTATCGCCCGCGATAACGGCATCGGTCATGTCACCTTTGACCTCGTAGCGTTGGCGGAGCACGGTTCGTTTGCTGCGTCGACCGGGCGCTGGCTGTTCTTTGGCTTCGCCATCGCCTTCGCAGTGAAAGTGCCAATCTTCCCGCTACACACGTGGCTTCCGGATGCTCATACGCAGGCACCAACGGCAGGTTCGGTGGTGCTGGCTGGTGTCATGTTGAAACTCGGCACCTATGGATTCTTGAGATTCGGTCTCTACTTGTTCCCAGAGGCGGCTCGTTGGAGCCGGTCGCTGTGGCTGACCCTTGCGGTTATTGGAATTCTCTACGGAGCGATTGCGGCGACGATGCAGAAAGATCTCAAACGACTCGTCGCCTATTCGTCGGTTGCTCACCTTGGCTTCATCGTTCTTGGAACCTTCGCGTTTACCTCGCAGGCGATCACCGGCTCGGTGATGCAAATGGTCAACCATGGCGTGTCAACGGGAGCCCTGTTCCTCATGGTTGGCATGATCTATGAACGCCGGCACACGAGACAGATTTCGGAGTTGCGAGGCCTTCAAGCCGTTGCGCCGGTATTCGCCGGCTTCTTTACGGTCATCATGCTGTCGTCGATCGGCGTGCCTGGTCTCAATGGGTTCGTTGGTGAGTATCTCGTGCTCATCGGTTCGTTCTTGACGGCGCGTTGGTGGGTGGTGATCGCGGCAACGGGTGTGATTTTGGCTGCGCTCTACTTGTTGTGGGCTTATCAGCGGGTGTTCCATGGCGAGCCTGACGAAGAGAATTCGACGTTTGCTGAGTTGAGGGTGAAAGAAGCGCTCGTGTTGCTGCCCTTTATTGCCGCAATTGTCTTCACTGGTGTGTACCCGAAACCTGTGCTTGAGCGAATTGAGCCGTCCGTCGATGCACTCATTGAGCACGTGTCGGAGCGAACCGGCTACGTCGAACCGCAACCGGCGCACATTGTCGTCGATCACGCTCACGGGGAGGAAGGGTGATGATTGCGCAGCAGCTCTTCTCTGGACCGTCGGTTGATTGGTGGGCGCTCGCGCCGTACCTCATCGTCGTTGGCGGTGCGCTCAAGTTGATGGTTATCGGCTCGTTGACGTCGCGGTGGCCAAAGGGTTTGACGGCCTGGGTGACAGTTGTCATCGCAACGGTGGCTGCTGCCGCCGTCGTGCTCAATTGGCGTTCGATTGGAACGGACGGCACTTCATCGCTGGTGAACGGTGCGCTCGCGCACGACCGACTCGCAGCGTTTCTGCACCTCGCCATTCTTGTGACGACGGCGCTTGTCGCCTTGTTGTCAGATGGTGTGCTGCGCGGAACTGAGAACGATGGTCCCGAGATCTACACCCTCTTACTTGCGGCCGCGGCTGGCGCGATGGTGATGGTGGCGGCGAACGAACTCATTGTGATGTTCCTCGGACTTGAAACACTCTCGCTTGCGTTCTACGTGCTCGCTGCCTCGGACCGCCGACGAGCAGAAAGCCAAGAGTCAGGCTTGAAGTACTTCTTGCTCGGTGGGCTTGCGTCTGCGTTCTTTCTCTACGGCATCGCGTTGCTCTACGGCGCGACTCGTACGACAACGTTGACAACGATGATTGACCGGTTGCGGACAGTCGTGACGGTCGAGCGAAACGACGCACTACTGCTCGCTGGTCTCGCGTTGTTGCTCATTGGGTTCGCATTCAAGGTGGCCGCAGTCCCGTTCCACGTATGGGCGCCAGACGTGTACCAAGGCGCTCCGACGAATGTGACGGCGTTCATGGCATCGGTCGGCAAAATTGCGGCGTTTGGAGCGATGTTGCGAGTGCTCGTTGTCGCACTTCCGTTTTATCGTGACGACTGGCGACCGGTGGTCTGGGTGCTTGCGGTGCTTTCGCTCGTCGTCGGTTCGGGTCTCGCTGTCGTTCAGACGAATGTGAAGCGAATGCTCGCGTACTCCTCGGTGAGCCATGCCGGTTTCATGCTTATTGGCGTGGAGGCAGCGGGCCATACCGCCGGTGAGGTGTTTCCAACTGCAGGGATGCGAGCGGTCGTGATGTATCTCGCGGTGTATGCGGTTCTTGTTGTTGGTTCGTTTGCTGTTGTCACAATTGCTGGCGGCGCAGGTAGCGACATCAACGAGTTTGACGGGCTTGGCTCTCGGCGGCCGATTCTCGCTGTGGGTCTCACGGTTGTTGTGCTCGCTCAGGCGGGCGTTCCGTTGACCTCAGGTTTTGTTGCGAAATGGGGCGTAATTCAGGCTGCGGTTGACGAGGGAAGTTATTGGTTGGCAGTGCTCGCAATGCTTGCGGCGGTCATTGGTGCGTTCGTCTACTTGCGAATCATGGTGAGCGTGTGGCTGCGGACACCGACCGCCGAGGTCGAACGAGAATCGGTGCCGATGCTGACAGGTCTTGTCATCGGTCTCGCAGCGGCGGCGACAATCGCGGTCGGCGTGTACCCGTCGTTGTTGCTCAATCTCGTTGACGCGTTGCCCCTCACGCACCGCTAGCAGGAGCTTCTCTGTCCCGCGACGTTCGCGTAGATCGTTCGTCTCCTTGCCGAGGACCTCGGTAGGGTCACCACCATGTTCATCAACGGTGAATGGAGTGAAGCCGCTTCGGGTCGCGTCTTCGACGTAACGAATCCGGCGACAGGCGAGCGCATCGGTGAGGTGCCTGACGGTGACGCGCCGGACGCAATTCGCGCGGTCGGCGCTGCTGACACCGCCTTCGCGGCGTGGTCATCGACGACAGCTCGTGAGCGTTCGAATGTGTTGCTCGAAGCATGGCGCCTCATGGTGGATCGTGCCGACGCGATCGCCGAGCTCATGACTCGTGAACAGGGCAAGCCACTGAAGGCAGCGAAGAACGAGGTGGTCTATGCCGCTGACTTTCTGCGGTTCTACTCGGAGGAAGCGACTCGAGTCGTTGGCGAGTGGTTGCCATCACAGCGTGCTGATCAACGGTTCCTTGTGATGCGACAGCCAGTTGGTGTGGTCGCCATGGTGACGCCCTGGAATTATCCGGTGTCAATGCTCACCCGAAAGATGGGACCGGCTCTCGCTGCCGGTTGCACGCTGGTGCTGAAACCTGCGGAAGATACGCCCTTGTGCGCGAAGGCAGTATTCGACGTGTTCATCGACGCCGGCGTGCCCGCTGGCGTGATCAATCTCGTCACCGCAAAAGATCCGCGGCCAATCGGCGAGGTGTTTACCGACGACCCGCGGGTCCGCAAGATCGCGTTCACCGGTTCGACACCAGTTGGTCGACTGCTTGCTGGTCGGGCTGCAGGAAATTTGAAGCGTGTATCAGTTGAGCTTGGTGGTCATGCACCGTTCATCGTGTTCCCCGATGCCGATCCGGTGCGCGCCGCCAAAGGTGCTGCTGCACTGAAGTTTCTCAATTCCGGTCAGGCCTGTATCTCGCCGAATCGCCTCTATGTCTCCGAGCGACAACTCGACGCGTTTACCGAAACGATGGTCGAACGCGTGTCGAAGGTTCGTGCCGGGAACGGATTTGATGATGGTGTTGGTGTCGGTCCGCTCGTGAACGCAGCGGCCGTCTCCAAGGTTGAGGCGCAGGTGGAGGATGCGATTGCGAAGGGCGCTACCGCTCTCGTTGGCGGTCATCGACTTACCGAAGGGTCCTTTGCGCGCGGACATTTTTTCGCACCGACCTTGCTGTCGCAGGTGCGTGACGGCATGTCGATTTATCGAGAGGAAACCTTCGGACCCGTCGCTCCGATCATTTCATATGGCGATGTCGATGAGGTTGTAGCGCTCGCGAATGACACGGAGTACGGGCTTGCGGCGTACGTCTACAGCAATGACATTTCGACTGCGATTCGAACTGCCGAAGGACTCCGCTTTGGCATCATCGGTGTCAACGATGTGAATCCGACCTCGGCGTCGGTGCCATTTGGTGGCATGAAAGATTCCGGCCTCGGTCGCGAGGGTTCGCATGACGGCATTGCCGAATATCTTGAAACCAAAGCCGTCGGGTTCAGCGTGTAAGTCGTGACGCGCTCCGGGTGTGTGATCGTCAGGTTCCGCAATACGTTCGATAGGTCGGGTCGATTGGGCCCGGCATGCTGAACTCCAGTAGCTCGTCGCGCGCCACATACGGATTGCGTACAGCGCTCATAAGGCGGTTGAGCTGAGTGAGTGAGCCGTTTGTCGCATCTGCGAGGACGCTCTCGACGAGGTGGTTTCTTGGGACATAGACCGGGTTGATCGCGTCCATGTTGTCAGCAATGTCGGTCAGCGGTCGTCCTTCGGCCTCGAGTCGCTGACGCCATCGGAGTGTCCAGTCGCCGAGATCGACCGGTTGACCGCGTAACTCTGTGGAGAGCGCTCGAAACGTTGTGAGCAGGTCAAGTTGTCGATCACTCATTGCCGTCACGAGATCACGAGCGATCGACTCATCCCCGTCCTGTTCGGTAACGAGGCCGAGTCGCTGGCGCATGCCCTGAAGCCAGTAGGAGTCGAATTTTTGTTGAAATCCAACGAGCACCTCGGTTGCAGGTTCAACAGCGGCCTGTGGATCTTCGGCGATAAGTGGAAGCAGCGTCTCAGCGAACCGAGCAAGATTCCATTGACCGATCGACGGCTGTTTTCCATACGCGTAGCGACCCATTTCATCAATCGACGAAAAGACGGTTCGGCTATCCACGCGTTCCATAAATGCGCAGGGTCCGTAGTCGATCGTTTCACCCGAGATTGTCATGTTGTCGGTGTTCATCACACCGTGGATGAAGCCGACGAGCATCCATTGCGCGATGAGTTTCGCCTGAGCATCAACGACGCTGTTGAGTAAGGCGAGATATCGATCTTCGCTGTCGCCGATCGTGGGGTAGTGCCGTTCGATGGTGTAGTCCGCTAGTGCCCGCAAACGCTCGATGTCGCCGATCGCCGCCGCGTATTGAAAGGTGCCGACCCGAATATGTGAGGAAGCAACTCGAACAAGAATTGCTCCGGGAAGCGGTCGCTCGCGGCGCACCGCCTCTCCGGTACTGATGACGGCGAGGGCTCGAGTGGTTGGAACGCCGAGGGCCGACATGGATTCACCCAAGATGTATTCACGCAACATCGGGCCGAGTACGGCACGGCCATCGCCTCCTCGCGCAAAGGGGGTGCGACCAGAACCTTTGAGATGTAGGTCATAACGGTCTCCGCGGGGCCCGATGCCCTCGCCGATGAGAAGGGCGCGACCATCGCCGAGGCGAGGTGAGTATGAACCGAATTGGTGCCCGGCGTACGCAAGGGCGAATGTTTCCCCGCCGTCAAGGGTGCTGCGTCCAGAAAAGAGGTTGAGGGCGTCCTCTGAGCGCAGCCAGTCGAGCGATATCCCGAGTTGCTCGGCGAGGTCGTCATTACAAACGACGAACGAAGGATTCGATGGAGGTTCGGCCTGCCATTGGAAAGCAAGTTCAGGGAACTGCCGAGAGTACGAGTGTTCCAACACAAACGGCGGTGCAATAGCCACCATCACTTCATCGTATGTCGCCTGACCGCTCAAGAGAACGGGCTCTTATCGCTGAGCAGGTGGCGTTCGGCCGATTGGGCCGAAGACAAATAGGAGCACGGCAACCGCCGATGCCACCGCTCCGGCATAAAACACACTTGGCGCACCACTATTCGCGAGGAGTACCGCAGCGAGGAGTGGTCCAATCGTTTGACCGAGACGAGCAAATCCGACCCAGGTTGCGACGACTGCGCCTCGATGTTGTGGCGGGGCGGCGGCCACAGCGACTTCTTGCAGATTGGGAATGAGGGCACCCTCCCCGAATCCGTAGCACAGCGTCCCGAGGATGAGCACCCCGATGACGCCGGCGGAGCCTATGAGCATCATTCCAAGCACCCAGAAACCTGCGCTGAGGCTGAGCGCCCACTTCACGTTGATGCGGCGCCGAATTGCGCCGAGATTGAATCCCACAAGTGCTGATGACAGCGCAGGAACACTGATCATGAGACCGCGCCAACCTGACGAGAGCGAGAATCGCGTCTCAAGGTGATCTGGCATGGCGGTGAGGAAGACACCAAAGATCGTTGCAAACGCGAGGGTTCCAACGACCACGGACGTCACAATGACGGGAACCCGCAACGCGTTCCCAACCCCTGACATTTGATCACGTAGGGGAGTTGGCGTTCGTTCGGGTTCGCCCTGCAAGCAACGCCAGGCGTAGGCCGCGCTGAGAAATCCGAGCGAATATCCGAGGGTCGCGATTCGCCATCCAGCGAGTTCTCCGATGATGCCCGAACTCAATGGAATGATTGCCAAACCAATTGTCAACGTTGCCGCATTGCGACCGATCCATTTGGTGCGTTCTTCGCCATCGAAATGATCGCCGATGAGCACAACACCCAGATTGATGAGGCCTGCCGATCCGGTGCCGAGCAGCAATCGTGTGATAACGAGCAGCGTGTAGGTCGGTGCGAGTGAGGTGAGTACACCTCCTGCACCAAAAATGACGAGGCAGCCGGTGAGTATGGGGCGGCGTCCCCATCGGTCAGCGGCGAATCCGATAATCGGTGCGAGAAAAATTCCTGGGAGGGATGCAGCGGCGACGAGCGGACCTGCAGCAGAAGCTGGTTTGCCAAATGCGTCGAGGATGTCCGGCAGCAACGGCGAGACGAGGCTGTTGCCCATAATTCCTGTGAGCGTGACGGCGAATACGAGTGGGAGAATTCGGGGGCCGGAGGAAGTGGGCACAGATTGACACCCTAGGGTTTAGGTCTCGCTGGTGAGCGACTGGTAACCTCGGACAACGATGTCGCAATTTCTGCGCGATTACTTGAACGTCGTCTGGTTCGGACTTGCCGCGATGCTTCTCGCTGGGCTGCTCCTCGGGATCGCAGCTCTTATTCGGCCTTCCCGGCCGTCTGCTGAGAAACTTCTTGCGTACGAGTCCGGAGTTGACCCAGTTGGTCTCGGGTGGTCGCAGAGCCAAGTTCGCTATTACGTGTTCGCTCTGCTCTTCGTCATCTTTGACGTCGAGGCAGTGTTCATCTTCCCGTGGGCTGCCGCTATTGAGCGGTATGGCGCCTTCGGTCTGATCACGATGCTCGCATTCATCGTGTTGCTGCTTGACGGCCTCGTGTATGCCTGGAAGCGAGGACTTCTCAGATGGGTCTAGTTGATCGCGGTCGTTTACCGGCACCGCTCACGAAACTGTTCAACATCGGTCGCTCATATTCGATGTGGGTGTACCAGTGGGGTCTCGCGTGCTGTGCAATCGAAATGGGTGCAGCCTTCGGCTCCCCTCGGTATGACGTCATGCGTCTCGGCGTCATTCCGTTGCCTGCCAGCCCCCGACAGGCTGACCTCGTCGTCGTGTCAGGCACGGTGACCGACAAAATGGCACCTGCGGTGCGTCGATTGTACGAACAGATGCCAGAGCCGAAATACGTGATTTCAATGGGTTCCTGCGCAAACTGCGGCGGTCCATAT
This sequence comes from Ilumatobacteraceae bacterium, assembly GCA_023262325.1. GTDB lineage: Bacteria > Actinomycetota > Acidimicrobiia > Acidimicrobiales > Ilumatobacteraceae > Casp-actino5. Next base: position 116 of record JALRBS010000004.1, on the reverse strand, counting down.
TGGGATTCGTATTCGGTAACGAAGGGTGTCGATCAGATCATTCCGGTTGATGTCTACGTTCCTGGTTGCCCACCACGCCCCGAGGCACTGCTTGAAGGCGTCGTGTTGTTGCAGCA
>JALRBS010000217.1 GCA_023262325.1 Ilumatobacteraceae bacterium | reverse complement strand
GTCAAAGGTTGATGCGATGACCTCGCCGCGCACGTGGCGCTGCATATCGGTCACCTCTTCGGGTCGCTCGTCAATGAGCAGCACAATGAGCCGTACTTCCGGATTGTTCTTCTCGATCGATGTTGCGATCGTCTTCATGATCGTCGTCTTGCCGGCCTTCGGTGGCGAGACGATGAGACCTCGCTGCCCCTTGCCGATCGGACAGATGAGGTCGACAATGCGAGCCGTCATATTCGTCGGATCATCCTCGTCCTCGAGCCGAAGCTTCTCGTCGGGGAACAACGCGGTCATATCTTCGAATCGCCGACGCTTTTTCGCTTCCTCGGGTGATCGACCGTTAATTGTCGTGATCTCAAGTAACGCCGGATTCTTCTCGTTTCGGCCGGCTGGACGCATCATGCCGACGATGCGATCGCCCTTGCGAAGACCAAATTGACGGGAGAGTTTCACCGGCACATACGCGTCCTGACGTGACGCGAGGTAGTTATTCACGCGCACGAACCCGTAACCCTCATCGCGCATGTCGAGGTAGCCATCGACCGCCACCGGTTCGTTACTCACAGGGGTGTCATCGTCGAAGACCTCGCGATCATCACCCTGCGGCCCGTCCTCGAATCGGCCACCCTTGCGACGACGACGACGGCGGCGATTTCGGTTTTCGGGGTCGTTGTCCCGCCCCTGACCATCGCCCGATTGTCCGTCACGGTACTGACCGTCACGCTGCTGGCCATCGCGCTGCTGACCGCTTCGCTGTTGACCATCGCGATTTGGACGCTGCCCGTCGCGCTGGCCATTTCGATTGTCACCACGGGACTCCGAACGACCACCTTGGGTGACGTCCTCAGCCGGTTCAGCAGAGAATTCGAGCTCCCATTCAGCCGGTGGCTCTTCGTCTGCGCTGCCCTGGGGCGCCGCTGCTTCGGTTGAAACCTCGGGTTTCGCGGGCGCTTGGGGTTCACCGGCAGATGCACGGTCGCTCGCCGCTGATGGCGCGCCACCGCTGGACGACGCCGATCCAGTCGTCTCAAGAATTGCGTCGATGATGTCCGACTTCTTTGAACGCGCCGTCACCTTCAGGCCGAGAGCCTTCGAGATCTGCAATAGCTGATCTTTGTCCTTCGTTTCGAGGACGGATTGTTCGAGTGCTTGAGCAGCCACAATTACCTTCTTTTCGCCAGCAGGCGGAACATCAATGTGCACACGAAGATTCGATGTCGGCTCGGATACACAGAAGGCGATCTCAACTTCGAGCAATCGACATTCCGGGTACGGCGAACCGTTGTAGGAACTGAGGGAACCGAGCCGAACAATCGGCTTCGTGTCAGCGGGACGAACGCCCCGACACACGAAAAACTATCACAGGTTCTTCCTCGTCGCAATCATCCTGCGGCCCGCGAGACGCTACGGACGAAGCTCGACACCGCCGCAAGATCTGCGGGGAGGTCGTGGATGCGCTCGGTTCGCTCCATAAGGTCGGCAAGTTGGGCCGGTAGCTCTGGTCGCACACCGGTCGCTTTGGCGACCGCGTCCGGGAACTTTGCGGGGTGGGCCGTTGCCAATGTGATCACCGGCACCTCGGCTCGGCACCGGCGCGCTGCGGCGATACCAGTGGCGGTGTGTGGATCAACGAGCATGCCCGTGTCTCGGTACACCTGACCGATCTCTCGCAAGGTGTCGTCGTCGCTGACCCGGGAGGCGGCAAATGTGGGTGAAATCCACTGCTCAAAGACGTCGTCTTCAATGATGAGTTTCCCACTCGAACGGAATCGGTTGAGTTGTTGCGCCGTCACCCCACCGTCGCGCGCATTCATTTCGAAGAGCAGCCGCTCAAAATTTGAGGACACCTGAATGTCCATGCTCGGACTGAGTGTTGGCACAACAGAGGCTGTCGACATGTCGTGGTCGTTGACAAATCGACTCAAAATGTCGTTTTCGTTCGATGCGATGATGAGTCGCTCGATTGGCGCCCCCGTGTGTCGGGCAATCCAGCCGGCGAGCACGTTGCCAAAGTTTCCGGTTGGCACCGAAAAGTCGACTTTCCCCCCAAGATGTTGCGTGCCAACCGCGTAGTAGACGATCTGAGCCATGACGCGTGCCCAGTTGATCGAATTCACCGCAGAAAGGTTGCAGTCATCTCTCAGCGACTCATCAGCAAACATTGCTTTAACAAGATCCTGGCAATCATCAAAGGTGCCATTCACCGCGATCGTGTGCACGTTTGGTGAATCGATCGTCGTCATTTGACGGCGCTGCACCTCGCTCGTTCGTCCCGCCGGATAGAGAATGATGATGTCGACGTTGTCGCAATTCCGAACGCCATCTATCGCCGCCGAGCCGGTGTCACCACTCGTGGCACCAACGATGGTTACCCGTTCGTTTCGCTGAGATAGGACTACATCGAAGAGGCGCCCGACGACCTGCAGAGCGAGATCCTTGAAGGCGAGGGTCGGTCCATGAAATAACTCCTGAACCCATAAGCCGTCGCCGATTTCGACAATTGGAGTGACGTCGGGGTGCCGGAAGGTTTCGTAGGCATCCACACACACCGATCGCAAGGTCTCATCGTCAATGTCACCAGCGACGTACGGACGCATGATTGCGGCCGCATCTTCGGCATAACTCGATCCACGCGGCGGCAATGGCGCCCATTCGCTCGGTACGTACAACCCGCCATCCCGAGCGAGTCCTGCGAGGAGGACGTCAGCGAAACCGAGGTCCGGTGCACCTCCACGCGTTGAGATGTAGTGCACTCAGCCGCCGATCACTCGAATAAGTCCACCGATTCGTCGGACAACGTCGAGCTCGCGCAATTTCCGAACGGTTGCTTGGACTGAGGACTCGAGTGCAACGTGCGTAATGAACACGAGCCGAGCCTCGTCGCCTGCTCCCTCTTGTTCGGCCGCACGAATGCTCACGCCGTGTTCCGCAAACACTCCGGTGACGCTGTGCAACACACCGGGTCGGTCGACCACATCGAGGGCAAGGAGATATTCGGCGCTCGTTGCATCGATTGCTCGAACTCGCGCCCGTTGGAACGAGCCGATCGTGCCATGAGTGCCGTTGCACAAATTGACGGCGGCGTCGATGACATCTCCAAGCACTGCGCTCGCTGTTGGACCACCGCCTGCACCGCGCCCATAAAACATGAGTGACCCGACAGACGCGCCCTCGACGAAAACAGCGTTATATGAATCGCGCACCGAGGCGAGAGGATGGTCGTTTGGCACCATCGCAGGATGAACCCGCACCGCAACCTCTGACGTCTCCGGATCCTGCTCTGCGATGCCGAGAAGCTTGACCGTGTAGCCGAGACGTCGAGCGATCGCGATATCACCGGCAGTGATGTTGCTGATGCCTTCGTGATACACGTCCCCGGCAACAACTTTGACGCCAAACGCAATCGTCGCAATGATGGCCGCCTTTGCGCCGGCGTCGTACCCTTCGACATCTGCCGTTGGGTCACGTTCTGCGTAGCCAAGTCGTTGGGCCTCGGCGAGCGCTTCGCCGTAATCGGCACCTTCGTTTGACATTTTCGACAGGATGTAGTTCGTCGTGCCATTGAGAATTCCCATGACACGAGTAAGCGGTTCACCGCGCAAACTCTCTCTCAACGGACGAATAAGCGGAATTCCGCCCGCAACGGCGGCCTCAAAGAGCAGGTCGACGCCTTGAGCGTCTGCCAGAGCAAAGAGCTCGGCGCCATGATTTGCGAGGAGTTCTTTATTTCCTGTCACTACCGGCTTGCCTGCCTCAATCGCGGCAACGATGAGTTCGCGGGCTGGCTCAATACCGCCAATAACCTCAACAACGAGGTCCACATCAGGATCAGTGACGACAGCCATTGCGTCATTCGTCACCGCAATCGAGCCGAGGTCGACGCCCCGATCCCGTGAGATGTTGCGAACGGCGACCATCGTGACCTGCACATCGACACCAGTTCGAGCACGAATCGACTCGCGTTGCGCGTTGAGTAATGGGACAAGCGCGCCGCCAACATTGCCGCACCCCAACAGACCGATACGCACAGCCTGCTTCCCCGTAGTTGCCGTCATTTCAGACACATTCGTGAGGTTATCTGCGGCAAAGGAAATGGGCCCCGACACAGCGGCCAGTGAGCAAAGGTGGTTCGATACCTTCATGACCACGCAACGACCTCAGCCTGAACTCGCGACACTTCGCTGGGAGCATGAGACAGGTTCTCGAATCGGAAGAATCGTGCTGAACCGTCCTGAACGACTTAATGCGTTGTCGGTCGCGCTCATGACCGAAGTTGTCGAACTCTGTGAGTGGGTCAACACCCAACCTGAGATTCGTGTTGTCGTGTTCAGCGGCGAGGGTCGCGCCTTCACTGCTGGCTTCGACCTCAACGACTTCACCGGCGTGTACGGCGGTGACAACCCTCGAGCCGGCGCCGACCTTGGCAGGATCATGGCTGAAACGGTGACGAACATGAAGGCACTCACGATTGCTGCGGTTCATGGCCATTGCGTCGGAGGAGGCGTCGTGCTCGCTGCTTCATGTGACCTTCGCATCGCTGCTGTTGGCACATCGTTTTCAATTCCCGAAGTTGACCTAGGAATTCCACTCGCGTGGGGCGGTGTACCGCGACTCGTGCGTGAACTCGGACCAGCGATTGCGAAAGAACTCATTCTCACTTGTCGACCGTTCGATGCTGACGAAGCACGTCAACTTCGATTTCTCAACAATGTCGTCGCTGGGGACGAACTCGAGTCAACCGCACTCGAGCTTGCGGCGTCGCTCGCCAACAAGCCGGCGTTTGCGCTCACCGCTACCAAGACTCATGTCAATGCGGTCGTTGAGGAAATTGCGGGTACCGGTCGCAACGCAAATGACGCCGACACGCTTGTCGTCGCCTTGCACGACGCCGAGTCACGAGAAGTGTCAGCGAAGTACCTTGCATCCCGGTCGAAGTCAAAGTAACCACGCAGCGTCCAACCCTCCGCACCGCACTTCTGGTGCGGGTATCACGCGTTCGGTTCGAAGGTGTCGGTGAGGAGTAGGTCGTCGTAGGTCTCACGTCGCACGACGAGCCGAGCCACGCCATTCGCAGCGAAAACGACAGCGGGTCGCAGGACCTTGTTGTAGTTCGATCCCATCGAGTGACCGTATGCGCCCGTCACCGGGGTGAACAACAGGTCGCCGACAGCGAGATCGTCCGGAACCACGGCGTTGCTCACCAACACGTCACCGCTTTCACAGTGCTTTCCGACAATACGAACCGGCTTGTTTCGATTGGCGAAGGGTGCCCGAACGAGGCCCGCCTCATACCCCGAGCCGTACAGCACAGGACGCGGATTGTCACTCATTCCGCCGTCGACAGCGACGTAGGTACGTACCGACGGGATGTCTTTAATCGTGCCAACGGTGTACGCAGTAATCGCCGCTGAAGCGACAATCGACCTGCCGGGCTCGACGGTCACATGAGAACGAACGTCGAGTGCTTCGCAGGCGTCGAGCAACACTGAACCCCACGACGAGATCGTTGGCGCCTCCTCGCCCGAAACATACGGCACGCCAAGCCCGCCGCCTAGCACGAGTTCTGGCAGGTGAAGCGGGTTGACAAATTTCGCCATGACCTCCGCTGCGCGCGCAAAACTCGACGCATCGAACACGTTTGACCCGATGTGGCAATGCACCCCGACGAGGTCAACCGCTGGCGAACGTCGAGCCCGCTCAACCGCTTCCATTGCGTCTCCATTGCCGAGGTTGAAACCAAACTTCGAATCGTCTTGGCCGGTCGCAATGAACTCGTGAGTGTGCGCGTGAACCCCTGGCGTCACTCGAATGAGCACACTCGGTGTCGAAAATTCGCCGGTCGACATGAGTGCCTCAATGCGATCGAGCTCATCGAACGAATCCACAACGATGTGCCGAACACCCTCGCTCAAGGCGCGGCGAAGTTCGACCAAACTCTTGTTGTTTCCATGCATGACGCACGCCGATGCAGGTACCCCTGCGGCGAGCGCAACATGCAACTCTCCCCCACTCGCAACATCAAGCAACATTCCTTCGGAATACGCAAGGTCAGCCATCGCGCGGCAGAGAAATGCTTTCGTTGCATAGACGACTGACTCGGGTCCGAACGCTCGCACTGCCTCAGCGCATCGCGATCGCAGGTGAGCCTCGTCATAGATAAACACCGGAGTCCCGTATTCGGTTGCGATGTCGTCGACGCGCACGCCACCGATCATCAAGGAACCATCGTCAGCAAGCGAAGCGGAATCCGGCAACAGCGAAGATGGAAGCTGCCTCACATCCGCTCCGGCGCATCGATACCGAGTAGGGCGAGACCCGCTGCAAGTGTCTGAGCGGTCACGTTGCATAGGCCGAGACGTGCCTCACGGATGGCGTCCTCGGCGCGGACGACCGGGCAGTGTTCGTAGAACGATGTGAACTGTTGTGCAAGTTCGAACAGGTAAGTACACAACTTGTGCGGTGAATTTGAAGTGAGTGCATCGGCAACTGCCGACGGGTACGCAAGCAATTTCAATGCAAGATCATGCTCGGCTGTTTCGGTCACGGCGAAGCGGCGATCAACCGAACGATCTTCCTCGGCTCGACGGAAAATCGAACAAATTCGGGCGTGCGCATACTGGAGATACGGGGCAGTGTTGCCATCGAAGGCCAACATGCGATTCCAGTCGAAGACATAGTCGCGAACTCGGTCCGTCGACAGGTCAGCGTATTTCACCGCTCCAATACCGATCATCCTCGCAACAGCTGCTCGCTCGTCAGTACTGAGGTCAGGATTTTTCTCGTTCACCGCAGCTGATGCTCGCTCGACGGCTTCATCGAGCAGCTCGACGAGTTTCACCGAATCACCGCTTCTGCTTCGCAGCATCTTCCGATCTTCACCGAGTACGTTGCCGAACGCCACGTGCACCGCAGCGACGTTGTCTGGCAGCCAACCCGCCATGCGTGCAACCGCAAACACCATCTCGAGGTGCTGCTGTTGTGGGGCGCCGATGACGTACAGCATGAGATTCGCGCCAAGCCGCTCTACGCGGTCGATCACACATGAAAGGTCGCTCGTCGCGTAGTTAAATCCACCGGTTTTCGCTTGCACGATGAGCGGAAGCGGGTCGCCGTCACGATTCGTGAATCCTGGTGGGAAAACGACCGAAGCCCCATCGCTTTCTTGCATAAGACCGGCTTGTGAGAGCCGTTCGATCGTGCCTGCCATCAGCGGTTGGTACTGACTTTCGCCCATCAGATCGTCGTTGGTGAGCAACACCCCGAGTTTTGAATAGACCTCATTGAAATAGTCGGTCGACATCGCAACGAGTCGATTCCACAGCACATGCGTATCGGGATCACCGGACTGCAGCAAGACAACTCGGTCGCGCGACCGCCGCTGAAATTCCTCGTCGTCGGCAAACTTTGCATTGGCCTGCTTGTAAAACCCGTCGAGGTCGCCTTGCCCGAGCCCCGCTGCAGCAACGTCTTCCCCGAGATCGAGGAGGTGTTCGATGAGCATGCCAAAAGGACGGCCCCAATCCCCGATGTGATTCTCACGGATCACCCGATGTCCGAGTGATTCGTACATCCGCACAAGCGCATCACCGATCACCGTTGATCGAAGATGACCAACGTGCATTTCCTTCGCGACATTTGGTGCTGAATAGTCAATGACGACCGTTTGGGGCGACGCGCTCTGTTCAACACCAAGCCGCTCGGAGCCCGCAACCGCGGTGAGCAGCCCGTTGAGAACGTCATTCGCGAACGTGAGATTCAAGAACCCAGGACCGGCTACTTCGACCTCAGCACACAGATCATCAAGCAGACCTGACGCAATGATTTCTTGTGCAAGTTCGCGCGGTGCACATCCGAGTTCTTTAGCCAGGCCGAGCGCACCATTGACCTGTGCATCCGCATGATCACTCGGCCGAACGACCGGATCGACGCCATCTCGTCCTGCACGAGCGCTTAACCAGCCGCTCAGGCGCGCAGCGACGAGCTCGAGAGGATCAGTGAGTGACGCAACAGCGAGTGGTGGGCTTGACATGCACTACCCATTGTGGCGGGTATTGAGTCGAGAACATCGGCTCACTAGGCATCTGCGCTGCGAATCAAATCGTGGTCGAACAGAAGGTGTCGCCGCGAGCAACCGAAGCCTCCGTTGTCACCTCGCCAACCGATTCGCCGTACAACTCGGCAAGCATGCCTCGCACCATTCCTCGATCGACAGCACAGATGACGGGATGTTCGGTCGCGACATCACCGAATGGGCAGTGATCGTTGATGATTCGCAACTGATTTGTACGTTCGTCCGCGTGTGCGGCGAAGCCGTGTGCCGTCAGCGCATCGGCAACCGACCTCATTGCTGCTCGAAGTGACCGATGCCCACCTTCGAGCGCTTCGCCGGTTAAACCTGTCGCCATTGCGCGCCCATATTCCGCGCCAACTTCTTCGGCGAGGCGTTCTGCATCATCGTGCGGCAGCCGGGTAAGGGCCCGCCCAAGTAGGGACAAAATGAGGTCATCGCTTCGAACTGGAAAATCGGGTGAGGCACCTTCAACAGCGGCATACCGCTTCGAGGGCCGGCCCGCTCCTCCAGCGCCGCCGCGACCCGCCAGGATCTCGAGATACCCGCCAGCCGCCAATTTTTCGAGATGGTGTCGGGCGACATTCGGATGCACACCGATTTCAGCAGCAACCTGTGACGTCGTGGCCCCCTCAGGCGTCTCAAGGTCGCGGACGAAGAGGTAGATCCGCCGACGCGTCGGATCTCCAAAGGCGTCGGTAATCGCCGACACAGTTGCATTAAAGGTGGTCGCCGTCGCAGCTTTTGCTGCCATACCTTCAATCCTAGTTCGAATTTCCACTATCGCCGTCGTGCAAACCTCCGCCACCATCGCCAGAATGGAGAGATGAGTTCCCAGAACGAGCAACTCGTTGACGCCCTTCGTCCAGTCGAAGACCCCGAGCTCCACCGGTCGATTGTCGATCTTGGAATGTTGCGACGAGCCGAGGTTCGACCCGACGGAACCGCCGACATCCTCGTTGCCTTGACCGTCGCCGGGTGCCCGCTACGAAATGAGATTCAACAGCGAGTGACGACTGCGGCGACGACCGTTGAAGGCGTCACTGCGGTCGCGCTCGAATTCACTGTGATGACCGATGAGGAGCGCGCTGCGTTGCGAGAGGTCTTGCACGGCTCACCGGGCTCCACCGCCGGGCACAGCCACGCACACGGTCATGCCGAAGGACGTGCAATTCCTTTCTCGCAGCCGGGCTCAAAGACCCGCCCTCTCCTCATTTCGTCTGGCAAAGGTGGAGTTGGCAAGTCAAGCGTTACAACAAATCTCGCCGTGGCACTCGCGCAACTGGGATATTCGGTGGGCGTCGTCGACGCCGATATTTACGGCTTTTCAATTCCGCGCATGCTTGGCACCGACCGACGTCCTACTGCAGTCGACGAAATGATTCTGCCCCCGGAGCAATGGGGCGTTCGCTGCATCTCGATGGGTTATTTCGTACCCGACGGCGAAGCGGTCATTTGGCGAGGACCAATGTTGCATAAAGCACTCGAGCAGTTCCTCACCGATGTGTTCTGGGACCAACCCGACTTTCTCCTCATCGACATGCCCCCCGGAACCGGCGACATCGCGTTGAGCCTGTCCCAGTACCTACCTCGTGGCGAGGTCTACGTTGTGACAACCCCACAGCCAGCGGCTCAAAAGGTTGCTCGCCTTTCTGCCGCGATGGCCGAAAAGGTCAATCTGCCAGTTCGCGGCGTCATCGAGAACATGTCGTGGTTCACCGGCGATGATGGCACCCGATACGAGTTGTTCGGTTCCGGCGGAGGGCGCGAGCTTGCCGATGAACTCGATGTGCCGTTACTCGGCCAGTTGCCACTCGTTCCCGCACTTCGAGAAGGCGGTGACGATGGTCGCCCCATCACTGCAACAAGCCCAGAATCAGAGGCCGCAAAAGCATTCACTGCGATTGCGCAGCAAATCGCCGTCGATCTTCGGCCGAAGAAGGTCTTCAGCCCTGAGCTCCGAATCGTCGACTAATCCGGCGTTCCTAGCGTGAATGATCTGTCGATAGGTTCACCGTGGTGAGCGACTCAAGTGAGAGCAACGCGGAACTGCCGCCGCCTCCTCCTCCACCCTCCGAACTCATCGCGCCACGTCAACCCGCACGTTCAATCTCTGGGCTGACAACCGCTATTTCAATTCTTGTTCCAGTCACCGCACTGCTCGGTTTGATCTTCGCGATGCTCAATGAGTTCGCAGTGCCCGAGGCGCGAGCATTTCTTGCGGGCACGATCACCGAAACCGAGTTCGTTGACGCCTATGGGCCGGGGTTGACCTTGCAACTCGTGCAATCGCTGGCGCAACTTGCCGCAGGTCTCTCGGTCGTCGGCTGGATGTTTCGCGTCGCAACAAATCATGGGAACCTCGGACGAACCGGGAGGTGGCGCGCACCGTGGGCGATCGGTGGTTGGTTCGTTCCGCCGCTCATCGTGTATCTCATTCCATTTCTCATGTTTCGCGAGTTGTGGCGGGCATCTGATGATGGCGATGCCGACTGGCGTCGCACTCGGGTGACGCCGCTCATTTCCGTGTGGTTTGTCACCTTCGGGTTGCTGCCCACCGTCCTTGCGTTTCGGCAATGGAGCAACGGGAGAAGTGTGTTGAGTTCGGGGGCGGTGGCTGTCGCAGAACAAGCCATCTCCCAAAGGTCCACCATCTGGATCTCTGCGCTGCTCTCAGTCGCTTCGGCCGTTGTCTTCGTCATGATCGTTCGCCAACTCGCAGCGCGACACACCGCGTTGATGTCACGGTACGGGATGGCCTGAGGTGACGATTTACCTCGTTCGACATGCAAAGGCCGGTGAACGCCGCACCTGGACCGATGACGACATGCTTCGTCCCCTATCGAAAGCCGGTTGGGCTCAGGCTGAGGCTCTTGCCGTTCGACTGGCAGGTCACGAACCATCGGTGATGTTGTCGAGTCCGTATGTGCGTTGCGTGCAGACGCTCGAGCCCCTCGGAGCACTCATCGACTGCGAGGTTGTGATCGAACAGCGACTTTGCGAGCACGAACCATTTGAGCCCGTGCTCGATTTGCTCTCCGAGGTGCCCAATCACGCAGTGCTCTGTAGCCATGGCGACATCATTCCCGCAACAATCGCGGCGCTCGAACGCCGGGGCATGGAGATCGTTTCCGAGGCCGACTGGCGCAAGGCTTCGGTGTGGGTGATTAAACGGTCGAAGAAGGGTCGATTTTCCAAAGCAAAAGTGTGGCCGCCACCGCCGCGTGGCTAGACGGCTCAGCCGCTTCCTGGACCGACGCCAAGTTCGTTCGCAAGGTTCTCGACGAGGCCGTACACGACGGCTGGAGGATTCGATGCCAAACAGGCACTCACGAGCGGTCGTGCTGCGTCAGCATCGCCGACAAATCTGTACTGAATAATGCCAAGAAAGCAAATGGGGTCGGCATACGAAGGGTCAGTTTGAATTGCGGTGATGAGCAGGTCAATCGCTTCTGCGAACTGGGCGGAACCCGCAGACTCATCAGGGTTCTGACGTGCGGCTAGGGCGAGTGTCCACCCCCGGTACGCGAGTGCTTCAACGTTGTCCGGCTCAACAGCAAGGACGAGTCCATACATGTCGGCTGCGCCTGCCGGGTCAGCGAAGTTCGTGGCACGCGCCTGCGCCAGCAGTGTTGCAACCTCTCCTCGAGGATCAGCCCCGGTCATCTGCTGACCGTCAAGACGCTGCCCGGACGACGCAGCAACCCACCACGACAGCCCAGCCGCAACCGCAACGACACACAGAACGGTAAGGAACCGCCGAACACGCGGTGAGCGAACAGTGACCTCGACTGGAGGCTCGCCCTCCGCAATCGCTCGCAACACCGCCGCGGCACGCGCGGTGTAACCGTCTCGAAGTTCCTCGTACTCATCGCTGTCGATGTCGCCAGCAGAAAACTCGCGTTCAAGGTCAGCAAGTGATCGAAAAAGGAACTCACGTTCCTCGTCGAGCGTTCGATCGTCAGCCATCTGAGTTGGCCTCGCGTTCACGTCGCGCCCGATCAACTGCGGCGTAATCATCCGGGGTTGCCCGCAACCCCGATGCCGCCTCCCGTCGCCAACGACGGAACGTCACCGACAATGCGGCGATTCCCATCACTGCGGCCGTGGCTGGCAACACCCAGATCAGCGAATCGAATCCCGAAGAACGCGGAACCAGCAGCACGCGAGCGCCGTATGCATCGGCGACGGCCGCAAGAATCTCGTCGTCGGTTGCAGCACCTTCGGCGACTGCAGATCGAATCTGCGCGCGTATGGCTTCAGACGCAGGGTTTCGCGACTCGAAGACGCTTTCGCCATCACACACGGGGCATGCAACGTGTCGGGAAATTTCGTCGACTCGATCACTGGGATCGAGCGGACCCCGGTCACGTGTGCCGCCGACAGCGAGCAGTCCGACGATGACGAACAGAAGCGCCGCCCATCCAGCCCACCCTTTGAGCGAGGTGTTTATCGACGCCCTCGTCACAGTCGCTCCCGCAACGTTTGGATGCTTGTCGCAAGAAACTCCGCTGACACTTCGGAAATAATTCGACCGCGCACAATTCCGTTTGCATCGATGATCCAGGTTTCAGGTACCTGCGCTACGCCAAATCCATTCTGAAAGGAGAAATCAATGTCGTACACAACTGGCCAATCACCGCCAAACTCATCGAAAAACGCCTCGACCGCACCCGGATCATCGTTCTGGACGATGGTGTAAAACTCGACACCATCAATACCTAATGCACGCTGTCCTTCGACAAATGCAACAAGTTCAGGGTGCTCGTTTCGGCAAGGGATGCACGTTGACGTAAAGAAGTTCAACACCACCCACGAGCCCCGGCGACGAGCAAGTTCGAACTGAGTCCCGTCGGCGTATTCGCCGGTTACTGCAGGGGCAGCGCGATCAAGAAGCGCTGTTTCAGCACTGTCTCGCGACGGCTCAACGAGGAGAAACACCGCGAACAACCCGACCATGACGAGGCCGACCCCAAGCGACACATATGGCGCAACGCGTCGACGCCGACGAGTTGTGTCACCCACGTTCGACTCCAAGATCCTCAGAGGTCGGCGCAGTCGCACGTCGATGTCGACGCGATGGCACAGCCGACAGCACCGTACCGATTGCCATCACCGCGCCACCGATCCACAACCACAGAATGAGCGGCTTAAGAAACACACGCAGCACGACCTCAGATGCATCCTTCGTCGGAGGATCATTGCCATCGATCGTCAGATAGACGTCATGGGTAACACCGGTCCGGACGCTCGGAGTCGGCACCGTCATGCCTTGACGCAGATACGTCGTCACCGCTGGCGCATATGACTTGCCTCCATCGAGTACGACCTCAGCGCTCACGACTTCCGCGCGCGCATCAATTGTCGATGTCACACCAACGAATTCGAAGGTGTGACCCGACCATGAAACCGTTTCGCCAATACGCGCCGTCAACGTCGCAGAATGCGTGTACGAATTCGAAGATGCGAGTGCGACGGCAATGATGATGACGCCGAGGTGGACGAGCATCCCGCCATTCGCGCGACCGACGAGTCCGGCGACGCCTTGCCGTCGAGTCGCGAGCGCAAGCTGGCGAAGGGCAGAGCCTGCCGCGAAGCCACCACACGTGAATGCCACAAGTGGCGCAAACCCATCGGCACCCGCAACGACCGCGATACCTAACGCCGCCGCACCGAGCCAGGCGGGCCAGAACAGACGCACTCGAAGCGTTTCAGTTGACGTCGTTCGCCACGGCAGCACCGGCGCCACCGCCATCAAGAACAGCAGAACGATGCCAATCGGCATCGACAGTCGATCGAAGTACGGCGCGCCGACGACCGTCTGCCGATCTTGAAAAACCTCGACGAGTAACGGGAACACAGTGCCGAGCAACACGATGAATGCAAACAGCGTGAAGATGACATTGTTTGCGAGAAACGCGCCTTCACGCGATACCGGCGAGTCAATACGGCCGGGAGCACGCAGCATGTCGCCCCGCCACCCAATCAGACCAAGGGAGACGAGAACAACGATGGCAAAGAAGCCGAGGAGATACCCATCAACCTCGCCCGCCGCGAAAGCGTGAACGCTGTTCACGACACCTGACCGAGTGAGAAACGTGCCAAGAATCGTCAAGGCAAAGGTCGCAACAAGGAGACTGAGGTTCCAGACGCGCAACATGCCGCGCCGCTGCTGCACGAGCACCGAGTGGATGTACGCCGTGCTCGTCAACCACGGAAGCAGGCTCGCATTCTCAACCGGATCCCATGCCCACACGCCGCTCCAACCGAGAACCTCATAGCTCCACCAACCGCCGAGCAAGATGCCGACGGTAAGGAAACCCCACGCAAACAGCGCCCACCGTCTCGTTTCAAGTAGCCACCCTTCACCTACACGACCTGTGATGAGCGCCGCGATGGCGAATGCGAATGGAACGGTGAATCCGACGTAACCCAGATACAGAATCGGCGGGTGAAAGAGCACAAGCACGTGGTTCTGTAGCAATGGATTTGGACCGGGACCATCAAATCCAACAGGAACGGTTGGTCCTGGGGCGAACGGTGACGCAGGTCCAAAACTGACGAGCGCAAAAAACGTCATCACGCCGTACATGACAACAAGTGCCCAGCCGACAAGCGCATCGTCACTTCTTCGCCGAAATCGAAGCGCAACAGCGGCCGTGAACAACGCAAGTACCATCACCCAAAGAAGGATTGACCCCTCAAGGGCGCTCCACATGGCTGCGAGGTTGTAGAGCCCCGGCGTTGAGGATGACCCCACCCGCTGTACGAAGTCGATGGAATAGTCACGAGCGAACAGCGCCCATTCCATAGCGACAACGGCGAGTAACGCGCCGAACAGAATCACCGCTGCGTACATCGGTGCTTGACGAAGGGCGCGACGATTATCGCCGATAATTGACATCGCCGTCGATAACGCCCCAACCGACGCGCCGATAAGCGCAACGAGCAGTCCGGCGTTGCCGAGCGCCGCGCTCATGTCGCTGGCGTGCAGGCTGCCGATTCAGCCTCGCTGAGACGATCGTCGTTAACCGCCACGTATTCCTCGGAATGCTTCACTTCGACCCGGTCGCCGAGAAACACCGATGACTGAGCATCGAACACACCATGAACGACGACGGGTAGACACTCTCGAAAGATGCCGCCCGGTTCGCCTTCGTACTCAACCTGCACAACAGCGCCATTGAATTCGATATCGAACAACGTCGCCGACGTTGTCACAACAACCGAATCTTCACCGACCGTCCCTTGCAGTCGAAGTCGTCGCCCTTCGTCACAACCGGATCGAAGCCCAACTTCGTCGACATTGCAGTAATAGTCAACTGCGGTTGACAGCGCCTGGGTAATGATGACACCCCCGGCGACGAACACGAGCGCAAGCACAACCATTGGCAGCACACGTCGACGATTTCGAGCCGAATTGCTCGCCTCACGGGGCTGCAAGTTTGGCTCGTTCACAGCCACGGCTTCTCCGAGTCGTCGAGATCGTCCGCCAACTTTCGACCGAGGCGAATAGTGCGCAACGCGAACCCAATGATTGCGCCGAAGGTCAACACGTATGAACCGATGATGAAACCTGCGTTCGACATCTCAGTTGCCACCCTCGCGGCGTCGGGCGATGAGCGCGTCGTCAAGTCGTCGCTGTGCCGCAAGGTCAACGACAGCCATTGTGCGTGCTCGGTGCAGCAGTAGCCACACGAACACAAGTGTGAACGCCACGACACCGACGAACAATGAGAACAGCATGAGACCATCGAGCGATACATCAAGGTCGGTGCCAAGCACTGTCGCTTCCTGATGCAAACTTCGCCACAGTTTCACGCTCCAATGCACCAGCGGAATTTCCAACACAGCGAGCAGCCCAACGATTGCACTGCGTCTCGCAAGCTGCTCACGGGTGCCGTCGAGATTTCGCACTGCGAGGTACCCGATGTAACTCACAAAGAGCAACGCAGTCGTCGTGAGGCGAGCATCCCATTGCCAGTACACGCCCCAGGTGATTCGCCCCCAGAGCATCCCCGACACAAGGGTGACACCCATGAAGACGACACCAATTTCCGCTGAGGCACCAGCGACGCGATCAGCCTGAAGCGAATGGCGCCGTCCAAAGAGGTGGATTGCTGAACCTGCTGCAGTAACGATAAAGGCGAGATAGGCGAGCCATACCGATGGCACATGCACGTACATGATGCGAACTGCGTCACCCTGGTCTCGATCGGCGGGTGAGAGAATCAGACCGAAGACAACAAGCCACGCGCACATCACAGTTGCGAGCAGGCCGATGACGCGAGTTGCCGTCGTACCGGTTCCTCGGTGACTCGATTTCGTTGTGGGGGTAATCGTTGTCATGCTGTCGTCGTTCTGTCAGTCGTCAACGAGCGGCCCGAACGCGAATGAACCAACGACAACGAAGGCGACGGCAAATACCGTGAGCAAGCCAAGCCATGGCCAACCCTCGGAAGCCACCGTCCCACCGATGCCGAAGGCTGCTTCTGCCGACCGCGTCGCTCCGATGAGCACCGGCGAGGCAACGGGAAGAACGAGGAGCGGAAGAAGCGACTCCCGACCTTGAATTCCTGACGCCAAGCCACCATAGATCGTACCGATCGCCGCAAGTCCGCACGTTGCGGAGATCGAGGATGTGACGAGAAGCACGATGCCGCCGAGCCGTAATTCGATGCCATAGAGCAACACGGCAGCAATCCATAACGCTCCTTCAACGATGATGAGTTGCACGACAAGCGCAATGAACTTGCCAAAGAACACACCCGACATATCGGCGCCAGCCGAACGCAAGGCATCGAGAGCACCATCGGCTGTTTCGACTGCGAAGGCCCGTTGCACCACGATCATCATCGAGAAGAGCACTGCGAGCCACACGAGACCAGGCGCGACCCGCTGAAGCACCGACGTTGCATCGAGCGCGAATGCAAACAACACCATGGTGACAAGCGTGAACGGCAGTATTTGTGCAGTGAGCACGTGAGATCTGCGCTCGATTCTCAGGTCCTTGCGTGCAACAGAGAGCGCGAGACGTCGTCGCTGGTTAGCCATTGCGATCACCACCGTCGATAACGCCGCCCGAGATCGTGATCCGACGTGTTGCGAGTGCCGTTGCTCGCTCGAGCTCATGACTCGCCAGAACGACGGTCGCTCCAGACGCCGCGGCGCGGCGCAAAATGCCATCGAGTTCGTCGCGTCCGGAAGCGTCCAGGCCGGCATGTGGTTCATCGAGAAGCCAAAGTCGTGCGCGTCGAATGACGAGGACGGCGAGCGCCACCCGTCGTCGCTGACCTGCAGACAGGCGCGACACCGGTGTGTCACGAACGCGCGCATTGAGCGCCATCACGTCAATTGCTGCGTCGACTTCGTCTGGCGATGCCCCGATGACCTTCGCCCAGAAGTCAAGATTTTCGGCGGGTGTGAGGTCCTCGTAGAGCCCATTTCGGTGGCCAACGAAGCCCACGTTCGATCTGATATGCGCGAGGTCGGTGCGGAGATCGAACCCGAGTACAGAAACTGAACCCCGGGCGATCGGTTGAATACCCGCGCATACACGAAGCACGGTCGTCTTCCCTGCCCCATTCGGTCCGGCAAGCAACACGATCTCACCTTCGGCGACCTGAATGTCGATCCCAGCCAAAGCCGGGAAACCCCCTGTCATTGCAACGACATCGGTCATCACGACTGCGTTGCGATGGGCAGTCGGCACGTCGTTCACTCTGCACACGCTAGGCGACTCGCCGCCATCTTCGACTCGCACGACATTTGCGTTCGACGACCACAGGTAGCCTCGCATCGTGGCTCGCCGAGACCCGTCAGACGATAAACGAAATGACGGCTACCGCGTCTCCGAGGTTCTCCAACGTGCACATCGACTTGGACCCACCCGCCGTTGGGCGCTTTTTTACCGTCACCACTGGCGTCGCTTCAAAAACGCTCGAGCGGCCGCATGGGACCGTCCTCCCGAACCGCACGACTGGCGTTGGGCCGTCGGGCTGCTCGGAAAATCGCTTGTCGTGAGCGGGTTGCTCATGCTCGGATTCGTCGGCTACCAACTGTGGGGCACCGGTCTGAGTACCGCAGCGGCACAACGCGCACTCGCAGAAGAATTTGCTTCAGTTCAGCAATTGGCGAGCACGACGACCGCAACCGAGACAACGACGACAGTTTCAGATGAGCCCACCTCGGCAACACTGCCGCCGATCACCCCGACAACAACCGCAGTTTCGACGACTGTCGAACCCTTGACATCGTCGATCATGCTCGGTGACCCAATTGCTCGTCTCCAGATTCCGCGGATTGACCTCGACGTCTATGTGGTTGCTGGAGTCGCATCAGAACAACTACAGCGTGGACCAGGGCATTTCCCTGACACCCCTCTGCCAGGTGAACTTGGCAACGCAGCAATCGCCGGGCACCGAACGACCTATGGCCAACCATTCCACAATCTCGACCGATTACAACCAGGCGATGACATCACTCTTGCGACCACGTCGGGCGACTCATATACGTACACGGTGAGCGGCCTCGAAGTTGTCGAGCCATCCGACTACGAGGTCGTGGCAACAACCGACCCGACCTCAGCGACACTCACGCTGACGACCTGCCATCCCAAGTGGTCGGCCTCACTCCGACTCATCATTCACGCAGTGCTCGACCTCGATCGCTCAGACGTACCACGTCCAAGAACGTCGTATGTGCAGAACGAATCGAGCAGCGCCTCTACGACAACTGTGTCCCAAATGACGACAACAACGTCCGCGGCTTCGACGACATCAGTTGCGCCTACGGTGACGTCAACCGATGCACCGACGACAACCGTTACCACCGACGAGGTGCAGCTCACGAACGCCACCGAAGACGCATTCTCCGCAGGCTGGTTTCATTCGCCCGCGGCGGCAACGCAAGGAGCGCTGTGGACCGCTCTGCTCGTCGTTCTCGTGTCGCTCGTGCGTTCGATAAGTCGCAGGAGAAAGAGTTGGTGGCCCGCCCTCCCAATCGCAATCGTTCCGTTCGCCGTCGTCTTGTATTTCGTGTACGAGAACGTCAACGGCATCCTGCCGCCAAATCTCTAGGACAGGCGTCGCCTCCTGCTCACGAGTTTCACCTGTCCATTGAGCCTGGTCCGACTGGAATACACAGCACTCACAGTTACTGAGCGAAGATAAGCACGACCTCGTACCATGAATGCACTCATGTCGGAATCATCAACACCAGAGGCAACCGGCAGGGATCACATTCGGGAACGCCGCGCGTCGGTCGCCCGGTGGACCTTGCTCGCAAATCGCGTTGGTTACCTTCTGCTCGCCCTCGCCGTCGCAATGTTCGTCATCGCATTTGCGGTTGGGTTTTCTCCGGTGTTGGCAACAGTTACCACCGTCATTCTCGTTGCCTCCTTTGTGTTACTCGCACCCAGCATCGTGCTCGGGTACGCAGTAAAGGCAGCCGAGCGCGACGACGTCGAGCACGATCGATAGTTGCGCACGTCGTCGTCATACGATCATCGTTTAATGACTCCTCACCGATTGACTGCCGAACAACGAAGGCGGCAGATTCTTGCGATCGCAGTAGCCGTTTTTGGCAGAGCCGGGTACCACAGCACGTCAATGAACGACATCGCCGTCGCCGCAGGTGTGACCAAGCCGGTGCTGTACCAACACTTCGACTCCAAAGGTGACCTCTTCCTCGCGGTTATCGACAATGTCGGCGCTGACATGCTCACGGCAATCACCAAAGCGGCAACGGACGCGTCAGACGGCAAGAGCCAAACGATGCTCGGCTTTCGCGCGTATTTCAGTTGGGTGGCTGCGAATCAAGACGGGTTCAGACTGCTCTTCGGTGGCGCGGCGCGACACGAACCGGAGTTTGCTCAATTCGTCCGCCGCATCACCTCGGACGTTGCGAGCGCGATCGCGCCGCTTATCGCCGTTGATCTTGACGTTGAACAACGCCGACTCATTGCCCACTCACTTGTCGGGCTTGCCGAAGGGGCGAGCCGAAGGCTGATCGACAAAGAGTTGGACTTTGACCCTGATGAGGTCGCTGATCACGTGAGCACCCTCGCATGGGCAGGGCTTCGAGCACTTAACCCCAACGCAGAACGCGGGTGAGCGGGGCGAGCACCACCTCTCCTGTTGGTGACCCAGCCACGTAGAATGAGAACATGCCGGCTCCCGGGGAACATCACCCAGCATTCGAGGAGTACTGCGACTGCATTTTTGAACTTGCAGAGGATGGCGTCGAGGTCATCCAGGCTCGAATTGCCGAACGGCTTGACGTCAGTCGACCAGCAGTAAGCGAAATGATGCGGCGCCTTGTCGCCGAGGGACTCGTGTCGCTCGAACGTGGTATCGCTCTCACCGAACAAGGTGATGCGCTCGCGCAGCGTGTCGTGCGACGACATCGGCTCGCCGAGCGCTTTCTCACCGACATCCTCAAACTTTCCTGGGCAGAGGCCCACCATGAGGCCGGCAAGTGGGAGCACGTCATTAGCGAGTCAGTCGAAGACGCCATGGACACTTTGCTCGGCAGTCCGACGACCTGCCCTCACGGCAACCCAATCCCAGGTTCTGGCTATAACGAACCAGCGACGGTTCGACTTGCCGATCATGTTGCCGGTGATGGGTTTTCGATCATTCGCATTCCGGAGGAACTTGAGTTCGCTCCAGGAACCCTTGAATTCCTCGAGGAAGTTGGACTGCTGCCTGGCCAGTCTGGTCGCCTCATTGGCGTGAGTGGGGACGGCAATCTTCTTGTTGAACTCGATGGCCGAACAGTCGAGGTCGACCCGTTCATCGGTGAGCGAATTCTCGTCACCGCCTAACTCTCACGTCATGTTTGCCAAGTCATACGTCATCATCGTCGCTGCCGTGCTTGCCGTGTCATCCTGCGGGCCGACGTATATCGATGAGTCGCTCATCACCTCGACGTCGACCGTGCCTCGCGACATCGATGTCTCGACGGCTCCCAAATCGTTCGAAGAAGCACTTGCGGTGATCGACATCTCACTCGGCAGCCTTAGCGATGCACTCGTTAACGGAGGCGATGAACCGCAGGTCTTGCTCAACGACATCGAACTGGCCTGGGCGATGGTTGAACCCGAAATCCGGCAATCGTTTCCCGATTCACATTTTGGGTTTTACGAGGTCATGACGCTTGCACGCTCGTCGGTCGAACGTCGCCGACCTGCAGACTCCTCAAAAGCGTGGAAACTCTTCCGAGACCTCGCCGCCGCCGTCACGAAGTAGCCAACAATGTTGGCTGCATCGACGCTGGCAACGGCTGCGCGTGAACAACGACAAGGCGACGAGTTGACCGGGTCAGTGCAACAAAGAGCGACCGCATGCCACGCGTACTCGACGCAACAATCGACGCCGGCTCAACGACAATGACGCCATCGAGCTCGAGGCCCTTCACGACGCTCACCGGCACGAGTGTGATGCCTTTTGCGAGACCCGAGGCGGCACGACCGAACGCGACCCCCGCCTCGTCGAGCGCTGCCGCAATGTCGTCGCATTCGTCGTCAGCGGCGACAATCGCAATCGAGCCGCCCGACAACTCGTTAGCGAGTTGCGCGGCTTCACGAACTACGGCGCGATGTATGTCGGTTCCAGCACACACCACGAGAGGATCACTCTCTCCGACACGTACCGACTCAGGCGCCCGCAGACCTGGGGCGGCGACACGCATCACGCGATTCGCCAACTCCATGATCTGAGCAGGAATTCTGTAGCCGACCGATAGGCCGATGACCCGTGGCTCCCGTCGTGACGGCAGGTACTGGAGCACATCATCCCAATGACGTGGTGCCGACGGGCCAGTTGCCTGGGCAATATCACCAACGACAGTCAACGAACCGTTCAGTGACCGCCGAGCAACCATCTTCAATTCCATGGGCGACAGGTCTTGTACTTCGTCAACAACGATGTGCCCATAGGTTCGAATCTCATCAGCATCATCGATCTTCCCTGCCCGATTCACCTTCGGACCAAGCGCTTCTCGCGCATCGTCGAGCAGAGCGGCGTCAGCGACCGTCCAACTCACGTCCGCAACTTCGGGTGAACGTGCGCGGTACAACAATTCAATTTCGTCGTCGGTGAGCACGCCACGCCCCGCGGACCGAAGCAACGCTCGAGACCCGAAGAGGTCGTGTAAGAGTTCTGCCGGCGTCAGCACGGGCCACACGCGTTCGAGCAATTCACGCACGTCGAATCGCCCACGCAATTCATCGCGCACGTCAAGTGGACTCACGTCGGCGTCATGCCAGTTCGCGGCAAGTGCCGACCAAATTTCGTGCTCAACGTGACGCCGAGCCGCATTGTGGCGGCGTTGTCCACGTCGAGCCCCGCGCACAATTCGCTCGACTTCAGCCGCCCTGAGGCGGACATAACCAGACCGGAACGGAAAGGTGACATCTTCACGGATTGGGCGTTCTCGATCGCGTATCGCACGATCGATCACCCGAGACATGTCGTCGCTGCCCTTGACCCGCGCAACATCCTCAGATTCAGGCGCCGAACAGCGCACGTCAGGAACAAGATCGGAGAGTACCACCTGTTCAATTCCGGCTTCCCCGAGCGACGGAAGTACTTGCTCGATATACCGGAGGAAGACTCGGTTCGGCCCAACGACGAGTACGCCCTGGTCTTCGAGTGGGAAACGATGGGTATAGAGCAGATACGCCGCTCGGTGCAGCGCAACAACGGTTTTGCCAGTTCCAGGTCCACCTTGAACGACAAGCACGCCCGCCTGTGGCGACCGGATGATCTCGTCTTGCTCGGCCTGAATCGTTGCAACAATGTCGCCGAGCGTGCCCGTTCTGCCTCGCTCGAGCGACGCGATCAGCGTGCTGTACCCGCGCAAATTCGCGCGTGGTGACGATGCAAGCCCATCATCCACACCGACACCGAGGTGGCCGTCGCCAAAGAGTTCGTCCTCAAGTCCGAGCACCTGACGGCCGTCAACAACAAAGTGCCGCCTTCGAACGAGTCCCATCGGATCGCGACCAGTCGCTCGATAGAAGGGTTCCGCGACCGGTGCCCGCCAGTCGATCACCACAGGCTCACGATCCTCGTCGGCAACTGCAAGTCGGCCTATATGGAACGCTTCGGGAGCCGTGACGTCCGGCGATTCCCGATCTATTCGACCGAACACGAGCGCCGCATTGCCGAGATCGAGTTCGGTGAGCCGTTTCACCAAGGCCTCATCGACGGCATTTCGCTCAAATCGAGCCTGAAAAGTGCCACCTAAATCGGCCTCGTGCATGTCGCGCATGCGCCACGCCGCGACGCGGCTCGTTTCAAGACAGTCGTAGGCGTGCTCAACGTACGCCTGTTCGGCTTCGAGTTCGGGATGGGTCTGTGTCATTGCGTATGCACCCAAAAACGCTGCGGGGGTATTCGGGACGTTTTAGGGTTCATCGATTGTACCGGCTCAGATAACGTCAACCATGCCGATGTCCCCTCCGAATCCTTCCGAAATCCCGTTCCTTGCGGCCGTGCAGGGCACTCGAGGCCGCCACACGCCCGTGTGGTTTATGCGCCAGGCGGGCCGGAGCCTTCCCGAATACCGAGAAATTCGTGGATCTGGCTCAATTCTCGACGCGATTTACCAGCCTGAACTCGCTGCGGAAATCACCCTGCAACCGGTCCGACGACACGGAGTCGACGCGGCCGTGCTGTTTAGCGACATTGTCGTTCCAGTCCATGCCGTCGGGTTTGGTATCGACGTTGCTCCAGGCACTGGCCCGGTCGCTCAATCCCCGTTTCGGGGCGCTGACGACCTGAAGCGACTGCCTCCGCTCACCCACGACCTCGTCGACCACGTGGCCATCACCGTTGATATTTTGAGTCGAGAACTTCCTAACGACGTTCCCCTACTCGCGTTTGCGGGTGCACCATTTACCGTTGCGAGCTACCTCATCGAAGGCTCACCCTCGCGGACCTATCAACGCACGAAGTCGCTGATGCACGGCAACGAGGCGCTGTGGCACTCACTCGTCGGCGTGTTGGCTGACTATGCAATCGAATTCATCGACGTTCAACTGACCCATGGGGCACGGGCGTTCCAACTTTTTGACTCTTGGGCTGGGGCTCTTTCACCAGACGACTACGAGCGATTTGTCCTACCGCACTCATCTCGCGTGTTCGCCGAACTGAAGCAACGCCACCCACAGTCGGCAGGCATCCACTTTGGAATCGGTTGCGATCATCTCCTCGAGCTCATGTACTCGGCTGGCGCAGACGTCATCGGGCTTGACTGGCGAACGTCGATCGCGAAAGCTCGGGCTCGGTTGGGTGAATCGGTGACAGTTCAGGGCAACCTTGATCCGGCGCTCGTACTCGCTGGACGTGAGACTGCGATTGCCGGAGCGCAACGAGTGCTCGATGACAACGGCGGGCATCCGCGGCATATCTTCAACCTCGGTCACGGCGTACAGCCGGACACGGACCCTGGCATCCTCACCGAAATTGTGAACATGGTTCATGAACGCACTCGACACAAGGGCGGCAGCACCGAATGACGACAACCGCAACCGCAGTGCTCCTGATGGCGTACGGAACCCCGCGTCATGCGGACGAAATTGAGCCGTACTACACCGACATTCGACGCGGCCGACCTCCAACCCCCGAGGCGCTTGCCGATCTCGTTGCTCGATACGACGCGATCGGCGGACTATCCCCCCTTGCGGCACTCACCGAGGCGCAACGCGACGCCCTACAGGCCGAGCTCGACAGCACATCTCCTGGTGAATTCATTGTGGACATTGGGCTCAAGCACGCCGAACCAAAAATCGAGACAACCGTCGAACGTCTCGCCGCACAAGGAATCCGCCGGATTATCGGCCTCGTGCTCGCACCACACTTCTCCGCATACTCCGTAGGTCAATATCTCGACCGGGCTACGGCTGCCGCCGAGCCGCACGGCATTGAGGTCACCGGGGTTACGTCGTGGGCGACCGAACCTGCGTTTCTTGAGTTCATTGCGCACGACCTTTCTGGGCGACTTTCACGTGCAGCGTCACCAGCTCATGTCGTTTTCACTGCGCATTCACTGCCACAACGAATTATCGATGCTGGTGACCCTTACCCCGACGAACTTCGCGCAACGGCTTCCGCGATTGCTGAGCGTCTCGGATTGCGCGAAGGAAGTGACTGGTCGATCGGGTGGCAAAGCGCCGGACGAACACCTGAGCCGTGGCTCGGACCCGACATCAGCGAGGTCATCGATTCGCTTGCGGCCGGCGGTTCGTACCGCAGCATCATCGTCAGCGCTGTTGGATTCGTCGCCGATCATCTTGAAGTGCTCTACGACCTCGACATCGAGGCCGCTGCCCGAGCATCGAAGGCGGGTCTAGGGTTCGACCGAACGGCGTGCGTCAACGACGATCACTCAGTTTTTGCCGCACTTGCACAGCGCGTCATCACCGCGGGGCAAACCGGTTGAGTCACCCGCGAAGGTTCGCAGTGATCGGTGGTGGCATTACCGGTCTCGCAGCCGCCCATGAACTCCTGACGTGTACCAGCGACTCGGATGACGTGGTTGTGGTCTACGAAGGTGACGACCGCGTTGGTGGAAAACTTCGCACCTCGCAATTTGCCGGACTCGACGTCGACGAGGGTGCCGACGCATTTCTCACACGTGTGCCTCACGCAGTCGACCTCGCCCGAGTTGTTGGTCTTTCAGAGGAACTTGTCGCGCCGACCTCAGCCCGAGCCGCAATATGGCACCGTCGTCTCCACGAAATTCCGAACGACCTCATGCTCGGTGTGCCGACATCGATGTTGGCGGTTGCTCGTTCAGGTCTTCTCTCACCACTCGGGCTTTCTCGAGCGGCGCTCGATGTCGTGTTGCCGAAAACCTCGATACGCGACGACAACCTTGGCCGTTGGGTGCAGCGACGATTCGGACGCGAGGTTCACGATCGACTCGTTGATGCGCTTGTTGGCAGCATTTACGGTGCTGACACGATCAATTTCAGTCTTGCAGCAGTCCCTCAACTTTCGACGCTTGCAACGAGTGGACGAAGTGGGTTGCGCACATCGCGAAAACTCAAAGCCAACACAACGCAAACAACCGCAGCGATCTTTGGGGCTCCTCGCACCGGGATGGAGACGTTCGCCCAAGCGATTCTCAGTGATGTCGAACATCGTTACTCGGTCCGTTTCCGGCTGTGCACGGGCACCACAGTGACGTCGATTGACGCGGACGGTGGCCAGTGGCGAATCAACGACGAGCAGTTTGACGGTGTCGTCATTGCACTTCCGGCCCACCTCGCCGCTCGCCTGCTGGGTGGTTCGCTCGGTCAGCAACTCGACGAGTTCGAATGTGCAGATGTCGCGATTGTCACTGCAAGAATCCCGCAAGACGAATGGCCCGACCGGTGTCAGAGCCGATCGGGTTATCTCGTGCCAAAGTCGGTACAACGTGCCGTCACTGCCGTTTCGTTCACCTCTCAGAAATGGGCGCATCTTCAGCCCGACGATGGGTCACAGGTCATTCGCATCTCGCTTGGTCGAGACGGTCTACCGATAGGCGAGTTCGATAATGCGGGCCTTGTATCCCTGGCCGCTGAGGATGTTTCGAGTCATCTTGGAATTGCCATCGACTGCTCATCAAGTCGCGTCACCCGATGGAAGGACGCCTTCACTCAGTACCGACCACATCATCACGTGAAGGTCGCTTCGATCGCGGCACAACTTCCTCCCATGATTGAACTCGCCGGGTCGTCGTACCGAGGAATTGGGATTCCTGCCTGTGTCGCCGACGGTCAACGCGCCGCGCGCCACCTTGCGTCAGCGGGTAGCCGATGAGAATCTCGTCACGCACGCGCATCCTGTTGGTCACCCTTGTCCTGTTCGTGCTCATCGCCGGCGTACAAGACCGAGTACGTCGTTCAGATGAGACAGCGAGCCCGACAACAGTTGCAACGACAACAACGTCGACGACATCCCCGCCAACAAGTACAACAACCACGTCGACCACAACAATCACGTCGAGCACGACAACCACCTCGAGCACAACGACCACGCTTCCAACTCCGATTGCTCCTCCATCTGACGAGAACGCCCCCGAGCCGGTCATCGAACTCGGCACAATTTCGATTCCGGCGATCGACGTCGAGATGGGTATGTACGAAGGAATCAGGCTTTCCACACTCGACCTTGGCCCTGGGCATTGGCCCGGTAGCGCCCTTCCGGGTCAACAAGGCAACGTTGTCGTTGCCGGACACCGCGTCAGCAAACACCGCGTGTTCCGTCGTATCGACGAGTTGGTGCCGGGCGACGAAATCCGGTTTACGAGCGACTCGGGGACGTTTACGTACATCGTCACCGGTGCACAAGTCGTCCAACCAAGCGAAATCTGGATCATCGACCAAACCCCAGCGTTCACCGCAACGCTGTTTGCCTGCCACCCGCCTGGCTCAACCGCCGAGCGTTATGTCGTCTTCGCAAAACTCGCCGAACAATGAACCTCAAACCCATCATGCGTTCCGTCCTCGGAGGGTTGCTTGTCGCCTCGGCCATGCCCCCGTGGAACCTTTGGCCATTCGCATTCATCGGCATCGCCGTCTTGATGTCGATCGCAAGCGAACGTAGATCGTTGAGAGCGATCAACGGTCTCATATTTGGTGTCGCCTGGTTTGCCCCAACAGTGGCGTGGATGTATTTCTTGACAGCGCCCGGCTACGTCGTCGCTGTGCTCTTCTTCGCCGGACTCCATGCGCTCGCCGCCGCGGCATCCCCAATGAAGGGCCCCCTCGCCTCACTCGGGCGGCTCGCCGCCCACTCCCTCGTCGAAATCCTCCGTCTGTACGTTCCATTCGGAGGTCTTCCACTCGCCACGCTCGGCATCGCAATGGCCAACAGCCCTTTTCTTGCGCTTGCGCGTCTCGGAGGCGTACCGCTGCTCACGATGTTCGTCATTGCCGTCGGCATCGGGGTCGGCGAGCTCGCCTCTGCGGCGCTCACTCGCCAGCAATCCGCACAGCCATTCGACAAAACTCGAACCTTCGCCATGCTCGGCGCTGCTGCCGCGCTTGTCGCCTTTTCCGCGTTTGCGCCAAGTGGTCGAAACCTACCGGATGGTGAGGTGAGCGTCGCAGCAGTTCAAGGCGGCGGACGTCAGGGAACCACAGCTCTGGAGGTGCCATCGGAGGTGGTGACCGCTGCGCATCTCGAAGCGACGACGAGCATCTCCGCCGATGCCGGAGTTGATGTTGTCGTGTGGCCTGAAAACGCAATCGACGTCAACCGCGAATCGTTTGCCTCGAGTGAGGTCGCGTCGCGCCTCGCGAGCGAGGCGCAACGACTGGGAGTGCCATTCGTGATCGGTGTCACCGAGGACGCAGAGTTCGTCTACGACGTTCCACCCGGCAACTTCGTCAATGCCCAGTACGTCGTCACACGCGTCGGTGCTGTCACCGATCGATACGTCAAAGTCATCAAAGTTCCATTCGGTGAATATCTCCCGTTCCGACGGGTGCTCGAGTCGGTCGGCGCTCCAGTCGATCTCATTCCAAAGGATGCGCTTTCCGGTCAAGGTCCGGCGGTCGTCGACGTCCCCGAGGTCGGCCGGTTTGGCGTTGCAATTTCCTGGGAAATCTTCTTCGGCAGGCGTGTGCGAGACGCAATGCAACACGGTGGCGAACTGATTGTGAACCCGACAAATGGCGCGAGTTACACGTGGTCGATTGTGCAATCCCAACAAGTTGCATCAAGCAAACTTCGAGCGGTCGAGAGCGGACGATGGGTGATCCAGGTCGCGCCGACTGGCTACACCGCAACGGTTAACCCTGAGGGTGCAGTGCTGGAGCAATCCGAGATCAGCGAACAGCGAGTTGTGTACTCAACGCCGATTCGGCGAACCGGTAACACGATCTACACCATGTTCGGCGATCTGCCGTGGTTACTGCTCGCGATCGTCTTGTGGCTCGTAGCAGTCGCTACGTCTCGACGAGCACGGTGACCGGACCATCGTTCACTAGATGCACCCGCATGTCACTGCGGAATCGTCCAGTGGCAACGACGAGACCCAACTTACGCAACTCAGCGGTGAACGCGTCGACGAGAGGTTCGGCAACCTCTGGGCGCGCCGCCTGAATCCAACTCGGTCGACGCCCTTTCGTCGTGTCGCCATAGAGCGTGAACTGTGAGACCACCAGCACCGACTCTCCGGCATCGATGACCGAAACGTTCATCACACCATCCGCATCATCGAGCACTCGCAAGTGCGCGACCCGCTCAGCCAGTCGACGGGCGTCCTGCTCAGTATCGTCATGCGTCACGCCGAGCAACACGCATAATCCGTGATCGATCGAGCCAACGCGCTCGACACCAGCACCCGAGTGCACGTCGACCGCAGCCTCAGAAACTCGTTGCACGAGAGCTCTCATGCTCCAAGCCTGCCATAGCGTGCAAAATTCACGCCCAACACCCGACCATTTCGGTCAGAATGTTGCAAGATTTACGCGAGAACACCGTCCGCTCGTGCTCTAACAAGCACGTATGACGGCACGAGACGAAACAAACGATGGACGGCGATCCGACAGTGACACCTGGTGGGGGCGACGACGCCCGGCTCGTCGCCGCGTACCTCGCCGGCGACCGCAGCGCGCTTGGCGGCATATACGACCGATACGGACAGTCGCTGTTCGATACTGCGACCGCAATGACCGGCAGCCGCGACGACGCAGCCGACATGGTGCAAGACGTATTTGTGTTGGCAGCCGAACGACTCGCACAACTCCGCGATCCATCGCGTCTCAAACCGTGGCTCTTCGCGATTTTGCGAAACGAGATCTACCGGCGATCACGGCGTCGTTCACGGCAATCGGTCACCGATTTCAGCGCACCGGAGCATGAAGTGATGTTGCCGCCAACCTCGTCATCCACAGACTCTGTCGATGACGAGCTCGACGCCAGGGAGCTCGCCGAACTGCTGCGAGGTGCTGCGCTCGGGCTTGACGCTCGTGATCAGCTCGTACTCGAACTCAGCGTGCGCCAAGGACTCTCTGGGGCAGATCTCGCTGATGCTCTCGGCGTGTCGGCCCAACAGAGCTACGGCCTGCTTCATCGAATGCGCGAGCGAACCGAACGGAGCCTTGGCGCGTACTGTGTGGCCCGCCGTGGCCGAAAGGACTGCAGCGAACTCGCTGCGATCTTGGCGGGATGGTCGGGCGACTTCACCGTGTTGTTGCGTAAACGAGTGTCACGTCACATCGAGGATTGCAATATCTGTGAGCGCACCCGCAAACGGTTTGCACCGCTGGCCCTCATCGGGTCGGCACCCGCGTTCGCGGCTCCAATCGGACTGCGCGCATCGATTATGGATCGCATTGCTCTGCTGCATCCATCGGGTCCGTCAGCCTCAGGTGGGTCTTCGGGCACGGGAACCGGAGGTGGCGGTACACGATTTCGGGTTCGCAAAATGCAGGGCACGCCGTCGTTCGGGAAATCGGACGCGTCAAATGGCTTTCCGATGCTCGACGCGTCGCAACGGCTTGGTCGAAGAGTCGCGCTGTGGATGTTGGGTACCGGTGCCGTCGGAGTGCTCGTCGTTAGTGGAGCACTCCTCGTGAACGGCGATTTGCCGGTGGTACGGATCGACGAGCCAACCTCGGCTGAACAATTGGAGGAGAATGCCGCTGTCACGCTTCCTGTCGTGACGACGCCACCAACGAGTGATCTCGTTAGGACAACTCTTCCTGCAACGACCACGGTGCCGCCGACCACATCAACGTCGACGACATCAACGACCGTGCCCGAGTCGACGACCACAGTTGTCGCATCGGCGATTCCGATCGCGCCGACGACCACGACGATCGTCACGACAACGACACGGCCAGCAACCACAGTTCCGACAACGACAGTTCCAGCGACCACGACAACGACGACAACAGCGACAACAACGACGACAACATCGCCAGCAACAACGACAACGCCAGCCACGACAACAACAGCACCAGCAACCACAACAACAACGACCACTGCGCCAAATAGCCCCCCAACTGGTTCAGTTGGACTTGTGAGTTGTTATCGGTACGTCCTCGGATCAACGTACGCATATCTTGGCCAAATCAAGGTGACGACGGCGGACGCCGATGCGGATGCCGTAGCTATCGAAGTCTCCGGCTCACTCGATGATTCGTCAGGGACACAGTCGGTAACCGTCGTTGAGGTATCAACTCAGGACAGCACTACGGCCTTTTCCTTCAGCGCGAATTCTCAGAACGCGACTCAATTCAGTTTCTCGGTGACCCTGGATGATGGCACTACATCGACGGATCTGAGCCCCCTCTATTTCAAGCCAAGTTCACGATGCGTGACTCCCTAAACTCACACCGGTTACCCGTCGGTAACGCCCACCGATAGCATCCATCCGATGCCGCAAGGACTCGATCCGAACGCCCCATTGCGGCTTGCCTACCTCACGTATCGAGGCAAACCACACGTCGGCGGTCAAGGCATCTACACCCGACACCTCACGAAAGCACTCGTCGATCTCGGACACGAGGTCGAAGTGTTC
>JALRBS010000143.1 GCA_023262325.1 Ilumatobacteraceae bacterium | reverse complement strand
GGCCTCAACCGCCGCCGACTCACATCGCTGTGGCACCGTCGCAAGACTCCTTGAGCCACCGGGATCGTTCAGTATGAACTGACCCTCAGCGACATAGGCGATGCCGTCCTCGAGCAATGTGAAGACCTCCGGACAACGATCAACACACAAGCCATCGCCAGTGCACAAGTCTTGATCGATCCACACTCTCATTCACAGGTGACGCTACCGCTACCCTCGCAGGCATGTCGCAACGTGCCCAACACTCAGTTCCCTCATTTGAACCGAGTGCTGAACGCCGACAGCACACGTGGAGGCGTCCAACCGGTGATGTCGACGACCCGTGGGCGTGGATGCGAAACACCTCAGATCCCGAATTCCTCAACTACCTCGAATCTGAGAACGCTCACACACATGCGTGGTTCACCGCACGCAACGAAACGACGCAAGCGATCTTCTCCGAAATTGTTTCTCGGGTGCAAGAGACCGACACCTCGGCACCGGTCCGATACGGCGACTGGTGGTATGTGTCGCGAACCGTCGAAGGGCTCTCGTATCAAATCCACTGCCGTGCTCACAGCGCCGTGGAGGCGAACACCGAGGCAGCCGAGATTCTGCTTGACCAAAATGCGCTCGCCGAGGGTTACGACTTCTTCGATCTTGGCGCGTTTGAACCCGATCCATCACATCGCTTTCTCGCTTGGTCGGCTGACGTTGATGGCAACGAGCACTACACCCTTCGCATTCGCGACACGACGACTGGTCAGGACCTCGCCGACATCATCCCCGACACAACCTGGGGAGGTATCGCATGGTCGCAGGATGCGAGCGAACTGTTTTACGTTGTGGCCGACGATACGGAGCGACCGTTCGAAGTTCGACGCCACACTCTTGGCACCGGCACCCAGACCGATGCCGTCGTGTGGTCAGAGCCAGATGAGCGCTTTTACGTCGGCATCGGCACCACTCGATCAGGTCGATACCTCGTCATTCACAGTTCGTCGAAAACAACCTCCGAGGTACACCTCATTCCGACCGATTCGCCGAGATCGTCTCCCACTTGCGTGCGCCCACGCGTCGAAGGTGTCGACTACAGCGTCGATGACTGGGGACACTCACTCGTCGTTCTCACCAACTTCGAGGCCGAGGACTTCATGGTGGCGACCGCCCCTCACGAGGCGCCAGAAGTGTGGACGCCACTCGTTCCACACACGCCCGGCCGCCGCATCACGTCGCTGGAGCCGTTCAGCACAACTCTCGCAATTCACTCGTGGTCGAACGCAGAACCGACGATCACCTTGCTCGGCATCGATGGAACCACACGCGTCATCGACATGGGCGACGAGCCCCACGACATTGAATTCGGTCCGAATGAAAACTTCGAGTGTGCCGAGCTGCGCGTACACACCCAGTCACTCACCAGACCGGCAACGGTCGTCGATATTTCGCTCGATGATCTTTCGCATCGAGTCGTGAAGACAACGCCGACACCGGGAGTCAATCTCGACGACTATGTGGCGAGCCGATACTGGGCGACTGCGGATGACGGCACAAAAGTGCCCTATGACATTGTTCGCCGCAGGGACACCACAACTGCTGCGCCGACCGTTGTCTATGCCTATGGGTCCTACGAGGTATCTCTGCCGCCGTGGTTCTCCGTCGCGCGCCTCTCACTTCTCGATCGTGGCGTCAACTGGATGCTCGTGCACCCACGAGGAGGTGGCGAACTTGGTCGACGCTGGTACCTCGAAGGCAAACTGCTCAACAAGCGTCATACGTTCACTGATGTCATCGCAACGACACGCGACGCGATTGAACGAGGACTCGCCGACCCCAAACGCATTGGTATTCGTGGCGGCTCAGCCGGTGGCCTCATGGTCGGAGCCTGTGTCACGCTCGAACCCTCGCTCTACACGTCCGCAGTTGCCGAGGTTCCGTTCGTCGACGTTGTTTCCACAATGAGCGATCCGACGTTGCCGCTCACCGTCACCGAATGGGACGAATGGGGCGACCCGCGCACCGAACCATTCGCGACCTATATCGAGTCGTACTCGCCGTACGACAACACGGCGGTCGGCGACTACCCGGCGCTTCTCATCACAGCAGGGCTCAACGACCCTCGGGTCAGCGTGCATGAGCCGGCGAAGTGGACCGCCAAACTTCGGGCACTGCGCACGAATGATCGCCCACTGCTGTTGCGAACCGAAATGGGCGCGGGACACGCCGGACCGAGCGGGCGATACTCGGCATGGCGAGAGGAAGCGCAGACACTCACCTTCTTGCTCGACACGCTCTGAGCGTGACCTGCTTACAAGAGGGCTGCGCCTACGGCCACAACAAGCAACACAACATTGCGCACCAGCGTTCGGAATGACACCGGCCGCTGAGAACGACTTCCAAAACACATGCATCGAGGTGCGACGTCGCGTCGCAGTGCTGACAGCACCCAACCGGAAAACACGACGAGCAACGCTGCGATCACCAGCGGCACAATTGGCGTTGCAATGCGCGCCGTCGACAACACACCAAGCAGCACCTCTGCAATCGGAACCAAGCGCAGGATCGCTGGGTGCACATGAACCTCGTTGACGACCATTTGCCACTCATCGCGGCTGACGAACTTCGAAATTCCAGCAAAGAGGAAGACGACGCCGATCCCAATACCGCAGAGCGAACCTATGTGCGCCATCACGAGCGATCCAGTGGGCACGAAATCTCTAGCCCTTCGCGAGTTGCGAACACATCAAGACCAATCGTGCTGCCACGCGCAGCGTATTCAGCCGCGCCGTCATGGCACGCGGTTGATCCACGCACACCGTAAAACACAATTCGTAGCGCCTCGGTTCCGATGGCAAGACGCTAACCGCATCGACATGAGACACGAACTGGTATCGAACGACTCTCGTCACATCGCACAGCGGCACACCCTGAACGTTTAGCGAGGCAGACGAACGATGCCGTCATCCACCACGCATAGGCCGTCTGCAATGAGGCTGTCAAGAATCTCTCGTGCGCCAGCCTCATCGCGCTGAGTGATGGTCGCAATGTCGCTTACTGAAACATACTGATCGACGATTGCCCCGAGCACTCGACCGCGTGCCTCTCGAGCACTTCCACGAAACCGAGGCTGCGGTCGAGAAACCCCAGCAGACAGTCGGGCGGGATCCGACACGCCCTCCTGGGCTCGCCACGCGCACTCTTTCAACACCGGACAGCTGTCGCAGTGCGCAATACGAGCCGTGCACACCGTTCCCCCAAGGTCCATCATCGACTGGTTCCACAACCATGACTCACCTGCGGGCACGAGACGATCGGCAAGATCCTGCACTTCACGCGCCGAAAGTCGATGACCAACAACCCGTGCAAGCACACGTGCGACATTCGTATCAACGACTGCGACGTCATCGCCAAAGGCAAACGACAACACCGCCCGCGCCGTGTACGGCCCGACCCCCGGCAACTTGAGCAAGCCGTCGACCGTATGCGGAAACGTGCCAGCAGCGACAATTTCTTTCGCTGCCAAATGAAGATTCCGTGCGCGACGCGGGTAGCCAAGCCCCTTCCAGAGTTCGAGCACATCGCCCAGCGGGCTTGATGCACAACGTTCTGCAGTCGGGAAACGCTCAATGAAGAGTTCCCACTTCGCAATGATCCGATGCACCTGAGTCTGTTGACTCATCACTTCCGACACGAGAATGCTCCACGGGTCGCGCGTTCGCCGCCAAGGTAACTCTCGAATCGACTCGTGAGCCCATGCGAGCACGGCGCCAACGAAACGATCGTCGTTCACGAGTCGTTATCTGTCGACCGCGTCACCAACTCGTCATCTCCAGGATTCGGACGCGTCGGACCATCTTCGAACACATCACGTCGCGATCGAACACGCCGACGTTCTGAGCTCCACGACTCGTGCGCTGGGCGAATGAACTGCCCTGTTCCGTCGCGCGTCGGCACCTGCAACTGGAAGTCGATTCGTGAAATTCCGCGCCGAGTTTCCTCTTCAGCAAGATCACGAAGACGAATGAGCGGCTCATGACGTTTGATGCTCCACGGGCCGACTCGCAGAGACGCATACATGAGTCCGCCAAGAATGATCGGAAAAAAGAACTGCGCGAATCGATATGACGCGACACCAAGGGTCGCGGTGTGGAACGGAGCACCAAATCCGCGCAACATACCGACGTAACCGGTGTCGACATACCCAAGTCCACCCGGTGTAATTGGAATCGCCGCAAGGACATTTGCAATACCAAACGCAATGATCAACGCGTCAGGGTTCAACGAGAAACCGAACGCTCGAACAAACACCCACAGCGCACAGGCATCGAGGAGCCAGTTCAACGTTGCCCACAAGGCGACACGGCCAAGCAACTGCCGATCCGTGATGAGTGACTCCAATCGCTCTGCCAACTGGTGAACGACGAGCGATGCCCTGTCTTCATCAACACGTAACTGTCGAGCGATAAAGCGCACAATCTTCTCCGAGCGACCTTTGCCCTCCATGAGCCCGAAGGTGAGCGCACCAGCAAACCCCATGACGACGATGCCGACGAGCGCAGCGCCTCCGTAGAGCGGGTTGACTCCTCGTATTGGAATCGAGACGACAAGTCCAGTCCACAAGATGAGATTGAGCACCACCGCGCTACCGATACCGACGGTCGCAAGCGCAAAACCCGCATCGGGACCCGACATGCCAGACATCGTCATGAGTCGAAAACCGAGGGTCGAACCCGCTGCGTTTCCGCCCGGAACGATGCTCGACAACGCCCTGGCGCTCATTTGAATTCGGAACAAGTGCACGCGCGACAACAAGTTGCCGGCGTCGCCGAGCGCAGCCTTTGTGAGCGGCGCGTAGCACCACAGCGCGCCGATCTCGAGTCCAAGTCCGAGGATGAGCAACGACGTACGAACCTGACGAATTTCTTCGAGGGCCGAACGGAAACCGGGAATCAGCGGAATGACGAATAGGTAGAGCACCGCAACAAACACGGTGATCTTGATGGTGAATCGAAATCTTCGCCGCGATGTGCCAAGACGCTCACCAACGGCGACGTCTGAACCGGCAGCAGCGCCGTCGTTATCTACTTCTCCTGCAGCCATCTGAGTCCGCCTTGCCGGCACTTCACCCTACGTCACCGTCATGGAATGCGCCGAACACCGCCGTCAAAAGTCTCGAAAGGCGGTGATCGTGGCCTTCACATCGCCGAGCGGATAGAGAATTGGCGAAGTGCAGCCATTATCCACATAACGACGAACCGCGCTCTTAGCCTCTTCGGCTGTGCCGGACGCCGTGAGCATCTGCACGATTTCATCAGGCACAAGGCGCGATGCCGCCTCGACTTGTTCGTGCGTCGCCGGCCATGTGAGCACCTCACCGACCGCATCGAGCAACGACTGCGGAACGCCCGAAGCTTTCATAATGTGCGGCTGCTGACCGAGGTACTGCGTGACCATATTTCGCGCCATATCGAGAGCGGTTTGCCGATCTTCGTGCACCGAACAGACGACGAGTTGAGGACGATCAAGGTCCTCTGCGGTGCGGCCAACACGCCGTGCCCCAGCATCAAGAGATTCCATTGCACGAGAGTTGTAGTCAGGCGACACGAGATAGTTGAGCACGACGCCATCGGCAATTTCACCGGTGAGCTCCATCATCTTCATGCCGGTCGCGCCGATATAGATCGGCACGTCCTTCGCACGACGTTCTTGATACACGTAATCGAGTTCAACACCATCGAGGTGCACGTGCTCACCGTGGAACGTGACGTTCTCGTTTGCGAGCAGTGAACGAACGACAGTGACGGTTTCTCGCATCATTGCGAGCGGCTTGTGACGCTCGATTCCAACTTTCGCTGCCAGTGGGTCCCACCACGCGCCGAGTCCGCAAAGAATGCGCCCGGGTGCGAGATCGTCGAGAGTTGAAAAGACGGACGCGAGGCGAGCCGGATTTCGCGACCAGACATCAATCACGCCTGAACCAATTTTGATTCGATCTGTCGTTGCGGCGAATGCCGCCATTGGCACGGCCGCCTCACGGACGAGTCTCGAATCGGCCTGCCACACGGCGTGAAAGCCTTCGCGTTCGGCGTATTTGGCAATCTCTATTGCCTCCGCGATGGGGTGTGCATCCTGCAGATACAGCGCCATTGGGATCGCCATGGTTACTCCTCCATCCGTTGAAATAGCCGCTGTGCAGCCTCCGCTGCCTTTGCGATGATCTCGTCCTCGTCGACCACCGTCGACCGTCCGTTGGCCCACACGACCCGCCCGTCAACTGTCACTTGCTCTGGAGTCGTTCCGGTTGTAAACGCCTGATGCCACGGATCTAGCGACCTCGTCGCCCACACCACCTCATCGTTGCGCGCGTCAGGGACAAGCGAGTTTCCGTGTTCGAGCCACTTCCAGATCTCATCGGGTGTTGACGCCACGTCGGTGTGGCGAGCCGCCGCATATGCAAGTCGAAATTCTTCGAGCATGTCAGCGCCGATTCCATCGGTACCGAGGGCGATTGAATTTTCGAATCGACGAGGATGTGCATAGCCAACGGAGTTGTTCATATTTGATCGTGGGTTGTGCACGATCGTTCCGGCAAGGCCATGGTCATCTTGAAGGTGCACGCCGTGAACAAGCAGCCACTTGTCGGTCGCGAGATCTCGTACTCGATCCGCCGCGGATGCATCGACAGTGCCTTCAGCTACGTGGATATGCACACCAACATCAAATTCAGTCGCGAGATCAGCCGCAGCCTGCAGCGTGTCGTCACTACATGTGAAGGCGGCGTGAACACCCACCATGCCTCGTCCGCCCGAAGCGAGAAAACGCCGGTTTTCGTCAAGTCCGCGCTCGGCCCCTTCCGCACCATGGCGATCTGTGACGCCATAACTACAGATGACCCGAACGCCAACCTCAGCGCAGCCGGCAGCGATTGCGTCGAGCGAACCTTCGATCGCATTTGGTGACTCGTGATGATCAATGATCGTCGTGCAGCCCCGTGCAAGTGCCTCGAGTGCTCCGAGACGCGCCGAGTCACGAATGATGTCGAGATCGAGTGCGGTATCGAGGCGCCACCACACAAACTTCAGAATGTCTTCAAATCGTTGAGGCGACTGTGGCGGTGCGGGCATGCCACGAGCAAGCGTCGAATAGAGATGATGATGCGCGCAGACGAGTCCAGGCGAAGTCACTGTGCGGGTCGTCGCAACATCTGCCATAGCCGCTCATACGCCCGGAGGACGCACAACTCCCTTTTGTTCGGTGATCAACCGATAGGCCTCGGGACGCCGATACACCTCGAAATTGAACAACGTCTCTTTGTAGTGACGACACAGATCAAGGTCGCACCGCGCTGAAATGAGCACGTCACCGCTGACGGTGGCTTGTGCAACAACTTGACCTGACGGCGCAATGATCTGCGAGTGCGACAACGACTCGACACCTTCTTCGATGCCGCCTTTTGCAACACCAACGACCCATGCACCGTTCTGGTACGCACCAGACGCCATCACCAAATTGTTATGAAAGGACTGCAGCGGGTTTTGATTGGGGTCTGGGGCATAGTGCAACGGCGTGTTGTAACCAATGAGAATGAGCTCGGCACCTTGGAGCCCAAGCACTCGATACGTCTCGGGCCAGCGTCGGTCGTTGCAAATTGCCATCCCAATGACGCCGCCAAATGCACCGACGACGCCGAAGCCATCGGGAGATTCCTCGAAGTACCTGCGTTCAAGGTGCTGGAAAGGTCGATGCGGCTCGTGACCTGCATGTCCTGGAATATGCACCTTTCGGTACTTGCCGACGATTGAGCCGGCGGCGTCGACAAGCACATACGTGTTGTATCGATGACCATCGGGCGTCAGTTCGGCGTACCCGAGACAAAACCCGACCTCAAGACGCCGTGCCTCATCGAACAGCGGTTGCACATCGTCATTCGGCATCGATCGTTCGAAGTACTGATCGTGACCTGAGACATCTTCGGTCCACCATCGAGGGAAGAACGTCGTGAGCGCCAATTCCGGAAACACGACAAGGTCACAGCCAGCAGCAGCTCCGTCGCGAAGTAAGGCGATGAGACGCTCAACGACGGTCGCCCGGTTGTCATCGGCCGCGATCGGACCCATCTGCGCGGCACCAACATTGACAATTCGTGTCACGATCTCTCCTTCGGATTCCACTCGGTGAGTTCCAACATCACGTCGGCAAGAACTTGGGTGCCGGCAATGAGGTCGTCATCGCTCGTGAACTCGGCCGGGTTGTGACTGATGCCGTTCACGCTCGGTGTGAAAATCATCGCAGTCGGACACACCCTTGCGAGCATCTGCGCATCATGTCCCGCACCTGATGGCATTCGTTGCACACTCAGACCGTGAGCTCGTGCAGTTGCTTCAACAATCGAAACAACTCGATCATCAAACGCGACCGGCTCAAACCGTGCCAACGTCTCGGTCGAAACCATGAGACCATGGCGATCAGCGATCTCCCGAACGATTGCGTGCACTCGGTCTTCAACCGAACGCAACACCATTTCATCGGTGTGACGAACGTCGATGGTGAACGAGACTCG
The DNA here is from genome assembly GCA_023262325.1 of Ilumatobacteraceae bacterium. Lineage (GTDB taxonomy): Bacteria > Actinomycetota > Acidimicrobiia > Acidimicrobiales > Ilumatobacteraceae > Casp-actino5. The sequence continues at coordinate 57,784 of JALRBS010000143.1, read as the reverse complement.
GGATGGCACGACATTGACGAGGTTTGGTGTCACCTCAATGCGGCCGATCGTGCCAACCTGCGGCGGACCAACCTCAGCAACAATCTCTGCGAGGCGCACACCGATGTCAAACATTGCTGCCGCAGAGTCGCGACGCATGCTCATTGGCGTCGTTCCAGCATGATTCGATTGGCCGACGAGATTCACCCGAGTCCACGAGATTCCCTGCACACCGGTGACCGCACCAATGCGAACGCCCTCGGCCTCAAGAACTGGTCCCTGTTCAATATGCAGTTCAACAAAGGCGTGCGGTACAAGTCCGGGGCACGGCCCGCCCCCCTGGTAGCCGATCGCGATGAGTTCGTCTCCGAGCCGAGCGCCGTCGACTGCGGCGATATCAAGTGCCTGCTCAAGTGGCATGCCTCCGACGTACACGAGGCTTCCAAGCATGTCCGGTGCGAATCGGGCGCCCTCTTCGTCAGTAAAGAACCCGACGGCTAATGGGCGCTCAAGATCGATGCCGGCGGCCATAACGGACTCGATGACCTCAAGGCCAGCAAGCACCCCGAGATTGCCGTCAAAACGGCCGCCTGTTGCAACGGTGTCGATATGCGAACCGGCCATTACTGGCGCGTGTCCGGAGGCATGCGGCATCACCGCAATGACGTTGCCAATACCGTCAATTGTCACCTCGAGGCCGAGGTCGTTCATCCAACGAACCACGAGATCGCGACCCAACCGATCTTCGTCAGTTAATGCAAGGCGGGCGCTACCCCGCTCTCCCGAGGCGCCAACGATCGCACCAATGGTCGCCAACTCATCAATACGCCGCAGCAGTCGTTGCCCGTCGATGGACACCTTCACAGACGAGAAGCCTATGAGAGTTTTACAAACTGTCAAAGCATCCGACAATGCTTACAACGCAGAGACAAGTTCGTTGATTCGCTCAACAAGGCGCGGGGCGACACCAACATCGGTGATGCCAAGATGCACCAGGGTGAGTTCGCGTTCGGGAACAACAAGGATGAACTGCCCCTGGTACCCATGCGCTGCCATGGAACCAGGAAGATTTGGCCACAACCACCAGTGGCGCCCGTAATCGAAGCCAAACGGACCAGCGCCATCAGGATCATGAGCGACTTTGGTGCGTCCGTGCTCGACCCAACCCTGCGGAAGGATGCGCTCACCCGACGGCCCGTACCCATTGCGACGGTACAACTCGCCGAACTGCACAAAGTCGCGCGCGGTTGCATACACAAAACTCGAACCGACAAAGGTGCCGGTCGCATCAAACTTCATCGAAGTCGAACCCATGCGAAGCGGACGAAAGAGACGTTCCGCTGCGAATTGCTCGATCGCCTTCCGACGCGCTGTCGCGCCGACCTCCCCCACTCCTCCACCGGCAAGCCGATCGCCGAGCATGCGGCACAACACATTTGTCGTACCCGACGAGTAACTCCATTGCTCGCCCGGCTGAGCAACTCGCGGCAACGACGCCGCGTACAACCCCATGTCGTCGACCCCCTGGCTGTCTTCACCTGAGAACAGCATCTCGATGCAATGCGAGGCCTCCCCATCGAGGTAGTCCTCGACAAATAACAATCCGGACCGCATCTCCAACAGGTCGTTCCAGGTCGTCGGGGGGTCATTGCGTTCAATCCACGGCGTGAGAGCAATGTTCTCATCGACTGACAACAGCCCATCCGACTGCGCAATACCGACGAGCGCATGCGTGATCGACTTCGCCATCGACCATGAAATCAACGTCGAATCACGCGTCACCGGCGAGCCGGGTCCAAAGATCGTGTCAGGTGTCGAGCCATAACGTTCGGCTACGACCTCGCCGCCGACCGATACGACGCATGCAAGCGTCCGCCCCTCGCTGTCGGGGCGATGCAACATTTCGTCGAGACAACGGTCAATTGCGAGCGTCATCGGCCACCTCAAGTTGGGCCCATTTCGGCTCGATCGCCGGTGGAGCACCAATGGCAAGATCAATGGCCTCGTCAACCGAAGAGACAAAGCGCGCTAACCCTCGATACTGCGGACGCAGCAATTCGGTCTGGGCTGCCGTGTCGAGAAAGGCTGCAAGACCACTCCAGAACGAGTCGCCATCGCTGTCGACATCGAGGAAGACGACCGGCATCGCAACAAGACCGAGCTGGTTCCACGTCAAAATTTCAAACACCTCTTCGAAGGTGCCATAGCCACCCGGCAAGGCGATACATCCGTGCGACAATTCAGCCATCTTCGCCTTTCGTTCGTGCATCGAGGACGTGACGACAAGCTCGGTCACACCGTGATGCGCGGCCTCCACGTCGACGAGCTGTTGCGGAATGACGCCGATGACTTCTCCGCCTGCATTCATTGATGCGTTCGCGACCGTTCCCATGAGACCAACGCGCCCACCGCCGTAGACGAGCGGCACACCACGCTCAGCCATTCGGCGGCCAAGTTGATCCGCAAGATCGATATAGGTCGGCTTCCGACCAAAGCCCGAGGCGCAAAATACCGAAACTCGAGGAGACGATCCCGAGCGCTGCAGAGGCATGGGTGAAGACTACGACGAAGGCGGCGCACAACGAGAACGACACACAAAATGGGGGGTACCCTCAACCCTGTGAGTGCATCGCCAGACATGATTTCAACTGCCACGATTATCGAACTTGGTGAGGCTGTGATCGACGCCGCCATCACTTCACTCGCCGAACGCGGCGGCCCTGACGTTCAGCAGGTCTTCGCTTACGACCTTGCTCACGCCGCGTCGGCCATTGCGACCGCACGCTCGCTTCTCGACTACGGGGCAAAAGGCGAGGTTGAGGCACGCCTGACCTGCGCATTCACGGCCGACGTCATACACGACCTCACCGTCAAGGTGCTCGGACGAGAGGCACTTTGGGGAATCCAACGGGGTGCGCTCGACGGAGCAGCCGACTTCGTCGCAACATTCCGAGAACCTGACTTCGTCGCGTCCCTTGCCGAAGCCGCAGGACCCCTACATCTCTCCGACGACATGGATATGGTCCGCGATACCTTCCGTTCGTTCGCCGAAAACGTCATCGCACCGCACGCTGAGCACGTCCATCGGTCAAACGGCGATGTTCCCGAAGAGATCATCAGCGGACTTGCCGAACTCGGAGCATTTGGCCTCAGCGTTCCCGCCGAATATGGAGGCTTCAGCGAGGGCGGTCACGACGAATATGTGGCGATGGTCGTCGCGACGGAAGAACTCAGCCGAGCGAGCCTCGGCATTGGCGGCTCGCTCATCACACGACCCGAAATTCTCACCCGTGCGCTCGTAAAAGGTGGCACTGAATCTCAGAAACACACGTGGCTTCCGCGGCTTGCGGCAGCCGAGGTGATGCCCGCAGTTGCGGTCACCGAACCCGATTACGGCAGCGACGTCGCCAACATCAAAGTGACCGCCACCGCCGCGGTCGGCCCAGATGGTGCCTCCGGCTACGTCATCAACGGAGTCAAAACATGGTGCACCTTTGGCGCCCGAGCCGATGCCCTCGCACTACTTGCACGGACCGACCCAGATCGGTCGAAAACGCACAAAGGTCTCAGCCTCTTCATCGTGCCGAAGCCTCGTGGTGATGGCCATGGTTTTGCGTTTACCCAAGATCCAATCGAGGTCAACGGCGAACAACGAATTGGCAAGATGGAAGGACGACCGATCGACACCATCGGTTATCGCGGAATGCACTCGTATGAAATCGCCCTCGAAGATTGGTGGGTTCCCGCCGAAAATCTCATCGGGGAACAAGACGGTCTTGGACGCGGCTTCTACTACCAAATGGAGGGTTTCGAGAACGGTCGTCTACAGACCGCTGCCCGAGCCGTCGGAGTGATGCAGGCGGCGTACGAGGCTGCACTTGACTATGCACAGAACCGAAAAGTGTTCGATGCCAATGTGTTCGACTATCAGCTCACCCGAGCAAAACTTGGACGCATGGCGGTCGTCATTCAGGCCGCCCGCCAGTTCAGCTACCACGTCGCAACCCTTATGGCAAAAGGTGAAGGCGCAACCGAGGCATCAATGGTGAAGGCCTACGTGTGCAAGGCTGCCGAGTGGGTCACCCGCGAAGCAATGCAGATTCATGGTGGCATGGGGTACGCAGAGGAATACAAAGTGAGTCGGCTGTTCGTCGATGCGCGAGTGCTCTCAATCTTTGAAGGCGCTGACGAAACCCTCTGCCTCAAAGTGATCGCACGACGACTCGGCCACTAATCGCTGCTCGTGCACTGCAATGACGGTCACGCGGGTATCTGACGACGTATTACGCGAATAGCGTGAGGAGGTCAGAGAGTGCATGAATTCGGTCGGAATCAGCACCCTCGTGATCGTCGTATGGGTCAATGAGGACCGGGTGCAAACCAGCAGCACGAGACCCAGCGACGTCCATCATGACCGAGTCGCCGACGTAGAGAATTCGCTCGCGAGGTGTCTCTTTGTGAAGCGCCAACGCAAACTCGAAAATACGAGGGTCCGGCTTCGCCACCCCAACGACATCGGAGTCGATCACTGCGCGCATTGCGACACCCCGACCCTGGCCACGTTGGCAAATTCCAGCCCAGTTGAGAACCCACTCGATTTGCCCAGCCGCATTCGATACGACCGACATTGGCACCGATAGAGATTCGAGAGCCCGAAGCGCGTCAACACTCTCTGGAATTGCCCACCGCCACAAATCAGCGGTTCTCGTCTTACCCAACAAGCGTGCAGCACGATCGCGTTCATTGGCGGCAACCCCGACCGTTGCCACATACTCAAGGTTGTACGTGTCCCACGATGACTCGTCGTCACCAGCTCGCGATTTCGCCGCCATTGCCGCGTAGTGAGCCCGTCGATGTAGCGCTAGGTCGGGTGAACCCCCGAAGGGTTGCAATAACGGAGCGAGCACTGTCGGGTCAGGCAACACGAGAACGCCCCCAGCGTCAAAGAGCACGGCATCGAACGCCCCTGGCTGAAGAGTCATGAGCGCCACGCCAATTCGTCACACCTCACGCAGATTGATGGCGACACGATCACCAATGTATCGATCGGGCACCTCGGCACAGTCGCCAGCGCTACATCGCCGAGCGTCGCAACAACTCGGGCGCAAAAGGACACCGCTCGGATCCGCTCGTCACCTCGAATTTCGATCGATCAATCTCACCGACACGCTCACCGCGCGCCTCAATCGCCTCTCGTATGCGGTCGATGTACTCGTCGGGGACCTCGCAACCTTGACCAACGACGAGAGATACCGGCAGCTCGAGTTGTTCAGCTTCAGCGACAACGTCGAGCGATCGACCCGAGACAAGACATCGTTGCGGCGAGGCGGCGTCGACCAACACGACACGATTCTGCGTGTCAGGCCAAGCATGTGGCTCATCGAGCACCTCCTCAACACAGCGTGCAGCGCTGCGTTCATCGCGTGCTGCAACGATCACCGACGCCGCCCACCACAACTCAACTGCATCAGGACGTCGATCGAGAAGGCGACGCGCAGCAACGATGAGCTCAGGTCCGCTCAGACCCCAGCCACCGACAAGTCCGGCAAATTCCTGTGCAACATGCACGCCATCCGCACGCGTGTGACGCGCGACCGAGCGGAGGTACTCAAGCGGATGCACATGACCACCGTAGCGACATCGCACCCCCCTCACATGTTGGTGAGCACTCCTGCCAAGTCGCTACGATCTCAACTCGTGAGCACGAAACTTCCGGACACTCTCAATCTGCAGGCGCTCGGCGCCGAAGCCCGTGAGTTGTCCGAGTGGCTCACCACGTTCCACCTTGCAGCAGTCGTGCTTGACCCGTACACCAACGAAAGCTCATGGGTGTTGAAGTCGGCGCTGCGAATTCTTGAGGAGCTCCGCGGGTGCCACGCGCGAGTGTGCCTCATTGTGACGGCAGGCGAAGACGACACGAACGCATTCCTCGGACCGATCGCTCGCGATTTCCTCACCTTCTGCGATGCCGACCGATCAATCGTTCGCGAACTCGGACTCTCCACATTGCCCGCATTCACCTTCATACGGGTCGATGGCACTCTTGCCGCGTCGGCTGAAGGCTGGAACCCCGCTGAGTGGCGCAGCGTTGCGACAGCGATCACCGAAGCGACCGCCTGGCGGACCCCAACCATTCCGTTACCGGGTGACCCGGCGCCATTCTCGGGTTCACCCGCGCTCGGCTGAGCACAACGTGCCCGAATCGCCGAGTGGCAATTCGCTGCCCGACCTTCCGATCAACGCAGTCGTAACAACTGCAATCGACTCGCTTGCCGACCGTCGGCGCCTTGTCATTTCCGCGCCACCTGGGGCCGGCAAGTCGACCATCTTTCCTCTCGTCCTTGCCAACGACCCCCGGTTTTCCGGTCGAATTGTCGTGCTTGAACCACGCCGACTCGCCGCACGCGCCGTCGCTGAACGTATGTCGGATCTCAACGGCACAGCGGTTGGGACCTTCATCGGATTTCGAACTCGGGACGAGAACATCACGAGTGATGACACGAGAATCGAAGTGGTCACCGAGGGGATTCTCACCAGACGCCTTCAGCACACTCCCGAGATTGCGGACACCGAGGTCGTCATATTTGACGAAGTGCATGAACGCAACCTGGCCACCGATCTTGGACTCGCGTTCATTCTTGATGTCGCATCGACAATTCGACCAGATCTCTCAATTTGCACAATGTCTGCCACCGCAGACACCGAACGCTTCGCGAGACTTCTCGGAGACGCACCAATTGTCACCGCCACCGGTCGAAACTTTGACGTCGACATTCGCTGGCGGCCCCTGCCTGACAGCCGAGGCAAACGTCCAGCAATCGTCCCGGCCATTGCCCACACCATCGTCGAAGCGCTCTCAAACGACGATGGCGACATGCTCGTCTTTCTGCCTGGAATCGGAGAGATCAATGGAGTGCGGGAATCGCTCAGTTCGATGGTTGGACCACTCGTCGATATTCATCGCCTCGCTGGAGCGGTGCCAAAGGACGAACAGGATGCCGCGTTGAGGGGCGCCAACACTGGGCGCCGCCGCATCATTCTCAGTACCGACATTGCTGAAACCTCACTCACGGTTGACGGCGTCACGATCGTCATTGATTCGGGACTTGTACGCACACCACGGTTCGACGTCCGCAACGGAATGAGTCGGCTGACGACGATCGCGACAAGCCGCTCATCGGCCGACCAGCGCGCTGGGCGCGCCGGGCGTGTGGCGCCGGGAGTGTGTTACCGAATGTGGAGCCAGATCGAGCACTCGAGCCGACCCGCGTACCCCGAACCAGAAATCTCATCGGTCGACCTCACTGGTTTCGCGCTCGAATTAGCGAAGTGGGGTGGCGACCTACGACACCTTCGATTCATCACCCAACCATCCACCGCAGCGATGAAGTCAGCCCTGAGCCTGCTCGAACAGCTGGGCGCGCTCGATGGGACCAACGTGACAGACATCGGCAACCACATGTTGCGGCTGCCGCTTCATCCACGCCTCGCACGACTGGTTGCAGATCATCCGAATTCGCTCGGCGTACTGCTCGCCGCTCTGCTCGACGAACGTGACATTCTGCGAGGTCGACCAGACGACATTTCACCCGATCTCACGATCCGAATCGAGGCACTCATCGGCGACCGCATTCCGCAGCCGTATGACGATCACCTCGACCGAAACGCCGCTCGAAATGTTGAACGCCGCGCGATCGATATCGCTCGACGAATCGGAATCACCTACGACCGATCTGACATCAACCCAGCGAATATCGGATCCACCCTCATCTCAGGATTCCCGGACCGCGTCGCGATGCAACGTCGAGAGGGCCAATTTCAACTTACCTCTGGCTCTGGGGCATGGCTTCCGGCTGAGCACAGCATTGCAACAAGTCAATTCATCGTCGCCGCCGATCTCGATGGACGTCGCGATCGCGCCCGCGTGCGTCTCGCCGCAACTGTCGACGAGGCTTCGGTGATCGAACATTTTCAACAGTTGCCCGATGCGTATTCCGAACGGTCCACACTTGAATGGAACAAAGGTCGAGATGACCTTGCGATGCGCGTCGAACGCCGTCTCGGATCACTCCGCCTCAGTGAACGTCTCATGCCGCCAACGAGCGGCGAAGAAACGGTGCGTGCGCTCATCAACCGGGTCCGTTCGACCGAACTCGGCATCATCCAGTGGACTCCGACGGCGACGTCACTTCGGGACCGTGTCCGATTCTGCAATGTCATCATCGGCGAACCATGGCCTGACTGGTCGAACAAGGGGCTCACAGCGTCACTCGAGATGTGGCTCGTCCCCTACATCTCGAACGCGACCTCGCGACGTGACCTCGAATCACTCGACATCGCAATGCTGCTGCGAGCGCAACTTCCATGGCCGCAAGGCGCTGACCTCGACGAGATCGCTCCATCGGCGCTGATTCTTCCAACTGGGCACACAACTGGGATCACGTACTTCGACGACAACGGTGAACCATGTCCGTCAGTCGCCGTGCGGGTGCAAGACCTCTTCGGACTCGATACCCATCCGACAGTCTGCGGACTCCCGGTCACGATGCACTTACTGTCGCCCGCGAATCGCCCGATTCAAGTGACCTCGGACCTGCCCGGTTTCTGGCGGGGGTCGTGGGCTGAAGTGCGAAAGGACCTCGCCGGTCGATACCCGAAGCATCGTTGGCCCGACAAGCCACAAATCGAACGTCCCGGTCGTCTGAAAAGGGATGAAACGTAAGTGGCGCTTCTCGGTCTCACCGTCGTCGGCATCGATTGGCGCTTGGCACTGCTGTGCGTTCTTGTCATCGCACTTGGCGCTGCAATTCAGGCAACCATTGGCCTCGGCATGGCACTGCTCGCCGCCCCCTTTCTTGCGCTCATCGATCCAGCATTCATCCCAGTCACCACAGTCGTCATGGTGTGGCCACTCAGTATCGGTGTCGCTCGACGGGAGTTTCACGACGTCGCATGGGCTGATGCTGGACTCGCCCTTGCAGGACGCTTACCCGGTGTCATCATCGGGTCGCTCGTCGTCGCATCAACCGGCACCGCAACGATCCATTTCCTTGTCGGCATCTCCGTTCTCGTTGCTGTCGCAACGTCGGTCACCGGGTATCGAGTGACGACATCACGTCGAAACCTGCTCATCGCCGGGCTCGCATCCGGATTCTCTGGAACCGCAGCCGGAATCGGTGGACCGCCAATGGCAATTGCATACCAGCACGCACGCCCGTCAACGACACGGGCAACCCTCGCAGTGTTTTTTGGTGTTGGGGCGGTGTTCTCGTTCACCGGCTTGCTCCTCGTCGGCGCTGTCGAGCGGCGGCATCTCTTGCTGTGCCTGCTTCTCCTCCCAGGTGTTGCGCTTGGACTGGTACTTTCTCGACCCTTAATTTCTCGCTTGCCTGAGCATCGAGTGCGGCTCGCACTGCTCAGTATGTGCTCCGTGTCGGCCGTCGTGCTGCTCACCGAGACCCTCATCGAAATGCGGTAACCCCTCCCGGCGACGTAGGGTTTCGGCATGGCCGTCACCAACGCCCCCGACTGGTTTACCGAACTTCTGCCACTGGGTCCTGACACAACCGAGTATCGCCTCATCAGCACCGACGGAGTGACCGTCGTCGCCACCCCTCTCGGTGACATGTTGCGGGTCGACCCTGCCGCGATTCGCAGCTTGACCGCCGAAGCGATGCGTGAGATCGCACACTTCCTCAGAAGTACCCACCTCGCACAACTTCGATCGATACTCGACGATCCGGAAGCGAGTGATAACGACCGCTTCGTCGCGCTCGACCTATTGAAGAATGCCGCAGTCGCTGCTGGGGGCATTCTGCCGATGTGCCAGGACACCGGCACGGCGCTCGTGAAAGCAAAGAAGGGTGAATTTGTGATCACCGGCGGCGGCGATGAGGTCGCAATTGCAGCAGGCGTGCAGGACACCTACCTCACCTCAAATCTGCGATACAGCCAAATGGCGCCACTCGACATGTACGAGGAGAAAAACACCGGTACCAACCTTCCGGCCGAGATCAAAATTTCTGCCACCGAGGGCGATGAGTACAAGTTCCTCTTCATGGCCAAGGGTGGAGGTAGCGCGAACAAGAGTTACCTGTTTCAAGAAACAAAGGCGCTGCTCAACGAATCAACGCTGCTTCCGTGGATCTACGAAAAGATGCAATCCCTCGGCACGGCGGCCTGCCCGCCCTACCACCTCGCCATTGTGATCGGAGGAACCTCCGCCGAGTTCGCCGTCGAAACGGCAAAACTTGCATCGGCGCGGTATCTCGATGCGTTGCCAACTGAAGGATCTGCGCTCGGCCACGGATTCCGCGACCTCAAACTCGAAACAAAGGTGCTGGAGCTCAGCCGTCAAACCGGCATCGGAGCGCAGTTCGGTGGAAAATATTTCTGCCACGACGTCCGAATCATTCGACTGCCGCGACATGGTGCGTCCTGTCCTGTTGCGATGGCGGTCTCGTGCTCTGCCGATCGTCAGATGCTCGGCAAAATCACTCGCAATGGCGTATTTCTCGAACAACTCGAACACGACCCAGCCCGATTCCTTCCGGAAGTCGATGAAACCCAGCTCGCCGCTGGCGAGATAGTTCATATCGACCTCACTCAGCCAATGGATGAGATTCGAGCGCAACTTTCCTCCTACCCGGTACGAACCCGTGTGATGCTTTCTGGTCCGATGGTTGTTGCACGCGACATCGCTCACGCGAAGATCAAAGAACGACTTGATGCCGGCGAGGACATGCCGTCGTACCTTCGTGATCACTGCGTCTACTACGCGGGACCAGCGAAAACCCCAGAAGGGTTGCCATCGGGGTCCTTCGGGCCGACTACGGCAGGTCGCATGGACTCGTATGTCGGCCAGTTCCAAGCGGCCGGAGGTTCATTCGTGATGCTTGCGAAAGGAAACCGATCGAGACAGGTCACCGACTCGTGTGCAACCCATGGGGGGTTCTATCTCGGTTCAATCGGTGGACCTGCCGCTCGTCTCGCCCAGGACAACATCACATCAGTCGAAGTGCTCGAGTACCCCGAACTCGGTATGGAAGCGGTGTGGAAAATCGAAGTACGGGACTTTCCCGCCTTCATCGTCGTCGATGACAAAGGAAATGATTTTTTCGAAGAGGTTCGAGCCGAAGCGGCTACTCGCGCGGTCGGCGTCAAGATCAACTAGCGGTCACGACAGTTCAACCAATTCGAGCCATTCGTCATTGAAATAATCCAGATCTGCATCCGGCAGCAAGAGCACCTTGGTCGGAGACAGTCGTTCGACAAACTCAGTGTCGTGGCTCACAAGGATGAGCGCGCCAGGCCATCGTGATAATGCCTCGCCAACCGCCTCACGCGAAGCGGGGTCAAGGTTGTTCGTGGGCTCGTCAAGCAGCAGCAAATTATTTCTACCAGTCATCAACATCGCAAGCGCCAGCTTTGTCTTTTCTCCACCCGACAACGTTCCTGCGGGCTGCATCACCTTGTCACCACTCAAGCCAAACATGCCGAGCAACGAGCGCAGCGATGTTTCGGTCAGACCAATTCCTGCCGGCACCGACTGTCGAAGATTTTCAAGCAGACTCCGATCCGGATCGAGGTTGTCATGCTCCTGCGCGTAGTAGCCGACCGCAACTTGGTGTCCGAAGGTCACGTCACCGAGATCGGCAACCAATTCACCAGCAAGAATTCGCAACATCGTCGTCTTGCCAGCGCCGTTCAACCCGAGCACGAGCAGTCGCTCGCCTCTGCCGAGATCGAAACCGACGTCTTCAAAGACCGACGGTCCGGCGAACCCCTTGCATAGCGATGACACGGTGACAACCGTGACCCCACACGGCGGAGGATCTGGAAATTTCACCTCAATACGACGCCCGCTGTCAGGCGCGTGCACACGATCGGACTCCAATCGAGCGATCCGTTTCTCCATGTTGTGTGCCATCGCAGCCTTCGTTGCCTTAGCGCCAAAACGATCGACGACACGCTGCATCCGGGCAATCTCACGATCCTGTTGTGCGGCCAGTTTCGCCTGACGACGTTCATCTTCGGCCCGCGCTGCAACATATTGGCTATACGTACCTCGATATTCAATAAGTGTGCCGGTGTCGCCCTCATTCGGGCGATCGAGGTGGAGCACGCGGGTAATCGCCTCGTCAAGCAGTTCGAGGTCGTGGCTGATGACGAGTAGTGCGCCGCGATACTGACGTAGAAATCCAAGCAACCACTGCTTGGCATCGATATCGAGGTGGTTTGTCGGCTCGTCCAGACAGAGCACGTCGGAGCCGGCAAAAAGAATGCGAGCGAGCTCGACCCGTCGACGCTCACCTCCGGACAGCACGCCGAGTTCGAGGTCGAGGCGATCCTGCCCAAGTCCGAGTCCAGAGGCAATCGCACGCGCTTCACTTTCGGCGGCATAGCCACCCGTTATCCGAAAGGATTCCTCCGCTCGTGAATACCTCTCGACCGCTTCGTTGCCCGGCGACTCCTCCATTGCAGCTCGCAACTTCTCGATACGCGCAACCTGCTCATCAATTTGTCGACCCGACAGCACGTGACGTATCGCCCGCTTCGAATCCGATTCTCCACCAATTCGTGGATCTTGAGGGAGGTACCCGAACCCGCCTTTGCGCAGCACCGTGCCAGCCGAGGCCTCAGAAACGCCACCGAGCACCCGAAAGAGCGAGGTCTTTCCGGCTCCATTACGACCGACGATGCCAACCTTGTCGCGGGCCGCAACGGTGAAGGTTGCACCTTCGACGACATGTCGTCCGCCTACCTCGACGGATAACGAACGAACTTGCAGCACCTCGACAGGCTACGAGCCGTCGTCCGGCACCGGCAGTTCATCGTCGGTGAACAATGTCTCGAGGCATTGCCCGCTTGACTCGCTGAGGAATGTCGGAGATGTGCCAAATGCGAGCACAATTTCTGTCGTTATCCGGTTCTTCCCTGCCTGTGAAAGGTGGAGCCCGTCGTACGCCAAAAGCCCCGGTTCCGCTTCGGTAATGCGCGCCCAGTCGATGACATGAATCGCATCGCTTTCGCCAGCAACGTCTCGGATCGTGTCATTCACTGCCACTCGGCTCGTCTGAAACTCAGTGACCGTCAACAGCACCACTGGTCGAGGCTGAACTCGCTCGAGTAACGCTCGCAACGACGATTCAAACTCAGTTCGACTCCCGCTGTAATTACTGCCAAAGAACATGACGACGGCATCCCAGTCGAGTCCAGCATCTGGGTGAAAACGTGCGTCGAGCACTTTGTCGGCGAAGGTGATGAAACGACCCGGTTCAGCATCAATTTCGACATCCCAACCGGCCTCGACGAGACGGTCACAGAGCGACCCTCCAAAACGCGGCGAGGTTGACGCAAGAATCGAATCTCCGATCACGATGACACGCTTACCTTGCGCCAACTGACCGATACTCGGCAGCCCAAGATCTGCAGGTCGAACTGCAGCGTCGTCTTCCGCAATCGATGCCTCCACCGGCTGTGGGCTCGAACGTTGACTCGCATCGCTTAACGGGCCAGGGAGCACACCGACTCCGGCGATGGTTGAACTCGGCACGACGACATTCGCGGTCGCATTCGACGCCCCGCATCCGGCAACGAGCACGGACAGCATGACAGCCGCAGCGTGGAGATGTGCTCGAGCCATTTGTCCAATGACAGCACATCAGCACGTCTTGGTCGCGTCACCTGAAGTACGGTTCGAAGTGATGGCACGTCCATTCGACCTCGTCATCGTCGGACTTGGACCCGGCGGACTGACCGCTGCGCGCATCGCCGCGAACGAACTTGGATTGCGCGTTGCCGCCGTCGAACGCAACCGGGTCGGTGGAACAAACGTCTGGAGCGGTTCGATTCCATCCAAAGCGCTCCTCGGTGCTGCGAGCCGTTCACATCGACATCCGGAGACCGGTATCGATGTGTGGCAACAGGTGGCTGATGCGCGACACGCGGTGCATGTCGGACTCGCTGATCGGGCGACGGTCGAATCCTGGGGCGTCGAAGTCGTTACTGGCAACGCAAAGGTCATCGGTCCGCGAATCGTCGAGGTCACGACCGAAGACGGCACGACAACTCTCGAAGGGCGATTTGTTCTCATCGCAACGGGCAGTCGACCGACGATTCCGTCGATACCGGGCCTCGCCGAAGTGAGTTTCCTCACGAATGAAACGCTCTTTGATCTCCCGGTGCCGCCATCCGACGTAGTCATCATTGGGGGCGGACCAATAGGTGTCGAGGCCGCACAAGCGCTCGCACGCATCGGGTCGAAAGTAACGCTGTTTGAAATGGGTCCGCGCCTCGTACCCAGCGAAGAACCTGAATTCAGCGATCGATTGCTCACAATTCTTCGACGAGACGGCGTCGACGTTCGGCTTGGAGAACCGATTAGCGCAGTGAGTTCAGGAAATGGACGAATCACAGTCGAGTCGACTGCAGGTGAAGCCTCAGCACAGGATCTTCTCATTGCAGCCGGACGTTCGTCAGCCGTCAACGAACTCGGACTCGACCGACTTGGAATCGTTGCAACTTCTGCAGGGATCAACGTTGATGCCCGCAGTCGAACGGTTGTGACAAGCATCTATGCAATCGGCGATGCCGCGGCCGGGCGGCCCCGTCTCACGAGTACTGCGGTTGCCGACGCCACGCTTGCGGTGCGCGACATGTTTCTGCCGGGCCGCGCCCAAGCAAGCACCTTGTCACCGTGGTGCGTGTTTACCGAACCCGAACTCGCCCGTGTCGGTTTTACCGCAGCGCAAGCACGTGAACGTTTCCGCAACCGTGCCATCAAGGTGCACCGTCTCGAACTCTCCGAGGTGCACCGTGCCGTCGTCGAAGGAGAAACCGACGGGCTCATTGAAATTGTCACTGTGCACGGCCGCATTGTCGGCGCACACGTGCTTGCGCCACATGCCTCCGACATCATCAACGAGTTAGCGCTCGCTGTTCGATTCGCAGTCGGTATCGACGAACTTGCCCAGATTCCGCATGTGTATCCAACGATCGGTAGCGGCATCGGACGCCTCGCCTCCGACCAAAGCGTTCGACGACTTCGTCGTTTTCGCGGTCTGGCAAAACTCGGACGCCTAACCGGCTGAACCGCGCTGCGGCACCACATCGTCAAAGGTGTCGATTTTTCTTAGGGATGGGAAGAGCAACCCAAACCCGCAGGCGATCACAATCGTTGCGATTCCGCCACCTGCAATCGCCCACGGCACACCGAGCCATCGTGCTGCAACGCCACTCTCGAAGGCACCGAGTTCATTCGACGCGCCGATGAACACCCCTTCAACTGCCGAGACGCGACCGAGTTGATCAGGTGGGGTTGCAAGCGGGACGAGCGCGCCACGAATAAACATCGACACCATGTCGGCCGCGGAGAGTACGACGAGCGCAAGAAACGCAATGGTGTACGAGCGAGTGATACCGAACACGACGGTTCCTGCGCCGAACACCCCGACGACAACGAGCAGCATCGGGCCGACACGACGGCTCACCGGTCGAACCGCAAGGACAATTGCCATCGCCGCCGCTCCAACCCCGGGTGCCGCTCTCAGCCATCCATACGCAACATCGCCGACACCCAAACGGTCCGTCGCAACGACTGGAATGAGTGCAACTGCCCCACCGAACAACACCGCAAAAAGATCCAAACTGATTGCAGCGAGGACCACCGGTGTTCGTCGAATGAACGACAAGCCCTGGAGGGCCAGACGAAGACTTGGGCGCTCGTCACCGGCTGCAGTTGTCTGCATGCCTGGGAGGTAGCCCACCGCAAGGATGAGCGGGATCGACGCAACCGAGCATGCTCCGGCCGCACCGTAGGCAACGACCGGGTCGATGCTGTAGAGCAAACCACCCAAGGCCGGGCCGACGATGGCGCTTCCAGTAAATGTTGCGGTCCAGATTGCAATGACCCTGGGAAGGTCCTCAGAACCGACGATGAGCGGCACGATCGCCCGCCGACTCGGCGAAATGAGCGCATCTGCCGAACCGATGAGCACGGCAACGACGACGAGCCAAAGGAAGGATTGTGATTGCGAACGACTAAACGCAATAAGCACGACCGCAGCGACGACCCGCAACAAAAGGAACACGCCCGTCACCCGTCGCCGGTCGTATCGATCGGCAAGAAACCCGCTCGGCAACGCCAGCACAAGACCGGGTAAGAACTGTGCCAGCCCGATCATTCCAATCGACAAAGGGTCTCCGGTGATGTCGTAGACCTGCTTAAACAGCGCCGTAATACAAATGTTGATGCCAACTGCCGCGAACGCCGTGGATGCGAGGTACCTGCGCACCGGCGCGTGATGGAGAACGCCGACTGCGGTGGACATCGCTCGTGACGCTAGCGACGATGCCTGTGCTGTCTCTCAGTGAAGTTCAAAAACCGCGAGATTTTGCGGGCTGCGCGCTCTGGGACAACATGAACACGAGCACTGACACCACACCGCACATACCGAACGCACGACATCATCACAGCGAATGGACCTCAACCCGCCGACTTGGCATTTGGTACTCCTGCTTGGCGGGCGGCATCGCCCATGCTCTGGATTCCCGTCTCGACCAGTCAGGGCAAACGACATTATTCGTGCTCGTGTTCGCCGTTGGGTTCTGCGGGTCATGGTTCCGAATGATGCGAACGACCGAAGACTGACACCCGTCAGACTTCACGACCTAGCGCTCAACCTGCGAGCATCGACGGGTGGCAATCGACCGCGTCCTTCTCGTTCACGGCGCCTGGCTCGGTGCATGGTGCTGGTCAGAACTGCAGCACGAACTCGAATTGCGCAGTATTCCTAGTGATGCGATCGATCTGCCAGGGCACGGTGCGTCGCCGCTTCCGCCTGCAGACCTCACCGCCGATGCTGATGCGGTCGTTCGGGCACTCGAGCGCGTCGGAGAGAACACATTGCTCGTTGGACATTCGTACGGTGGTGCCGTCATCACGCAGGCTGCGGCCCGAACCACATCTGTCTCGCACCTGCTCTACATTGCGGCGTTCGCGCTCGATCATGGTGAAAGTGTGAACGGCTTTCTACGGTCTGCACCCAGACATCACGTGGAGCTAGCCGATGCGATGGTGCTCAATGATGAACGCACGGCAACAACGCTCAACGAGTCAATCGCTGGCGAATTGATGTACCCCACGCTCAACGATGACCGACGTCGCGTGAACCTCGCACGACATTGTGCGCAACCAACCGCAACAATGACCCAGCCAGTCGACGGGTCGCCAAGGGTGTCAATTCCATCGACGTACGTTCTCTGCCGAAAAGATCGCCTTGTGCATCCGGCGCATCAGGAAATTCTTGCCACACGATGCGACACAACCGTCGTTCTCGATACCGATCATTCACCATTCATTGAGGACGTCCACACTGTCGCCAACATCATTGAAGAAATCGTGACATCGAAATGAAAGTTCGTATCGGCGTCGGTCTCGGTGTGCGAACAAGACTGAATGGCCCTGAACTGCTTTCGGTCGCAGACGCGCTTGAGCGTCTCCAGTTCGACTCGCTGTGGCTGTCCGAACGAATTAATGGCCCAGCGCCAGATCCGCTTATCGCACTTGCAGCAATTGCCGGCCGAACACACCGGCTGAAACTCGGGACGAGTGTGCTTGTCCTTCCGGGACGAAACCCCGTCGTGCTTGCGAAAGAGCTCGCAACCCTCGCGTCGATCGCCCCAGGGCGATTCCTTCCCGCCTTTGGACTCGGCGCAGTCGATCCGCTCGAGCAGCGAGCCTTCGGGGTTATTCGCGAGCAACGTGCTTCGATGTTCAATGAGATGTTCGACATCATGCGCAAACTGTGGTCGGGCGACAAGGTTTCGCACGATGGCACGCACTACGCGTTTGAGGATCTCCGCGTTGCGCCAGTGCCGCCGCGAATGGATGTTTGGCTGGGTGGTTTTGCCCCGAGCGAACTACAACGTGTCGCCCGATTTGCCGACGGTTGGCTTCCATCGTTCATCACGCCCGAGGATGCCCAACGCGGACGCAACATCATTGGCGATCACCTCATGAACTACGGCCGCTCAATCGACGAGGATCACTACGGGGTACTCATTCCATATGCGAACGGACCAATTCCCGACGAGCTTGTCGCAACGTTGGCGCGTCGTCGGCCAGATCTCGACGACCCGAGTGTGCTCGTACCGAACACCTGGGATGAATTGACGGCTCTCATCGAGAAGTTCATCGAAGTGGGAACAACAAAGTTTGTTGTCCTGCCGATGACAGAACCGACAAGTGTCGACGCCTGGACGACTCACCTCGAGGATCTCGCCACACAGGTGTTACCACTCGAACGGGAGGTCACCTATGACCACTGAGACCCGAGCCCAACACGAGGTAACTCCAGGCGATTCCCTGTGGGAACCAGTCGACGACGGAAAGTGGATCGCAACGAAATGGTCTCGGGGACCATGGAACCCCGAACACTGTCACGGCGCTCCACCTTCGGCACTGCTTGTTCGCTCGGTCGAACAACTCGAGGACGCGAATCGTTGGCAACTCAGCCGAATCACCATTGAATTGCAGCGACCCGTGCCCGTCGGACGACCACTAGAGATTCGTACCAATATTGAACGACCTGGTCGGCGAATTTCAGTCGTTGGCACATGTCTCCTTGACGGCGATGTCGAAGTTGCAACGGCTCGCGCGCTTCGCATCCGTCGCGAACCACAAGACGTTCCCGCGACCGGCGAAGGCTTTCATATTCCCGATCATGGCGAGGGCGTGCGTTCGGTTCCGATGTCGACGACCGCCGATCACGGCTATGCCAGCGACGCCTGCGAGCACCGTTTCGTCGTCGGAACATGGTCAGACCCCGGGCGCGCCGTGGTGTGGATACGTCTCCGCCTCCCGGTCGTCGCCGGCGAGGAGCCAACCGGCGCACAGCGCGTAGCGGCTGCCGTCGACTTCGGAAACGGTGTGTCCGCACGAGTCGAGCATCTGTCGTGGCTCTACATCAATCCAGACCTGACGATTCATCTCGCTCGACAACCGCAAGGTGAATGGGTGTGCCTCGACGCGCGCAGCGAATACGGAAACGACGGCGCCGGTCTCGCCGCATCAACAATTCATGACATGCACGGTCCAATCGGAATTTCTGCACAAAGCCTGCTCGTTGAACCTCGTTAACGCGCTCACCACGAGTTCAGTTATCTCCGAAATCTCTGCTCAGCGATTCGCGTCACCGGCTCGAGCGACGTTGGGTCCTTGAGCGAATCACGACTCGCAACATCGTCGGCACGCGCCCCCCGCAAGATCCTCTTGACCGGAAGCTCAAGTTTTTTTCCGCTTAGCGTTGTCGGTACGGACTCCAACTCAAAGATCTCGTCGGGCACATGTCGTGGCGAAAGGTCACGGCGCACTGTGGTGGCGATCGACGCTCGCAGTTCGTCATCGAGGCCACCTTCGACGACCACAAAGAGCACCAGCAACCCTTGGTCGTCACCATCAACAGATTCAAGATGAACCACGAGCGAGTCAATGACTCGTTCGACAGACTCGACAACGCGGTAGATCTCTGCAGTACCGACACGCACCCCACCGCGGTTGAGCGTCGCATCACTTCGACCCGAAATCACACAGGATCCACGCTCAGAAAACGTCACCCAGTCGCCGTGCCGCCACACCCCTGGAAAGTGCTCAAAGTAACTCGACCGATACCGGCTGCCGTCGTCATCGCCCCAGAATCCAACAGGCATCGACGGCATTGGCTTGGTGATGACGAGTTCACCCTGGCTCCCGACAACAGGATTCCCGTCGTCATCCCAAGCGGCAACGGCGCATCCGAGATACGGCGCAGGAATTTCACCTTCCCACACCGGTGTCGCTGGATTTCCGCCAACGAATGCCGAACACACGTCTGTACCGCCACTAATCGGGGACAACAACGCAGTTGGTGATACGTGGTCATAGATCCATCGAAACGCATCAGGTGGGAGTGGAGCACCGGTCGACCCGATCGCCCTGAGCGTGCTGAGGTCGAAATCTCTTCCTGGCGTGAGTTGCGCTCGGCGACACGCCGAGAACCATGGTGCGCCGCTGCCAAACCAGGTAACTCGTTCTTCAGCAGCGATCTTCCACAACGTGTCCGGCCCGTCGAAAGACGGATCGCCGTCAACCATGACGATCGTTGCGCCAACGAGAAGTCCCGACACCAGGTAGTTCCACATCATCCAGCCAGTCGTGGTGAACCACATGAAGCGGTCGGAAGCGCGCATATCGGCGTGCAGTCCGAGAACCTTGAGATGCTCGAGCACGATCGTGCCGTGCCCGTGAACGATTGGTTTCGGAAGACCCGTCGTGCCCGATGAGTACAAGATGTAGAGCGGGTGGTCGACAGCGACGGGCTCAAAGGTCACATGCTCGGCGCTCGACTCACCGAAATCTTCCCACGGCACGATGCCATCGCCATCGGTGCGATCGGCACCAAGGTGAGTAACGAGCACCGTTGTCGTTACCGACGGCAGGCCCGCCCGAAGTTGCGAAATTTCGTCTCGGCGATCGACGTTGCGCTGACCATACCGATAGCCATCGACAACGAAGAGCACCGTTGGTGACACCTGTCCGAAGCGGTCGAGCA
Source organism: Ilumatobacteraceae bacterium (assembly GCA_023262325.1). Taxonomy (GTDB): domain Bacteria; phylum Actinomycetota; class Acidimicrobiia; order Acidimicrobiales; family Ilumatobacteraceae; genus Casp-actino5. Next base: position 37,214 of record JALRBS010000143.1, on the reverse strand, counting down.
CTGCGCCAACACCGAATTCGGGCGCGCACGAGGTCCAAATTGCGCCGATGCTCGCCGCCGCAAGAAACGCGATAACGGCCTCAATGGTGTTCGGCAAATACCCGGCGACCCGATCCCCGATTCCAACACCTGCGTTCACGAGACCGGAGCGAACACGCGCAACTTCGCGTCGAAGTTCTCCTCCGTTGAGTTGTTGACGTTGGCGCGATTGCGAGATGGCGACAAGCGCCTCGCGATCATCGTCAAGGTGCCGGAGAGCGTGTTCGCAGTAGTTGAGTCGCGCTCCAACAAACCACGACGCACCGGGCATCGTTCGCTGCGTGAGCACCGTGGTGTACGGGGACGAAGCAGCGATATCGAACCACTCCCACACCGCTTCCCAGAAGTTTTCGAGACCGTCCGTGGTTGACCACTTCCACAACTCGAGGTAGTCGTTGAACGTACGACCTTCACGTTCGGAACAGAACCGAGTGAACACCTCGAGATTGGTGGGAGCCTCCGGGTCAGGTTCCCAGAGCACGGCAGGATTCGACAGCATCACGTCAATGATCCCATCTGGGTGACACCGCGTTCGCACTGCAGCGCCGAAGAATGACGAGATGACACGAACTACGCTCGGAGCATGGGAACAACAGTCACCTTTGCATCGAACGGCTCTCAGGCATCTGGCTACCTAGCGATACCAGAGTCCGGGTCGGGGCCTGGGGTCATCGTCGTGCAGGAATGGTGGGGGCTTGATTCAGGCATCGTTGACGTCTGCGACGACCTTGCGAGCCATGGCTTCGTTGCGCTCGCACCCGACCTCTACCGCGGCGAACTTGCCGGGCATACCGAAATGGACCGGGCTGGCGAGCTCATGTCGTCGATGCCGATGGACCGAGCAGCGCGAGATATGAGCGGTGCGGTTGACTTTCTCGGCGACCACGTAGCAACAACAGGGTCGGGCATCGGCGTCATGGGATTTTGCATGGGCGGCATGCTGACCTTTGTGCTGGCTGCACTTCGACCTGACCGAGTAACGGCGGCGGTTCCGTTCTACGGATTTCCATCGGGCGACGATCAGCCTGACTATTCGAAGATCACCGCGGTCATTCGTGGCCACATGGCAGAACACGACTCGTTCTTCTCACCCGAGGGCGCCACCGAGCTCGAGCGCCGTCTTCGCTCAGCCGGAGTTGACGCAACGCTCACCGTTCACGCTGGTACCGGTCACGCCTTCATGGCAACACATAACGCGCTTGGCACTCGCAATGCCGAGCTCGCTGCGAAGATCTGGCCGGATGTCCACGAATTTCTCCGCAGCCAACTCTGCTGATATTTACGAGGCCGAGGCGGGCCAATTGCTCACGGACACCGGGTGCGGGTATCGCAGGACACCAAGTGGTCGTTCACGAGTCCCATCGATTGCGCCATCGCGTACATCGTCGTAGGCCCAACAAACGTCCATCCACGTGAGCGAAGCGCCTTCGACAGAGCGAGCGAAGTCTCGGTTTTCGCCGGAATGTCGGCGAGCCGACGTGGCGCCGACTTTTCAGGTTCAGCGAACTGAATAAAGAACTGACCGAGCGAGCCGAACTCTCGTTTCAGATCAAGTGCACGTGCGGCGTTGTTGATCGTTGACCGAATCTTGCCCTCGTGACGAATGATGCCAGCGTCGCGTAACGCAGCGCGTACCTGGCGTTCACCGAATGTGGCGACCGTCGACGGGTCAAACCCATCGAACACCTCGCGAAATCGGTCCCGACGTCGAAGGATCGTGATCCAGCTCAATCCTGCTTGGAACCCTTCGAGACAAACCTTTTCAAACCACTCGTCATCATGAACCGGTCGTCGTCCCCACTCTTCGTCGTGATATCGCCGGTACTCGTCGTCGACATCGCACCATCGACATCGAGCAATGCCGTCGGCACCGATTCGTATGTCGTCGATCAACGACATACCTCAGTGCCGGTGCCGTCGTGTGCGCCCCGAAACACTCGCAGGGCATCGACAACTTGCGCCATATCATTCGAGCCGACCGGGATCCTTGCGAAGAGGTTGTTGAGTTCAACTGTTGCTCGCTCGACAAGTTCGCGACCATCGTTGGTAATGCCAACAATGACCATTCGTCCGTCGACGTCGCTTCGGTGGCGAGCAACAAGTCCCGCTCGTTCGAGGCGGTCGACCGCATTCGTCACGCTCGCCGGATGCACCTGCAGTCGTTGGCCGGCAACTCCCATCGGCAGGGTGCCTCGCCGGGTGAAGGCCAGTAGCCGTAGAAGTTCAAACCGAGCGAACGTAAGACCAAATGGACGAAGTGTTCGATCGATTGAGGTCTCGAGAATCTGCTGCGCTCGTGTAACAGAGGTGACAAAGGCCATTCCTCCCGCCGAGTCCTCCCAGCCCATCGCCAGCCAATTCGCAACTGCGGCCTCAATTGGGTCAATGAGTCGCTCGCCAGATGGCATTCGCCAACGTTACCCCGATGTGGAGATTACTTGGACATCAAAGTATTCTTCAGTCATGACTAGTCCGACCGAGTCGCCACGAGCCCAGTGGGAACGAGCTTTCAACGCCTCGCCCTCTCGAGACGCCGAATTCACCACACTCTCGGGAATACCCCTCGACCCCGTCTACGGACCCGAGGATGGCGAATTTCCCGGTCAGTACCCCTACACCCGCGGGCCGTACGCGTCGATGTACCGGTCACGTCTATGGACCATGCGAATGTTTGCAGGGTTCGGTACTGCCGATGACACAAATTGGCGATTCAAAGAAATCATCCGCGCTGGCGGCACCGGACTCTCGACGGCATTCGACATGCCGACGTTGCTCGGACTCGATTCGGATGATCCGATGTCGCTCGGCGAAGTCGGACGCTGCGGTGTCGCAGTCGACACGCTCGCCGACATGGAAGACCTCTACGCCGGAATCGACCTTGGCGAAATCACGACGTCGATGACGATCAACTCTCCGGCTGCCGTCATCTTTGCGATGTTTGTCGCACAGGCCGAAAAAGCCGGAGTCTCTCGTGCCCGACTTGGTGGAACCCTCCAGAACGACATTCTCAAGGAGTATCAGGCGCAAAAGGAGTTCGTGTTCCCACCACGGCAATCGATGCGACTCGTACGCGACACCATCGACTTCACCGCAGCAGAAATGCCGCGTTGGAACTCAGTCTCGATCTCGGGCTACCACATACGCGAGGCAGGATCGACCGCAGTCGAAGAACTCGCGTTCACTCTTGCCAACGGATTTGCCTATGTCGAACTTGCACTTGCCGCGGGACTTGACATCGACACGTTCGCGCCTCGGTTGAGTTTCTTCTTCAATGCGCACATCGACTTTTTTGAGGAAATCGCGAAATATCGAGCTGCCCGTCGAATTTGGGCTCGGTGGATGAAAGATCGCTACGGTGCGACCGATCCGCGTTCGATGCAATGCCGCTTCCACACCCAGACAGCAGGTGTCTCGCTCACAGCCCAGCAACCCGAGGTAAACATTGCGCGCACCGCAATTGAAGCGCTCGCAGGAGTGCTCGGAGGTACACAGAGCCTCCACACGAACTCGATGGATGAGGCACTTGCACTTCCCACCGAGAAGGCGGCTCGAATCGCACTGCGCACCCAGCAAGTCATCGCACACGAGACAAACACGGCACACGTTGCCGACCCGCTCGGTGGATCTTGGTACGTCGAGTCACTCACCGACGAAGTTGAGCGACAAGCCGAGGAGATCTTCGCTCATCTCGATGCGCTCGGTGATGGTTCGATGCTCGAAGGCGCAATCAAAGGCATCGAAGAGAATTGGTTCCAAGGACGAATCTCGGACTCTGCTTACGACCTCGAACGGCGGATGAACGCCGGGCAGCGCATCACCGTCGGCGTCAATGCGTTCACCGAAGGAAACGAGGAAGCGCAAATTCAATTGCTGCGAATCACAAACGAAGATGAACAGCGACAGCGAAAGCGCCTCGATGCGGTGCGCGCCGATCGCAACTCCCGGCAGGTCGAAGAGGTGCTGGAACGACTACGCGTTGAAGCAGCCGACCCTGAAATCAACCTGATGCCAACGCTGATCGATGCAGCCAATGCGTACGTCTCCATCGGAGAAATGATGGGGACGATGGCTGGAGTATTCGGCAGGCACGTCGAGGTTCCGAGCATCTGAGAGGATTCGTCATGGCTGGAGAACGAATACTCGTCGCAAAGGTTGGCTTAGACGGACACGACCGTGGCGTGAAAGTCGTTGCGCGGATCCTGCGCGACGCCGGTTACGAGGTGATCTACACCGGACTCTTTCAGACCCCCGAAACGGTGGCTGCGGCAGCCGTCGATGAGGATGCCGACGCAATTGGACTTTCTATGCTGTCGGGTGCACATATGACGCTTGCGCCACTTGTCGTAGAAGCCGTCAGGGCGCGAGGCGCTGATATTCCGGTCATTCTTGGTGGCACCGTGCCTGATCACGACCTCGACGACCTCACCGCAGCTGGTATCGCGGCTGTGCTTACTCCAGGAACCACAGCAGAGGACATCGTTGCGGAAGTACAACGCGTGCTCGATGCATCAGGCGTTCACTGATGCCACTCGATCCCGACGTCCAACTTCTCGTCGACACGCTCGCGGCGACGAACGCTCCGGCGCTTTCGGCGGGAACCGTCGACGAAGCGCGTCGAAATTACATGCTCGCGCCAACTCCCGAGCGCGATGACCTGCCATACGTCGTCGATTTCGACGTGCCCGGTGACGGTCACTCGGTCGCCGCCCGGGCATACGCCGATGTCGCACAGCCAGCCAACCTTCCCGTCATCGTGTTCATTCATGGTGGCGGCTGGGTGCTCTCGAGCATCGATGGACATGATCACTTCGCGCGACGACTCGCACGGGTATCAGGAGCGCTCGTTGTCTCGGTCGACTACCGACTCGCCCCAGAACACCCCTTCCCCTCGCCACACGATGACTGTTGGCTCGTCACTCGCTGGCTGCAGGAACATGCCGCAACACTTGGCGGCGATGGTTCCCGCATGATCGTCGCCGGCGATTCGGCCGGAGGAAACCTTGCAGCGGGCGTCGCAATTCGAGCTCGGGACGAAGGGCTCGATCTCGCGGCGCAAGTCCTCATCTATCCGTGCACTGATACGAACCAACAGCCATACCAGTCGATGCGTGACAACGCCACCGGATTTTTTCTCACCGCAATCGACATGGCGTGGTTCTGGAATCACTACCTCGCTGACGGTGGGCACGATGATCCTCGTGCCGTTCCAATTCAGATCGCGTCGACGAAAGGCCTCACACCTGCCCTCGTCATCACGGCGGAGTTCGATCCCTTGCGCGACGAAGGTGCGGCATACGCGCAACGGCTCGCCGACGGCGGTGTCGAGGTGCAGTACGAAGCGATACCTGGCGTGGTGCACGGCTTTATCGCACGATGGCACACGATGAGCCGGGCACATGAAGTGCACGCGATCATCGGGGACTACTGCCGCGCGCATCTCGCATGAGTGCGCACACCACCCTTCATCGAACGCTGAACCGCCGTGATGCCCTCACGGTCGGTATTGGCTCAATGGTCGGCAGCGGGGTCTTTGTCGTGTGGTCACCCGCAGCTCGTGTAGCTGGGCCCTGGATGATGCTCGCACTCGCCATCGCAGGATGTGTTGCGTGGTGCAACGCCACCTCATCGGCTCAACTCGCCGCACAGCATCCCGAGAGCGGCGGCACCTATGTGTACGCCCGTGAACGCCTCTCGCCCGCGGCCGGACACCTTGCGGGCTGGGGGTTCGTTGTCGGCAAGACGGCGAGTAGCGCAGCGATGGCGCTCACTGCGGGCACCTACCTTTGGCCCGAGCACGCCCGAGAAATTGCGACAGCAATCGTCTGCCTCATGCTCGTCGTCAATCTTGGTGGACTTACTCGAACGGCAACGGTCACTCGACTCCTGCTGCTCGTTTCGTGTCTCACACTCCTCGTGGTCATCCTCGGTGCGTTGGTGCGCGACCCGAGTCAGGTCGTTGTTGCGACACCGGTGCACACCAATGCTCGAGGAATTCTCCAAGCAGCCGGACTCATGTTTTTTGCATTCGCCGGATACGCGCGAATTGCAACCTTCGGCGAGGAAGTGCAGCAGCCGAAGGTCACGATTCCTTGGGCCATTCCACGAGCACTCGGTGCAGTGTTTCTGCTGTACTTCGTCATCGGTGTCGCAACCCTTCGCGCCGTTCCTGCTGGGGCGCTTGCGCTCACTGACGCGCCGCTCGATCTTGTCGTAGCGTCCGGTCGGCTCCAAGGCCTGCGTTCGCTTGTTGGCATCGGCGCCTGTATTGCGAGTTGTGGTGTGTTGCTGAATTTGCTTCCCGGCGTGGCACGAACCGTGCTCGCAATGGCACGACGCAATGAATTGCCAAACTGGCTTGCCCGGGTGTCGTCACATCGACAGCTACCCGTTGTCGCTGAAGTCACTGTCGCGCTTGTGGTGATCGCCATCGTGAACCTCGCAAGCCTTCGGTCGTCAATTGCGTTCTCTGGCGTCACCGTGCTCGCCTACTACGCGTTAACGAACCTGTCGGCGCTTCGCCTCGAACGAGACGAACGACGCTGGCATGTCGGCTTTGCGTGGTGCGGACTCATCGGATGTACCGCTCTCGCGCTGTCGCTCCCTTTGCGCGTTGTCGTCACCGGGCTTGTAGTGCTCGGCGTTGGCGCGTTCGCTCGGGTGTTACTACGCGCCGCACATCGACTTCGGTGATCGTGCCTCAGGGCTCGACGATCGGGAAGCCGGAAACAAAGGTTTCGAGATGTCCAAATGCAGTCTGTAGCACGTCAATGTCACCGGCATGTCGAGATCGCTCGAGCAGATCGCTCACGCTCAGGGCGTTTGCACTGAACTCGACGAGATCATCGTGGGTCACGACAAGTGAAGCATCGGCCACACCACGGCTGCCCTCAATTGATGTCAACGTCTGATGCGAGAGCTCAATCGTCCACGCCTCTTCGGAACCCTTGAGCACCACCGTGAGATGAATGGTTGCCTGCACCCCGGCGACATGTTCGGCTTGCAGGCGCACGGCGAGCACGTCGAGCAACTGACCGACGGTCATCGCCTCAAGGAACCCGCGTCGCATCGCATCACGCGGTGTCGGCTTACCTTGGCGCAATTCTTGGGCACCCATGAGATACGCGTTACGAAATGTCGCCGACTCGCTCTGGTAGCCGAGTTGCTCGAGCGTGTCGGCCTGAAGCGAGCGGGCGGCATCGTTTGTCGGGTCAGCAAAGACGAGATGATTGACAAGTTCGGCAACCCATCGATACTCGCCGTCGTCGAACGCACGTTGCGCAGCAGCGAGTAACGCATCGGCTCCGCCTGCCAAATCGACATATCGCTGACCTGCCTCGGTTGGTGGAAGCCGGTGAAGGTTTGACGGGTTGCCGTCGTACCAGGACAAGTACCGCTGGTACACCGCCTTCACGTTGTGCACGAGATGGCCGTAGTAGCCGGTTGTGTGCCCCTGTTCAGTGAAGTCTGCGGGAAGCACTAACTCTTCGGCAATTTCGGTCGCGGTCTGTCCAAGATTTGCTCGCCGCATCGTCTGATCGTGTATCCATCGGTACATATCGCGTTGGCGTCGCAGGTAGTCGAGAATGTCCTCGCCTCCCCAGCGTGGCCAGTGGTGCGACGCGAAAAATACTTCGGTCTCTGCGCCGAACAGGCTGATCGACTCGTCAATGTATTTCGACCAGGCCAACGCATCGCGTACGAGTGCGCCACGAATCGGCACGAGGTTGTGCATCGTGTGCGTGCAGTTTTCTGCCATGCAGAGCCACTTCTGATCGGGAAAGAAGAAGTTCATCTCTGCTGGTGCTTCGGCTTCAGGAGTGAGCTGGAACACGATTCGAATACCGTCGACGACAAGTTCTTGACCAGTGAACGTGATGTCTTCAGTTGGGGCGATAAGTCCTGGTTGCGCAATTGCAAGTCCCTTACCGAGCCCACAGTCCACATGACCCCGCGGCCCTGGCGGCAATAGCGGCCCAAATTGATACGCGGCTCGTCGACCCATCGCGAAACCTGCAATGACGTTCTCAGCGATCGCTTCGTGAAGAAAGCCGACGGGCGCAATCACGCGACACTCGCCATCGTCGACTGCTTGTTGAGATGTCACCCCGAGCACTCCACCGAAGTGGTCGGTGTGAGAATGCGTGTAGATCACTGCGACTACTGGTCGCTTGCCGATCGTGTCGTTGACGAGCTCGAGCGCAGCGCGAGCCGATGGCTCGACGGTGAGTGGGTCGATCACAATCCAGCCGGTGGCACCGGCGATGAACGTCACGTTCGAGATGTCATAGCCTCGAACCTGCCAAATACCCTCAGCCACTTCGAACAGTCCATGCTCAGCATTGAGTTGAGCCTGACGCCACAGGCTCGGATGTACGGTCGGTGGGCACTCGCTGTCGACGACGTAGTTGTGCCGCTTGCTGTCCCAGGCGACTCCCCACGGACCTTCGATGACCCCGGTCGGGTGTTGGGCAACGCGACCACGCGACGCTCGCTCAACATCCTTTGGGTCAAGCGTGACTGGCGCCGACGAGTTCGCGCGTCTCGTGTGCTCGGTTGCGTCCTTTGGTTGTGTCACTGCGCCTCCTCCAATCGGGACCGCAACTGCGCCTTTTGCACCTTGCCGAGGGCGTTGCGAGGTAGTTCATCGACAATGTGGACGCGTCGCGGTCGCTTGTGAATAGAGAGTTGGTTTGCCACGTGATCAATGACGTCGGCCTCCTTGATTGAACCCTGAGCATCGACCACGATGACCGCTTCAATCCGCTGCCCGAGGTCGGGATCGGCGACTCCAACGACGGCCACCTCAGCGACACCGGGCAACTCGGCAATTGAGGCTTCGACCTCTCCGGCCCCAACCTTGTACCCACCAGATTTGATGATGTCGACCGATGTACGACCCACGATCCGGTGCATGCCATCGGCGCCAATGACCGCCGAGTCGCCGGTAATGAACCACCCATCCGAGGTCATTGCATCAGCCGTGGCGTCAGGTCGGCCGAGGTAGCCGGAGGCAACGGTGGTGCCGCGAACTTCAAGAGTGCCGATCGCAACACCATCGTGTTCGAGAAGTTCTCCGTCATCACCTCGTAGGCGGGTTTCAACCCCCTTCAACGGAAGTCCAACGTGACCCGGCCGCTGGTCGCCGTCGAGCCTCGTCGAAATCGTGATCATGGTCTCGGTCATGCCGTAGCGCTCGAGTGGTGTGAGTCCTGTGAGCGATTCGAGTTCGTGGAACACCGACACCGGCAGCGCGGCGGATCCCGAAACGATTGCACGGGCGCCGGCGAGCGCACGGGCAGCGGTGGGTTCGGCGCACACACGCGACCACACGGTCGGTACGCCAAAGAACAACGAGGCTCCCTTCGATGCGGCGTGGGCGTATCCCTCGGGTGTTGGCCGCTCGGTGTGCGTGACAGGGTTGCCGTGACGAAATGACCCGAGCATGCCGAGCACGAGTCCGTGAACGTGAAAGAGCGGCAAGCCGTGCGCAAGGTGATCTTCAGGTGTCCATTGCCACGCATCTGCAAGTCCGTCGACGCATGCGACCATCGCCCGTTCCGGAATGAGGACGCCTTTCGGCGCACCCGTAGTGCCCGAGGTGTACATGATGAGCGCGACATCATCAAGGTCGTGCTGGGTGCTGTGGGCGAGCGATGAGCCCGTGGCGTCGAGTGAAACCGACTCGATGCCAACGTCATCCCATGGGTGGTCGCCGAGCATGGCCTCGGCGGACGAGTCGCAGAGCACGTGGGCCCGCTCGGCGGGTCCAGAGTCGGCGGCGATCGGTACTGCCGCAACGCCGGCTCGCAGTGCAGCAACGATGGAGACGACGGTGTCGGCCGAGGAGTTCGCGCAGATACCGACGGCGCGTGCGCCTCGGATTCTGCTGGCTACCGCATCTGCTCGTTCAATGAGTTGCGTTGCCGACAGCGACACCTCGCCAACGGTAAGAAAGCCCTCGTCACCGTGATTTCCGGCGCGTCCGAGAAGCCCTTTCAAGATGTCCACGACGTCGAGTCTCCCAAAGGACGTACTTCATCAACGAAACGGCACGCCAAAGAGTATTTACAGATATGCACATTTCTTTATATGATGTGCGTATGGCACTTGATGTCTTCACCGACCCGGCTGAGTATTCGCTCGATGTCGAGACCGCTGTCGAGGCGCTTAAAGCAGTCGGCGAACCCACTCGCCTGCGCATTCTTGCGATTTTGCGACACGGGGAATGCTCGGTTACCGACCTGTGCGAGATCCTCGGTCAGTCGCAGCCTCGCATCTCACGACATCTCAAACTTCTTGTCGATGCAGGCATTTGCTCACGCCATCGCGAGGGCACCTTCGTGTACTTCGGTATCGAGCGGGACGGCGATCGTGAAGCCCAACGCGTCGCGCTTACCGAGCTTGTGCTCGCACACCTCGCCGATGACGACCCGCAACTCGACGCCGACCTCGCGCGACTTGGAACTGTTCGCGAACGACGTTCCGCCGCCGCCGATGAACACTTCGCCGCGATGGCCGCTGATTGGGACCTCGACACGTCGCGACATGTCGCCAACGCGCTCATCGAGCCTGTGCTACTCGACATGTTGCACCTCTCCCCAAGCGATTCACTCGGGGACGTACTCGATGTCGGAACCGGCACGGGACGAATGGTGCAACTGCTCGCCAGCAGCGCCGACCGACTCGTTGGCATCGACACGAACACCACCATGTTGCGAGTCGCACGTGCCAACCTCGACCGAGCGGGCGTCCACCATGCCGAGCTACGTCACGGTGATCTCTTCGCTCCTCCGGTCGAATACGAACGGTTCGACCTCGTGGTCATCCACCAAGTGCTTCACTACCTCGACGACCCCGACCGGGCGATCTCAGCAATTGCCAAGGTGCTGCGTCGTGGCGGTCGTGCGCTCATCGTCGACCTCGCTCCACACCACGACGAATCGCTTCGCACCGAGCACGCACACCGACGCCTCGGATTTGATGACCGCCAGGTTCGGAACTGGTGCGACCAAGTGGATCTCCACGTCGTAAATCATGAGCTCATCACCGACACTGACGCTCGACGACTCGCGGTGCAGATCTGGCTAGCAGAGAAGGGCAGCCGCTGATGCGCTTCTCGTACGAAATTTTTCCGCCAAAAACGGAGCGCGGGTTGCATTTACTCACCGACACGCTCGTCAATCTGCGAGCGATCCGACCAACACTTGTCTCGGTCACCTACGGCGCCGGCGGGGGTGAGCAACAACGCTCTTTTGACGCGATACACGCCGCAAACGCCGCCGCGCACTGCCCGATCGCCGGGCACCTCACCTGTGTCGGAATGTCACGAGACGATGTCAACCTCACGATCGACCGGTACCTCGATCTCGGCATCTCGCATATCGTTACCTTGCGAGGCGATCCCCCGGAAGGAATCGACGCGCCATATCGACCGCACCCCGATGGATACTCGTCTACCGCTGACCTCGTGAGCGCTGCATTCGAGCGGGCCAAAGAGCGTTCAATCGAACTCGTCATCTCAGTAAGTGCCTATCCCGAGGTACACCCCCAATCCGCGTCGATGGCTCACGATCTTGACGTCATGGAAGCAAAGGTTGCTGCAGGCGCAACACGAGCGATGACACAGATGTTCTTCAGCAACGCTGCGTACCTCAACCTGCGCGAAGCGGTCGCAGAACGCATGCCAACGGTGCAGCTCGTGCCCGGCATCATGCCCGTCCACTCATTCGAGCGCACCGTGGCATTCGCACGGCGATGCGGAGCATCGGTACCGGACAAATTCCTTGCTCATTTCGACGGCGCCGTACCCGGAAGTCCCGACGAACGTTCGAGGTCGGTCGACTGGACGACATCGCAAATCGCTGACCTGCAACGAAATGGAGTCGAGGAGTTCCACCTCTACACCCTGAACTCCGCCGAACTGGTGCTCAGCATCGTTACCGAACTACGAGGAGAACGCGATGTCTGATATTCGACAGGCCATACGAGCCGCAGCCGCTGAGCGAATTCTCGTCATCGACGGCGCAATGGGAACCGAAATTCAGGCCCGCCAGCTCATCCGAAAGGATTTTCACGGCGAACATTTCGCCTCGCACACGGTTGATCTCACCGGCAATAACGACATCTTGTCAATCACCCGCCCCGACGTCATCAGCGACATTCACAACTCGTACGTCGAGGCTGGCGCAACCATCATTTGCACGAACACATTCAATTCGACGCGTGTCGCACAGGCCGACTACAGCACTCACGACTCCGTTCGCGAGATCAACCTTGCGGCAGCCCGACTGGCGCGTGACATCGTCGACGCAAGAGTTGATGGCATTGCACGATTTGTTGCGGGCTCCGTCGGGCCAACAAACCAAACGCTCTCAATGTCACCCCGCGTTGAGGACCCGGGGTTTCGAGCCATCGATTTTTCGTCGATGGTCGCAGCCTATGAAGAACAAATCGATGCGCTCGCCGAAGGTGGAGTCGACATCCTGCTGCTTGAAACAATCTTTGACACGCTCAACGCAAAGGCAGCAATCGTGGCCACCCGCCGCGTCGAACGCCGCCGTGGCACCGAACTGCCGCTCATTATTTCGGGAACCGTGAGCGATCGTTCAGGACGAACGCTTTCCGGACAAACCATCGAAGCGTTCTGGACATCAATTCGACACGCCAACCCTCTCGCCGTTGGCATTAACTGTGCGCTCGGTGGAGCCGAAATGCGTCCACACGTCGCCACCCTCGCTTCGATCGCCGACACGCTGGTGTCCGCCTACCCAAATGCTGGTTTACCGAACGCACTCGGCTGCTATGACGAAAGTCCCGCTGAAACCGCCGCCATCCTCCAGGAATACGCCAGCCACAGCCTCGTCAACATCGTCGGCGGTTGTTGCGGAACCACACCCGCCCATGTCGAAGCGATTGCCAAAGCGGTATCAACCGCGGCACCACGGCAACCCGCAACCCGCATACCGCGTCTCGAACTCGCAGGACTTGAGCCATTTACCCTCACCAGCGACATTCCGTTTGTCAACATCGGCGAACGAACCAACGTGTTCGGATCGCGCAAGTTTCTCCGCCTCATTCAAGAGGGCCGGCACTCCGACGCCATCGACATCGCCCGCGAGCAAGTCCTCGCAGGCGCTCAGGCCATCGATATCAACATGGATGAGGGCCTGCTCGACACCGTTGTCGAAATGACCACATTTCTCAAGCTCATCGCCGCCGAACCCGACATTGCTCGCGTTCCAATTGTCATCGACTCATCTCGATTCGACGTGATCGAGGCAGCGCTCGGATGCGTCCAAGGCAAATGCATTGTGAACTCGATTTCGATGAAGGAGGGCCTCGATGAGTTTCGACGCCAGGCAGAAATCTGTCGCGATCACGGTGCAGCAGTGATCGTCATGGCGTTTGATGAAAACGGTCAAGCGGACACGCTTGAGCGACGGATCGACATTTGTTCACGAGCCCATGAGGTGTTAACAACCGAGGTCGGCTTTCCCGCCGAAGACATCATCTTCGACCCAAATATTTTCGCACTCGCCACCGGCATCCCCGAACACAACACCTACGGAATCGACTTCATCGAAGCAACTCGGGTACTCACCAACCGATTCCCAACCTCAAATATCTCAGGCGGAGTATCCAACCTCTCCTTTTCCTTCCGCGGCAACGACACCGTCAGAGAAGCGATGCACTCGGTCTTTCTCGTTCACGCGATCGAAGCGGGTATGAGAGTTGGCATCGTGAACCCAGCACAGCTCGCCCTTCACGACGACCTCGACAAAGAACTTCGCGAACTCTGCACCGATGTCGTACTCAATCGGCGAGCTGACGCCACCGACCGGTTGCTCGACGCCGCCGCTCAATTCAATGCTGATCGCTCAGAAGCGCTCACCACGCAACAGTCCGAGTGGCGCACCGGTTCATACGACGAACGCATCACGCACGCACTCGTCCACGGCATCACCGATCACATCGAAGATGACGTCGAAGAGGCACGAGTTGACCTCGCTCGCGCCGTAGAGGTCATCGAAGGACCGCTGATGAGCGGCATGAACACGGTCGGCGAACTGTTCGGATCAGGTCGCATGTTCCTGCCCCAAGTGGTGAAGTCCGCTCGCGTCATGAAGCAGGCGGTTGCCTATCTCACGCCGTTCATCGAGGCAGAGAAGTCCGGGGCCTCAGACGAACCTCAGCATGCCGGCACCGTCCTCCTCGCCACAGTCGCTGGCGACGTTCACGACATCGGCAAGAACATCGTGGGGGTCGTCCTCGGATGCGCCGATTACAAGGTCATTGACCTCGGCGTCATGGTGCCCATGCAAACAATCTGCGAGGCCGCAGTGGAGCACAACGTGGACATCATCGGCCTCTCCGGACTCATCACGCCTTCGCTTGACCATATGGTGAACGTCGCTGCCGAACTCGATCGTGTTGGCATCACCACCCCACTGCTCATTGGTGGCGCGACAACAAGTCGCTTGCACACTGCGCTTCGCATCCGCCCATCTCGCTCGAACGGCTCGGTGATTCACGTCGCAGATGCGAGTCGAGCATCCGGAGTCATTTCAAGCGTGCTCTCCGACGAGCGCCGCGATGCCTTTCTCGCAGAACTTGACGCCGACTACGAACGAGTCGTCGCTCGTTACCACTCAGCAGAGCGCGAACGAAACCGTCTTTCGCTGGCCGACGCTCGAGCGGCAGCGGCACACCTCACATTCGATGAGACGACAATTGCGATTCCGAAGCACCTCGGGACGACACGATGTGAACTCTCCATCGAGGAACTTCGGCGCGTCATCGACTGGTCGCCGTTCTTTGCCACCTGGGGACTACGCGGCCAGTTCCCCAACATTCTCGATGACCCCGATGTTGGCGAGCCGGCACGTGCGCTCTACGAGGATGCGGAGCGAATGCTCGACCGCATTTCTGATGAAGGTTGGTTCCGTCCCGTCAGCATCGTCGGGTTATGGCAAGCGGCCTCGGTCGGCGACGAC
The DNA here is from genome assembly GCA_023262325.1 of Ilumatobacteraceae bacterium. Taxonomy (GTDB): domain Bacteria; phylum Actinomycetota; class Acidimicrobiia; order Acidimicrobiales; family Ilumatobacteraceae; genus Casp-actino5. Next base: position 22,182 of record JALRBS010000143.1, on the reverse strand, counting down.
ATCGAGGTGCTGTCACCATCGGGGGACGTACTCGCAACCCTGCACGGCCTACGTCAGCAACTTGAAAAATCTGGTCGAACCGGGCGGGCAAATCTCTGCATCTCCGACTTCATCGCACCCAAGTCACGTGAACTCATCGACTACATCGGAGCGTTTGCGGTCACGGTTGGTCCGGAAGAACACGAAATCGCCGATCGTTTCGAAGCCGAGGGCGACGACTACTCGTCAATCATGGTCAAAGCGATCGCTGACCGACTTGCCGAGGCAGCCGCAGAATTCACGCATTGGAAAGTCCGTACAGAGTTGTGGGGGTACGCCCCGGACGAGCCACTCGACGGTGACCGACTCATCGCTGAGCAGTATCGAGGCATCAGGCCTGCTCCGGGATACCCGGCGCAACCGGACCACGCAGAGAAGGAAACCTTGTTTTCGCTCCTCGACGCAACCGCAACTGTCGGTCTCAACCTCACCGAGTCGTGGGCGATGTATCCAGGTTCATCGGTGTGCGGACTGTACTTCGCTCATTCGGATGCCAAGTACTTCGGCGTTGGCAAAATCACGAAAGAACAGGTCGAGGACTACGCACAACGCACGCAGCAATCGGTTGAGGAAACCGAACGCCGGCTCGCGCATCTCCTCGCGTATGAACCGACAGCCCCGCGCGCTTAATCCTGATATTCGTGCTCGGCAGCCGGATACACACCCGACGCGACATCGGCACAAAACCGTTCAGCCGCATGACGAAGGGTGCCGGCAAGATCGGCATACTGCTTCACAAATCGCGGTATACGACCGGTTGTGAGACCGGCCCAGTCAGTCCACACGAGTAGCTGCCCATCGCAATGGGGACCTGCACCGACGCTGATCGTCGGAATGGAGAGTTCGTTCGTCACCCGCTGCGCGACCGCTGAGGGAACCATCTCAAGCACGACAGCAAACGCGCCTGCGGCCTCGACCGCCCGAGCATCGTCGAGTAGCGCCTCGGCACCTTCACCGCGGCCCTGGATGAGATGGCCCCCGAGGCCATGTTCACTCTGAGGGGTAAACCCGATGTGCGCCATCACCGGTATCCCAGCCGTGACAATGCGTCGAATCTGTTCTTGGCTTCGGACACCACCCTCAAGCTTGACGGCGTGGGCCTCGGTCTCTTTCATGAATCGAATTGCCGTGCGCAACGCGTCGTCAGGACCGTTCTCGTAGGAGCCGAACGGGAGATCTGCAACGACGAGGGCACGACTGCACGCCCGCGCTACCGCTCGAGTCAGCGGAATGAGTGCATCGACGGTAACCGGAATCGTTGTGTCAAAGCCGAAGACGGTATTGCCCGCCGAGTCGCCGACGAGCAGAAAGTCAACGCCAGCAGCATCAAAAATTTGGGCGGTGAGAAAGTCGTAACTTGTTAACCCGGTAATTCGGATGCCCTGCTCCTTCGCCCGCGCAAAGTGGCGAATTCGCACCCGTTTGGGGGCGTCAGGAGCATCTGCACCGCCATAGGGGCGGTCGACTTCATCACTCGTGGCATCGGGTGTTGTCACGACGTCACGATATCTGCCTCACTCGGTGACGTGAGAATGAGTCGTTGCACAATCGACGCGAGAGCGCGACAATGCGGCATGGGATTACTACCTGATCAAATTCCGTGGTGGATTGCGGGTCCGTTGCTCGGTCTCCTCGTCGTTGGGCTCTTCGCAGTCTCAAACCAGCCGCTTGGAGCCTCGGGGGCATACGTCCAAACGATGAAAACGGTCCGTGGTGACTCGGATTCAGTGAGCTGGCGCGTCTTCTACTTCGTCGGAATTTTCATTGGTGGCGCCGTCGCAACCATTCTCGGTCCGGGCGTCAGTATCCGAACGGGATACACCGCGCTTCACGCAGCCGGCTGGTCAGAACTTGCAATCGTCGTGGTCGTTCTGCTCGGAGCAATCGTGATGGGCTACGGAGCACGAGTTGCCGGTGGGTGCACCTCCGGACACGGAATCTGTGGCACCGCCCAACGTTCGCCCTCGAGTTGGGCGGCGACCGCAACTTTCATGGCGGCCGCCGTCGTCGTCACGTTTCTACTCACCAGCTTCACCGCTCTCGGTGACATCTCACCGGCGGTGCCAAAGTGAAGAAACCAATGAATCTCGTCGGATTGCTTTTCGGGGCAATGTTTGGCTTCGTGCTCGCCGCCGGTCAATTGCACGACTATGACACCATTCACGCCACGTTGCGCCTCGAAAGTTTTTACGTCTTTGGTCTCATGGGCCTCGCAATCGGTATTTCTCTTCCATTGTTGTGGATCCTTGAACGAAGGCAGATCACGACAACCTTTGGTGGCCCGCTTTCGCTTTCCCGATCGAAGATTGAAAAGCATCACATCTATGGCGGAGCCCTCTTCGGGGCAGGCTGGTCAATTGCAGGAACCTGCCCAGCGCCCGCACTTGCGATGCTCGCTTCCGGAGCAACGTACGGTGCCGTCGCAGTCGTTGGTCTCTTCATCGGCTTGTGGATTCGTGATCGCCAACTTGAGGCGGCAAACCACGCAATTCGCGAGGGCGACGGCGAACGCAGCACGTTGCCACACACGAAAACACTTGGCGCCCGTTAGCACTGCGCAACGGCAGCTCGCTCGGTTACGAGCGATACAGAATCATCTGTCGTAGAACGATGGTCGCTCAGGTATCGAGACCTCGACCCTGAGACGGGTTTCCGCAGACGCCACACACGCCTCAGCGACAAGGTTCGCAACGTATCCGTCCCAGGCCGTAGCGCCGACGGACACACCATTGCGCAACGAATCAATCCACGCAACGAGTTCGTCGCGGTAGGTGGTTGCGAATCGTTCGGGCCAGTTATCGGGGACGACCTGCTCCGCTCGACCTTCCCTCCACAACGTCGTCGATGCCGGATCAGTCGTCGCCATCGTTGCGATGGTGCCGACAACTTCTGCATCCACGCGATATCCATACCCCGTACCGACGCTGAGGTCGATGATGCCGATCGACCCGTCGGACATTCTGAGACGTGCCGAGACGTAACGAACAGAACCGTTTGCAGGTTCGACGACGGTGTCAACATCCACATCGAGGACTTCGGCTCCTGAAAGAAACCGCACCGAGTGAATGTCGTGAATCATTGACTGGGTAATCGCCCGTTCGGCCGGCATCGGATACAACCACGGCCGAGGGTTGAGGTGTGTCGATCGTGTCACCACGGTGTCGCCAAGCTCCCCGCTGCGCACCGCGGCTGCAATCGCTGCGTGCCCCGGGTCAAACTCGCGCATGAGACCGACCTGGAGGCGCCTCTGTCCAATGGCGAGTTCAGCATCGACAACCGCGAGCGCCTCCGCTGCCGTTGTCGCAAGCGGTTTCTCACACATCACAAAACAACCGTGTGCCAACGCGAGCACCGCCTGCGTCGCGTGCGCGCCATCAGGAGAGGCAATCACAACTGCATCGACCTCGCCGACGAGTTCTTCTGGAGTTGTCGACACCCGGGCGCCAATCGACGCTGCGACTTCGCCCGCCCTTGACACGTCGGCGTCATGCACACAGGTCACAGCAACATCGCGAACGGAGTCGTGCAACGTGCGAGCGTGCACCTCCCCCATCATTCCGCAACCTATGACTCCAACTTTGATGACTTGCTGCTCGCTCACGTTCACCCGCGGATTCTCGCAGATTCGACTCAACCAATCGGTCTTCGAACACGACAGGCAACCGCTTCAGGTCGTTCAACCTCGGTTGGTCTCGAACCGTATCGGGGACCCATCCGCTCAACTCGCTCGACAACCTGCGAGTAACCGATCACGCGTGACCGGTGACCGCCGTTGCCGGGTCCGTCACTGCTGCCGTTGCTGAGGCAGCACCGCCGGTCATCGACCGACGTGAACCGATCAAGATGAGCGACGCTGCGACGAGCCCTACCATCGCTGCGGCACAGAAGAGATACGCACTCAAACGCCCGGTGCGTTCGTAGAGGAACCCTGCGATCACCGCAAACGCGCCCGCGCACAGAGTCTGAATTCCACCAAGCAGTCCTTGCGCTCCGGCATGGCGGCTCTCGGGCGTCACCATGCCAACGGCAACTGCTGCGCTCGACACGGTCAGGCCATCGGTGATCGCATGAATCGCCCCAACCCCAAGCATGACGAGCGCTGATGGGAGTACCCCATAAAGAACCATGTACACGGCACCGAGCAACAGCCCAATTGGACCGACACGGAATGGCCCGAGGCGTTGCGCCAATTTGCCGCCATATTCGCCAAGAAAGATGAGCGGGATGACAAAGATCGAAATGCCGAGGTTTGCAATCCATTCCGCTGCGTCGAGGTCATCAAGCATGACGACCCACAACGCATCAAATGTGCCGATCATCACAAACAACGCAGTGCCGAGACATACGGCCGCCACGTAGGGAGCCGACTTCAACAAATCGAAGGCAAGTCGGGCTGCAGGCTGCTCGACGGATTCTTCAACGTGAATCCTGCCAACGAGTGGAAGCAACGCAATCGATCCGGCAGCGATCACAATGAATGGCGCTGGCAAACCGAGCGTTCCAACGAGTAGCGCGGATAACACTGGGCCTGACGCAAAACCCGTGACATCGGCGGCGAGCAACAGGCCGAGGTTGTCACCGAGCCGGTCCGGGTCGCCAAGAATAACGATTCGCCGAATTGCTGGAAATGCCATTCCCAAGCCGACGCCTGAGATGAACCTGCCGGCAAGCAGCACCCACAGCACCTGTCCGAATGCAAGCAACATGAGACCAACGACATTGAGCACCAGCCCGAAATACACGAGCCGTCGAGCATGGCCACGATCGGCTACCGGCGCAAGAAAGACCTGTGCAAGAAACGAGGACACGAAGCCGATGCCAACAATCATTCCGAGACGGCTTTCCGAAATGCCGTATCGCTCCCTGAAGTCATCAAGCACGGTGAACATCACGCCGTAACCCGAGGCCATCACACCAGTGAGGACGCCAAAGCTCAGCACGGTACGGCGCGTCATAGTCACGTCTGGCATCGAGGGGTCGGAAGCCACCCAGCGAGGCTAACCGCGCCGGTAGCGAACCGAGAGACATGTCACACATCCCTCAAGTCGCTCAAACTCAGAGATATCTACACAAATCGGATCCCAGCCGCGGGCAGACAGCATGTCGGCGCTCGCAGGCGCCGAAGCAGCCATGAGAAGTGCGTTGCCACCAAGAAGCACGACGTGAGCCCCCGACTCCTCTGGCATCGCAAGAAAGTCGTTGAAGACCGACGGATCGTCGACGAGCGGCTGAAACCCAATCACCGTTCCGTCGGGCAACGCAGTGACCGCTGACTTCAAGTGGAGCACCCGCGTCACCGGAACCGCATGAACATGCCACGTCGAACCCAGTACGGCTTGTAACGCTTCGACCCCCTGCACCGATGTCCTTCCACCAACACCGACGTACACCTGTTGTCCAATCTTGAGCACATCACCACCGTCGAGCGAGCCGTCAGGTAAGTCGATCGGCTCCAGACCGTGGCGAGCAAATTGATCGCTTAACCCGGACGTTTCGCCACGTCGTTCCGGCGCCCCCGGCCGTGTGATGACGACCCGATCACCAAATACCACCGCCGCGTCCTCGATAAATACACCATCGGGATGCTCATCAGCGGACGACAACTCGTGAACCGTCCATTCCCTTGAACGCAGCACCTCGTTATACGCGTCCCACTGCGCAGCCGCACGCCGCACGTCAACCTCGGTGCGCTCGATGTGGGTAACGAGCCCATCACCTAGTTGCGGACTTGGGCGTCGAACGAACGCAATGGATTTCACCCACACAGTCTCGCACCACTTCGAGATGACGCCACCAGCGTCGAAACCGGCGGGACTAACCTGCCGCAGGTGGGGAATCTTGTGCGATCGAACCTGATCGTCGCTTCGGGCACTGCACTTTCACGCCTCACCGGACTCATCCGTGTCATCGTCTTCGCTTATGTGATCGGACAAAACGCCCTGTCGGACGCCTACAAACTCGGCAATGAAACGCCGAACATCGTGTACGACCTCATCATCGGCGGCGTGCTTTCCGCAACTCTGGTTCCGGTACTCACATCGCTGTTCACCGACGATGACGACGAAGGAGTCAACGCTGTTGTCACCATCGCGATGATCGCGACCGCAGCACTCACCGCACTCGCAGTGGTGTGTGCGCCGTGGATCTTTCGGGCCTACGCATTGTCGACCGCAACCGACGTCGACCCTGTCGCCTTTCGATCGGTCGGCACTGCGCTTACTCGAATCTTCCTCATTCAAATTTTCTTTTATGGCGTGACGGGCGTCATGAATGCATTGCTCAACAGTCGACGAAGGTTTGCTGCGGCTGCTTGGTCACCGATTGTGTCGAATCTCGTCATTATCGGCAGCCTGCTCTCACTTCCTTCTGCAGGTTCATCGACCTGGGCATTGGGTGACGTACTGACGAACACTCGCCTCGCTGCGACCCTGAAATATGGCGCGACCGGGGGCATTGCGGCGATGGCCATCATCGTCGCAATCGCGGTGAGACGTAGCGGCATCACACTGCGGTGGCAGTTCAACCTGCAACATGTCGCGGTTCGTCGTGTCGCCTCGATGAGCGTGTGGACGCTCGGATTCGTCATCGCCAACCAGATCGCTCTCATCATCGTGCGCAACCTCGCGAACCCGGGCTCAAGCCTTGCGTCCGCCTATTTCGATGCGTTTATGTTCTTCGTGCTCCCCCACGGACTGCTCGCCGTATCAATTGCAACCACGTTGCAACCCGAATTGGCAACCGCAGCAACCTCTCACGACGGCCCCATGACCGCACGCCTCATCGAGCGTGGCACCCGAGCAACAGTTGCGTTGACTGCGCCCGCCTCGGCTCTCCTCATCACGCTCGGGCCGCTCGTCGTCGCCGGGCTTATGGGACGCGGTCAGTTCGGAGGCGACGCAGTGACAAACACGAGCGATGCACTGCGCGGTCTCGCTGTAGGTCTCGTCGGATTCTCGGTGTACATGCTGAGCCTTCGCGGCTTTTACGCACATCACGACACTCGTACGCCGTTCGCTCTCAACGTCATCGAGAATCTCCTGAACATCGTGTTCGCAATCATCCTCGTTCGCGCCTTCGGCATCTTTGGACTCGGACTCGCGCTTGCGCTCGCATATCTCATCAGCGCGGTCGCCGCGCTTTTCGCGTTGCAGCGACACCGGGTGCAACTGCTCGACCTCAAGGGAATTGGAAATCAAACCGCGCGAATGCTCCTCGCAGCGGTGGCCGCAGGTGGTCTCGTTTCTTTGGGCATCGACCGGTTTGGGCTGGGTGATTCGACCGGATCAACAGCGCTCATTGTCGTCGTTGTCGCCGGGGTCGCCCTGCTTGCGGCGTACGCAGCGCTCGCACGCCTACTGCGCGTCGCCGTTCAGGATCTCTTCCGGCTTTCAGCCTGATCAGGTGGGCATCAACACGAGGTCATCGCGGTGAATGACCTCGTGGGTCATTCCTGAAGGCAGATCCGAGGTACGCATACCGGCGATCTCACGAAGGTCCGAGGAACGCAACCACACCATTCCTCTCGCAAACACCACACCGTCGCGACTAACTACCTCAATCGTGTCACCCTCATCAAAGTCACCCTCGACGCTCGACACGCCAGCGGGCAGCAAACTCGTATTCCGGGTCGTCAGCGCTTCACGCGCGCCATCGTCAACAACAATTCGACCCGCCGACTCTGCTGCGAACGCAATCCACAGCTTTCGTGCACTCAGTCGTCGATCATGCGCGTCGAATGTTGTCCCAACCTCACGTTGCCCAACTGCATCAACGACCACCTGCTCCCGTGAGGCTCGAGCGATCACCGTTCGTACTCCCGACCACGAGGCAATACGCGCCGCAATGAGTTTTGATGCCATTCCCCCTGAACCGCGCCCGCTACCGGTGCGCGACGCGTCAATCGATAACAACGGATCATCAGCAGCAACATGGTTGACAAGAGATGCAGTCGGATCGGTGCGCGGGTCGGCGGTGAACAATCCGTCGAGGTCAGTGAGCAGCACGAGCACATCGGCGTGAACGCTGTGGGCAAGTAGCGCCGATATCCGGTCGTTGTCGCCGTACCGAAGTTCGCTGCTCGCAACCGCATCGTTCTCGTTAACCACGGGAACGCAGCCGAGTTCGAGCAACCGCTCCAGCGTTTGGCGGGCGTGAAGATACTGCCGACGATTGACGAAGTCGAATGGGTCGAGCAGCACTTGCGCCGCCACAATTGAATGCGCGGCAAGCGCTTCGTTGTAGACACCCATCAATCTGCTCTGCCCTGCAGCGGAAATCGCCTGCAGTGTCACCATGTCGCTTGGACGATGCGCGAGGCCCACCGCCGACACGCCGGCGGCAACGGCACCAGACGAAACGATGATGACCTCGTGCCCTTCGGACTTCACGGCCGCGGTCTGCGCACACAGCGCAACAATCGCGCCCTGATCAATACGACCGAAATCATCGGTGATAGACGATGATCCGATTTTCACAACAACTCTCATCGCAACCCCACGCCCTTCGCCAACTCGCACATATCCATCACAGATCAGACCGATACTCGAAGCTGAATTCACCGATCCAGATGATGTCACCATCGACGACGCCAGCCTTCGACAACATCTTCGGTACACCAAGACGCTCAAGGCGGGAGTCGATCCACTCGAGGGCCTCCGACGTCGTGACGTCATTGAGCGCAACGACACGTTCAACCTCTCGACCAACGAGCCGGAACTCGTTGTCACCCAGACGCTCAACAATGGCTCCCGTTGGCTCAGGACGCAGGACAACGACCCCTTCTTGAACAGGTTCGCTTGAGCGCGACTCATGAACCGCCGACGCCATGCGGCCAACAAGTTCTCGCAATCCTTGATGCGCGACCGAGGAAATCACTGGGTGTGGCCAACCATCAGGCGCAGCACCGCCTGCAAGCATGTCCGCTTTCGTGCCAACAACAAGTCGTGGGCGCTCGAGCAACTCGGGCTGATATTGCCCAAGCTCGGTCAGAAGAACGTCCTCCTGCTCCGAAGGACTCATTCCGTCAACCGAAGCAAGATCGATGAGCAAACACAGCACTCTCGCACGCTCGACGTGCCGCAAGAAACGATGACCAAGCCCACGGCCTTCGCTCGCACCTTCGATAAGACCAGGAATATCCGCAACGACAAAGTTCGTGTCGTCATCGAGGGACACGACACCGAGGTTGGGCTCAAGTGTCGTAAACGGGTAGTCAGCAATCTTCGGTTTTGCTGCAGAGATGACACTAATGAGCGTGCTCTTGCCCGCATTGGGGAAACCGACGAGCGCGACGTCCGCCATGAGCTGCAACTCAAGTTTCAGCCACCGCTCCTCGCCGTGCTCTCCCTGTTCAGCAAAGGTTGGCGCCCTTCGCTTATTTGACAAGAAACGCGCATTTCCTCGACCGCCGCGACCTCCGGCTGCGGCCAGCCATTTGTCGCCGTGCCGAAAGAGCTCAGCGAGTATCTCGCCCGAATACAGATCGCGGACGACGGTACCTTCAGGAACTTTGACCTCCATCGACGATCCACGTTTACCGTGAAGGTCCTTGCCCTTGCCATGCACGCCGCTACCCGCCCGACGGTGGGGATGGTCACGAAAGGCGAGCAGCGATGCAACGTTGTGGTCGGCGATCAGCCAAACATCCCCTCCGTTGCCGCCATCTCCCCCGTTGGGACCGCCGTCGACCACAGGACCCTCACGCCGAAACGAGATACAGCCCGCGCCGCCATCACCACCGCGGACATTGAGTTGACATTCGTCGACGAACTGGGACACGACGATCACGCTAGCGACACCCCTGCCGTAACGTGGTGACATGAGCTCGACCGACGGCACCTACCAAAGCGACGACATTGCCGAACGCGCTCAACGATGGGCATCGACAATGCGCGGGCACGACGATGGATCAATCGCACTCGCACATGCAGATTCCTGGGCCGGAAGCGGCTCACCCGACATCTTGAGTCGACGAGCCCGCGAAGAGCGAGAAGACGGTGCACTCTCAGTGCTTGCATCGCGGGCCAGCGGCGCCGGTGATCGGGCCATCGAAGAAGAACCCGATCCGTTTCGAACATGTTTTGAACGAGACCGCGACCGCATTCTGCACGCAGCCGCATTCAGAAGGCTTGCAGGAAAGACACAAGTGTTTGTCTTTCCTGAGGACCACCAGCGAACCCGGCTCACCCACGCACTCGAGGTAGCCCAAGTTGCGCGATCGGTTGCAGGGCCACTTGGCCTCAATGTCACGCTCGCCGAGGCGATCGCTGTCGGTCACGACTGCGGTCACGGGCCCGGCGGGCACGCCAGCGAAGATGCCTTCGGTCCATTCCTCGCCGAAGGGTATGACCACGCCGTCTGGGGCGCTGATGTCACACTCGTACCCCTCAACCTCTGCACGCAGACACTCGATGGTGTACGAAATCATTCGTGGAGTCGACCAGCCCCCGCAACACCAGAGGGCGAGGTCGTGTCGTGGGCTGATCGCATCGCCTACGTCTGCCACGACTTCGAGGACGCGGTTGCAGCGGGCATCGTGCCTGCGTCGTCGCTTCCTGAAGTCGTCGCCGAACGTTGTGGAGCGACCCGCAGTCAACAACTCGGCACATTTGTGCGCGCCATGATCGATGCGGCGGCGACAACCGGAAGAATCGGAATGTCGACACCAATTGCCGAGGCTCTCGCCGAATTTAGAAAGTTCAACTACGACAACATTTATCTGCGTAAAGCCTCGCGAGACCAGGCCAAAGCCGTTATCTCAATGCTGCGAGCACTCGTCGAGCACTACGCCGACCGACCACAACTCATTGGAACGACGATCGAACCTGAGGTTGTTTCAGGAAGTGCAGATGCGTTGCGAGCCGCCGTGGCGTGGGTAAGTGGCATGACCGACCGTTACGCATGCCGCCAAGCGATTGCGCTTCTTGGATGGGAACGTCGCCAACTACCTGCCGGAGTCGGCATGGCGTGATGCCAACAGAAGTTTTTGCGATCAGACGAGTGGGTTGACGTCAACGACCTGGCGGCCCTTACGCTCACCAAACTTCACCGCACCGTCAACAAGCGAGAACAATGTGTCGTCGCCACCGATGCCGACGTTTCGGCCCGGATGAACGCGTGTTCCGCGCTGGCGAACAATGATCGTTCCAGCAGTGATCTTCGTGCCATCAAAAACCTTGACACCGAGACGCTGCGCGTTCGAGTCACGTCCGTTTCGGGTTGAGCCGCCGCCCTTCGTCTTTGACATCTCGTTCTCTCCGCTGTCCGTCAGGCCTTAATCGAGGTGATCTCGACAAGGCTGTAGTTCTGTCGGTGTCCGTAGCGACGGCGCTGATTGGTCCGGCGCTTGTAGGTGAAGCCATTCACCTTCGGTCCCTTTGTTGTACCGAGCACGCGTCCTGTCACCGAGGCAGATGCAACCGCACTGCCAGCGAGCACCTTGTCGCCGTCGACAACGAGAACTGGCACAAATGACACCTCGGCACCATCATCGACGTTGAGCAACTCAACGGTCACCTGTTGGCCCTCAGCCACTTTTTCTTGTTTGCCACCAGTGGCGATTACTGCGTACATAGCCTGAGGAATGCTAGCGACCATGGGAACAACTCCCAACTGGCACCACGCCTAGTCAAGCAACCCGTGGTCAACGACAACACCTCGGCCATCGCAGTCTGGACATCGCTCCGAAAACTCGGTAAGTAGACCCTCACCGATGCGTTTTCGGGTCATTTCAACGAGACCGAGGTCCGAAATCTCGAATACCTGGGTGCGTGTCTTGTCACGCGCGAGCGCCGACCGGAACGTATCGACAACCTTCGAACGATTCGCCTTGATTTCCATGTCGATGAAGTCAATGACGATGATGCCGCCGATGTCACGCAAGCGAAGTTGCTTCGCAATTTCTTCAGCGGCCTCGAGATTGTTGTGGAAGACCGTTTCCTCAAGATTTGAGGTGCCAACATTCTTGCCGGTGTTCACATCGATCACTGTGAGCGCCTCCGTGTGCTCGATGATGAGCGAACCACCCGACGGCAACCACACTTTTCGGTCGAGGGCCTTATGAACCTGCTCGTGAACGTGGTGTCGCTCAAACAGTGCAAGACCCTCAAGCTGCGCGTCGTAAAACTCGATGCGATCGGCGAGTTCGGGATTAAACGCTGCAACATATTCGCGAACCTCTTCATAGAGTCGCCGGTCATCAATCACGACGCCGCGATAGTCAGCGTTGAACTCCTCACGAATGACGCGCACTGCCAGTTCAGGTTCGCGATGCAGCAACTGTGGCTTCTTCGCACCCTCAGCAAGTTCAGCGATTCGGTTCCACTGATTCAGCAGCATCGTCATATCGGCCGTGAGTTCAGCCTCAGTCGCATGCTCCGCAGCAGTTCGCACGATCAGCCCGTGCCCCTCCGGCTTCACTTTGTCAAGAATGTTTCGCAGTCGACGGCGCACGTCGTCAGGCAGCCGCTTCGAGATGCCATACGTCGTCGAGTTCGGAATGAGCACGACAAATCGTCCGGGTAACGACACTTCCTGGGTAAGCCGTGCTCCTTTTGCGCCAATTGGATTCTTTGTCACCTGACAGAGAATCATCTGCCGATTACGGAGAATCTGCTCAATACGCGGTTGCTCCGACCCATTGTCGATGTCTTCAGCGTCATACTGCACGTCGCCGCGGTACAGCACGGCGTTCTTCGGAGTCGCAATGTCAACGAAGGCGGCCTCCATACCTGGCAACACATTTTGCACACGACCGATGTAGATGTTTCCGTGAATTTGACTCACGTCATCAGCGGGTCGGCTCACGTAATGCTCAATCAGGCTTCGCCCCTCAAGGACTGCCACCTGGGTCATGCCTTCTCGAACCTGCACGCACATGAGGTATCGGCCGAGCGGCTTTCCATTTCGCTCTCGACCACGCCGCTGTTCGAGGACATCAGCGGACAACTCTGTTCCACCGCGTCGACGTCGGCGCTGACCGCTGCCCGAGTTTGCTTTCGCTACCGTCGACTCCCCACCCTGCGCTTGCTGCGTTGCAGAACCAGCCCCAGAGCCGGAGCCGGAGCGACGACGACGCTTTTGACTATTCGCCTGTTTCGGCTCTGCGGGCGACGTCGCAGCGGCACGACCTGGCGGCGGGGTCGTCGGAACCGGCATGGTGTCGCCGATTTTTGGACGTTTGACGAGCGCCTTCTCACCAGCTTCGGCAGATGTCACCCTTCCTTCACGAATGGGTTCAGGCAATTCCTCCGGGTTCCGGTCAGATGACGCATCAGACTTGATCGCTGGCTTGGCGCGACCTTGACCACCGCGTGAGCCTCGCCTACGGCGATTTCCGTTTGCGCTGGGCTTCTGTGATGATCCGTTTGGGCGCGGCGCGACCTCAGATTCGCCGTTCGATGTCGAAGGAGAAGCGTCGGTCGACGCCTCGCGGGGGGTGGATTCTTCCATGTGGGCGTTCCCTTTCTCGGTGAGCCCGCTCGGCGAGCCCACAACTGCGAATGGTGGCAGCGCACATTGGCGCGCCCTCGATTCGCAGTGCAATGACGAAGATGGCCGCAAACGCTGACGTCAACTCGACGAGAAGTACTGGAGCGACCATAACGGTGCAATCCTACCGGTGGGTATCGACAGTCCGCAGGATGCTGCTATCGCATTCGACGCATATACACGCTTTGGACGACACCAAACATTGCGCAATACACGATCAAACTTGAACCACCGTAGGAAATAAACGGCATCGGCAGACCGGTAACCGGCGTAATCCCAAGGGTCATTCCGATGTTTTGAAACACCTGCCAGAGGACCATCGTGAACACCCCTGCGCAGATATACGTGCCGAGGGAGTCCTTTGACAGGCTCGCAATTCGCCAAATGCGCACGAGAGCGACGCAGAACAGCGCCATGAGCACGAGACAGCCCACGAGCCCAAACTGCTCAGCGACTGCGGCGAAGGGAAAGTCAGCCCACATGACGGGAATGTCTCGGCCATTCGTGAGCGGACCTTGGAGCCAACCCTTTCCCCAGATACCGCCAGTTCCAACCGCTCGAATTGCATTGCGAACTTGGTAGACGGCGTCCTGAAGTGACGGGTCTGTTGTTTCCTGATCGAGGTAGACCTTGAGCCGCTGGACCTGATATTGGTTCACGAGTTGGGCAACAAACGCGGCGACAACTGTCAGCAATGCGAGCACCGAGACAGCGGCAATGTATTTCGGGCGGGCACCTGCGACGAGCAGAGTTCCCATCGCGAGTGCCACCAACACTGAGGCGGAGCCGAGATCCGGCTGCAATATGACGAGGATCGCAGGAAAGCCAACAAGAATGAGACCGCCAAGAAACCGCGGATAACTCACTTCGTCGGTTCGCTCCTCAGCGAGAAACGCCGCAAGAAGCAGCATTGTCGCAAATTTCGCGAGTTCTGCAGGCTGAAGGTTGAACGGCCCGAAGTCAAATGAAATTCTGTCCTGCCCTCGCGCCAGACCGAGCAGCAAGAGCAGAACGAGTAACGCAATGGTTCCGACGTAAATCGACATTGCGCGGTCTTTCAACGTTTCATAGTCGATCGCCATCACGAATGTCATGACGACAAGTCCAATAATGCCGAACACAACTTGACGGTTCACGAAGGCATATGGATCGCCTTCGATCCGTGTGCGCGACGCAGAGAACACAACGAAACTGCCGACGATCATGAGAATGCCCTGTACCGAGAGCAGGACCCAGTCGATGTTGCGACTCGGGTCGCCAGGCGACGACCGAATATTTCCTAGGCCGCTGTCGGGACGGCGTGAGATGAATAGACGCGCCATGGCGACCTCAGTCGATCAGTCCAACTGTCGCGCCACCGCGGCGGTTGAAACAGGCGACCTCAGAGAGTTCTTGCGGTTCGGCAGCGATTGTCGAATTTTCGTCGAGAGGTTCAGACACGCGGACCGGGTCGGTCCGAACGTCTCCCGACAACATCATGAACGCACATTTCACTACGGGGGCTGCGGCCTGCGAACCGTATCCCGCCTTCTCTAAATAGGCGGTCACCACATAGGGATTGTTGTCATCAAGTGAGAACGCGGTGAACGCCGATGAGTCGTTCCACGGAAAGTTTCCCTGACCCTGCGCGGTTCCGGTTTTACCAGCGAGTGGAATCGCGTCTTCGGGATAATCGAAGAAAAGTTTTTCTCCAGTGGTGGAGTGATATGCAATATCGGTGCCAGGAACACCTGCGCCCGTCGTGACCACGCGAGTAAGCCCAGCGATGATCGGCGTTCGGTCCTCCTCGGCCATCTCGAGGTCGCGTTCGATGACCGGTGCCGCGCTTCCCTGATGTACCGACCCGCCGTAAATGTCGGCGTATCCGGACCGGCCATCGGGCGTCCCCGGTTCAAGTATCAACTTCACGAGCGTTGGTTGGATAACGAGCCCACCGTTAGCGAGCACGCTGTACCCCTGGTTCAACTGCAATGGGCTCGCAGAGAGCAGTCCCTGTCCAATCGCCATCTGAATGCTGTCGCCAACGTAGAACCCGCGTCCCTCATCCTCGCTAATGACGCCACGCTCGGCGTACAGCCGCTTGAGTTCCTTGTCAGGGACGGTGCCGTCGTATTCAAATGGCAGCTCAATACCGGTGTCTGCTCCGAAGCCAAATGCTTCAATTTCCGCCTGAAATACCGGCTCGCCCTCGTTCTGGACAAGGAGATCCTCGCCGAGTTTGTAGAAGAACGCGTCGGATGACACTGCGAGCGCATCCTCGACGTCCACTTCTCCGTACACGCATGGCGCACCAGTCCCGCACAGTGCGTTCTTGAACGTGCATCGAATGAGTCCGCGGGCACAGCGATCCTGATTGACGCTGTAAATGTCGTAGTAGCCGGTATCGAGGTACGTGTCGCCGGGCTCAATCAAACCAGTGTGCAACGCTGCGTATGCGGTAAAGGGTTTGAACGTCGATCCAAGGTTGTATCGGCCTTGGATAGCCCGATTCACGAGAATTGACTCGTCAGGGTCAATAGGGGAACCGTCTGGCTTGGTTGATGGGAAGATCTCTCGAAATTTCGTGCCAGTGAGGTTGGCTTCGAACCAACGGTTATCAAAACTCGGATAACTCGCCATTGCGATCACTTCACCGGTGTCGTACCTCCGGACGATCGCCGAGCCTGCAGGAGCCTTAAACGGCACGATCTCGGGCGAAGTTGGATCGAGCAAGTCGTAGGTGCCATCGGGCTGTCGAACAAGCGGGTTAGGGGCGTACTGGAATCGACGGGATCGCAACGCCGTTTCCAGTGCCTGCTCGGTGTAGACCTGAACGTCAAGGTCGATCGTGAGTTGCACGTCGTATCCGTTCACCGGTGGCACTTCTTCAACAATTCGCACCGGCCGATTTGATGCATCGACTTCGAGCACTTGGTAACCCCAGACGCCGTGCAATGTTGATTCGAGCGACCTCTCCACCCCAAATTGGCCGACACGTTCGTTTCTCAAGTAACCCTTGACGAGATACTCCTCAAGTTGGTCGGCGTTGATCGCTCCCATATATCCGACCACATGCGCAGCGTGTGGCGCGTACGGGTACACCCGCCTCCAATTGTTGACGACCTCCACCCCTGGCATGTCCTCGACCCGCTCAAGAATTGCGATCGCCGTCGGCTCGTCGACATCGTCGGCGAGTGGCAGCGGAAGAAACGGTGAGTAGAAGCCTGAAAGATACCGACGTTCCATTTCCTCGGTGTCGACATCGAGCCAACGCGACAGCTTTTCGAACAGCACGGCTCGGTCCCCAGAGCGCTGCACGTACTTCCAGTCGACCGCAACGGTGAGAATCCGCTCGTTATCAGCGAGGATCCGCCCGTCGGCATCAAAGATGCGACCGCGCTCGGGTGCCAACTGAATGACGCGTGTCCGCGAACGGTCGACTCGATCCTGTAGTTCCTCGGCGCGAACGGTCTGAAGAAACCACAGACGCACGCCGAGCAACCCGACGAGCACGACCGCCACCGAGGCGAGTACACCAAGTCGAACGGATCGACGATCGATGGCCATCTGAACAGTCTCGCGTCCTCGGCTCGTGATTACGCGTCAGCCGATTGCACGCGGATCTCGCTGGGACGGACGACGAGTGCCCACCGCGCGACAGGTATGAGAACGATGGAGAGCAATGCGGTCGACACACCGACAACTGGGAGCACAATCAATAGACGGTCGCCGAACAGACCGGTCTCTCCGATGAGCACCCGAACCAGCGGAACCATCGTCTCGCCGACTACCGCCCCGAAGGACGTGAACCCGGCGAGAATCCACCATTTCGGTTCGATGCGGTATTGGCGACCCCATCCAGCGGCATACCCGCCGACTGCGAGCGCGAGAGCGGTCGCTCCAATCGGCGTGCCAGTCGCAAGGTCATACATGATGCCGAGGACAAATCCGGCAAGCGCACCCTCCCCCGGTCCACTCGCCGCGCCAGCGGATGCCGCAAACGCGAGCATGAGTTGTACGACGACACCGAACGGCCGTAATTCGGTCGTGATTGTCGTTTGCAATCCGAGCAACACAAGTCCTACTAAGGCCACGCGAAGAACCCACACGCGCGCCGGAACCTGGTTCATCCTGCGACCTCTGAAAGCGGCTGATACAGCATGACCCGCACAAATTGAAGGCGCTGAAGGTCGGCGGTCGGCTCAATTTCAAGCTCTTGTCCGGCCGTTCCAGCACGGGTAATGATGTTTGCGACTCGACCGATGGGAATGTTTGGTGGAGCCAGCGAGGTACTACCACCAGCCGTAAAGACGGTGTCCCCGACTTCAATGCGACCGAACCCGGTCCCCGATGCGACGAAGAACACCCGCGGCAGCCGATCGTTACCTTGTCCCCGTAACACGCCAGTCTCACGGACGACGACGGGCATTGTCGTCGTGGTCGTCGTTGTCGACGTGGTCTCAACTTCGCTCGTCGTCGCTTGCAGCGGGTCGTTTGCGCTCGTCTCGGACGCAACTGCAACGGTTGTCGCAGTGACCGTGTCTGATGGTTCCTGCGGTGCGAGCACTTTGACCGGGACTGCGTACGACGGATCAGTCACCAACATGATGATGCTCGACTGAGGCGAGACACTCGTGACCTTGCCGACGAGGCCGGCTTCGTTAATCGCCGCCATCCCGACTCGAATGCCGTGAAGCGCTCCCCGGTCGATTTCGACCTGCTGGTCAAAATTGCTCGGCGACTGACCAACGAGACGACCAGTGACGGAGCCGTAGGCGGCGAGGCTTTCAAGACCTTCGAGGGCAAGCAGATCCTGATTCTCGATGATCGCGTTCTGAGCAGAAATTTCTGCCGATCGTTGCGAGTCAATTTGCGCGCGCAACAGTCGATTTTCCTCTTCGAGGTCGTCGAACTCGCGGTAGGCGCGCCAGAGACGGACGACCGGCGCAGTCGCCACCTCTGAGGCACGGTTCACGGGTCTGAAGATGAGACCAAACCCCGATCGTGCAGCATCGAAGACTTGATTGCCGCGCAGGTCGAGCGTGAGGAGCAACACCGAAGTTAACGCGAGCGCAAAAATGACACGTCGACGACTCGGTGAGTAGGTTGCCACGCCAGCGAACCTCTCAGAGATCACCACCGAGCGACATGAGACCACGAAGTTCGTTGATGTTCTCAAGCGCTCGGCCGGACCCGACGACGACGCTGTACAGCGGCTCCTCTGCGATGTGGACCGGCATTCCGGTCTCGTGCGAAAGTCGATCAGGTAGCCCTCGCAGCAGGGCTCCACCACCGGTCAGCGTGATGCCGTCGGTCATGATGTCGGCCGCAAGTTCGGGCGGTGTTCGGTCGAGGGCTGTCTTCACCGCATCGACAATTGAACTCACCGGCTCCGCAAGCGCCTCTCGCACGTGCTCCGTGGTCAGCTGAATCGTTCGAGGTAGACCGCTGATGAGATCACGACCGCGAATGTCGGCTGTGAGTTCGTCTTCGAGCGGCCAGGCCGAGCCCATTTGGATCTTGATCTCTTCAGAAGTTCGATCGCCGATCGCAAGCGAGAATTCCTTCTTCACGTACTGCACGACAGCATCATCGAGTTCGTCGCCAGCGACGCGTACCGATTGCGCCGTCACGATGCCACCAAGTGAGATCACTGCAACTTCGGTCGTCCCACCTCCGATGTCAACGATCATGTTGCCCGCCGCCGTGTGCACCGGAAGATCTGCTCCGATCGCCGCAGCCATCGGCTCCTCAATGATGTGCACCGGCTTTCTCGCGCCGGCGTATTCTGCGGCATCCTGCACGGCACGCTGTTCAACTCCGGTAATGCCCGAGGGCACGCAAATAATCATTCGGGGTTTCGACCACTTTGAGGCGTGCACCTTTTGAATGAAATACCGGAGCATCTTCTCGCACACTTCAAAGTCGGCGATCACACCGTCTTTCAGCGGTCGAATCGCCTTGATGTGATTTGGAGTCCGACCCATCATCTTCTTCGCCTCGACTCCAACAGCAACCGGACGTCCGTCGTTCACGTTGATAGCAACGACCGAAGGTTCGTCGAGGACGACGCCCAAACCGCGGGCGTAAATCAAGGTATTTGCAGTTCCGAGGTCAATGGCGAGATCACGGCCTAAACCGAGTGGATTTGAACGCACATCAACCTCCTTCCGCTGTGTTGCGCCTGCTCGCAACTTCCACAGGCTGTGGAGAAATGTTACAGATTGGGGAAGAAAATACCGATTTCACGCTCTGCGCTGGCGAGCGAATCGCTGCCATGCACGAGGTTTTCCGTAAAGAGAATGCCGAGATCACCGCGAATCGTTCCGGGAGCGGCGGTACGTGGATTCGTTGCGCCCATCATTGTTCGAACGACTTCCCAGGTGTCCTCGGGGCCCTCAACAACCATTGCAACAACTGGTCCGCGGCTCATGAACTCAACGAGATCGTTGTAGAACCCTTTACCGAGGTGCTCCTCATAGTGACGAGCAAGGGTGTCTGCATCAAGCTGACGCAATTCCATCGCAACAATCGACAGGTTCTTCTGTTCGAAGCGAGAGATGATGGCACCAGCGAGCTTTCGCTCAACTGCATCGGGTTTCAACAGGACAAGCGTGCGGTCAGACATTCGGGAAACGATACCGGTCATCCGCGGCAGAGACGCTGCAACACGGGCCGCACCGCACCGGCGACGTAGATCGAACCGGCAACGAGCACGGCATCGTCGTCGCCGGCACGCCGCAGTGCCTCAGCAACTGCCGCTGCTGGATCGTCAAGCACGATGACCTCGCCGCAGCCAGCACGGCGGGCCGCGTCTCCGAGCACCGCTGCCGGCACGCCACGGGGCGTTGGCGCGGTGCAGGTCACCACGAGATCGAAGTCGTCAACGCGGAATGCCGCAACCATTTCATCTGGGTCACGAAGCGTGCCGATCACGAGGATGCGGCGTGCGTCCGGTTGAAAATCATCAAAGAAGACGCCCGCACATGTGTCGGCACCGGGCGGATTATGGGCGCCGTCAAGCACCACGAGTGGCTGCACGCCAACAACCTCGAAACGTGCAGGAATTTCGACCGATGCAAAGCCCTCCCGCACAACCTCATCGGCGAGAGGCGCCGCGAAGAAGGTTTCGACCGCAGTGAGTGCGACTATGGCGTTGTCGGCCTGGTGAGCGCCGTGCAGAGGGATGTACACCTCTGAGTACACCGTCGTGGGTGTCCGTAGGTCGACGAGTCGACCGCCAACGGCGAGCACGTTGTCGGATACATCGAAGTCAATTTCACGTGCGAGAAGCGTCGCATGAGGTTCGGATCTGAAAATGTCGACAAGTTCAGGATCGGTCTCGCCAATAATTGCTGCTCCATCACCGCGAAGGATTCCAGCCTTCTCCCGTGCAATATCAGCGAGTGACGGGCCTGCAAATTCGGTGTGATCGAGACCGATATTCGTCACAACCGACACGGTCCCATTCACCACGTTTGTCGCATCCCATCTACCGAGCAGACCGACCTCGACGACGACCACGTCAACGGCGATGTCTGCAAACCAACGGAAGGCCGCTGCAGTCACGGCTTCGAAAAAACTTGGCCTCGTGCCGGTGATCACCTCAAGTTGTGCAACAGCGGCGATGTGTTCCGCCAGATCGTCATCGCTGATCGGCTCGCCGTTGCGCTGAATGCGCTCGTTCAGCCGCTCGAGATGGGGGCTTGTGTACGTGCCGACCGTGAGCCCGGACGCCATGAGGAGCCGCGAAATCATGTGCACGGTGGAACCCTTGCCGTTCGTGCCCGTCACGTGAATGACGGGCGCCGCATATTGCGGATCCCCCATCGCTTCGCACAGTCGCGCGATTCGGTCGGTCGTCGGCGAGTCGATACGCCCTGTGACGTCATAAGACGTGTGGTCGTCAAGGTACCGCAGAGCGTCTGCCAAGTTCATGAGACTCGGTTCAGCTGGCAGCGCGGCGTGGTCGCGTCGCGCCTTTACGTGGCACAAGCGTCGGGTTCACCCGTTCAGAGACCGTGTCCGCATCGATGACGACCTTCGCGATGTCAGTACGTCCCGGAAGGTCGAACATCGTGTTGAGAAGCACTTCTTCCAGAATTGCACGCAGTCCGCGCGCTCCGGTGCCACGCAACAACGCCTGATCGGCGATCGCGCCGAGGCCATCCTCGGTGAACTCGAGTTCGACGTCCTCAAACTCGAACACTTTCGAGTATTGACGGACCAACGAATTCTTTGGCTCGGTAAGGATCGAAACGAGCGCCTCACGATCGAGGCTTCGCACGACACCTACCATCGGCAGGCGACCAATAAATTCGGGAATCATCCCGAACTTCACGAGATCTTCGGGAAGTACCTTCGTGAAAAGTTCCCCAGGGTCGCGTTCGAGTTTTGAACGAACTGTGCCGTGGAATCCAACACCCTGTTCTCCGACTCGACGTTCGATGATCTCCTCGAGACCAGCGAATGCACCACCGAGAATGAACAGCACGTTCGTCGTATCGATTTGGATGAATTCTTGATGCGGGTGCTTTCTGCCGCCCTGCGGCGGAACTGAGGCCTGTGTTCCTTCGAGGATTTTGAGCAGCGCCTGTTGCACGCCCTCCCCGGAGACGTCGCGGGTGATCGACGGGTTTTCACTTTTTCGTGCGACTTTGTCAATCTCGTCGATGT
>JALRBS010000109.1 GCA_023262325.1 Ilumatobacteraceae bacterium | reverse complement strand
TGGAGGAACCTCGCCATTACCCGCTCGAACGACCCGGCAGGCGGTGTGGATTGCTGGTGGCGTGGGTATTACGCCATTTCTCTCTGCGGTCGCCCACCTGAGAACCGCCCCACGTGCACCCAAGCCGGTGTTGTTCTATGCGGTGCTCGACGAGTCAACGGCGATCGCTCTCGACGAATTGCGCGACGCGCATGAGGCCGGTCTCATCGATCTTCACGTCATCGAAGAACGGCGTGATGGTCGCATGTCGGGCGACGACTTCGATCGTGTATTTCCTCAGGGCCTCGGCGGGTGCCACGTCATGTTTTGCGGTCCGCACGGCCTCATTCGAGCAACGGCGCGGGCGGCGAAAGCCCGCGGTGCCCGCCGACTCAACATCGAAGAATTTGATATTCGGTCTGGCATTGGACCAGATCTCACGCACGAGGTTGACGAACTTATCGATGCAACATCGGCGGCGCTCGCGTCACGGCGGTCGCGATAAGACCTACTCGGTTATCGGTTCGAGCAGATCACGCAATTTTGCTTTTGCAATTTTCTCGAGCGTAGATCGTGGCAATTCATCGACGACGCGAACGGTACGCGGAACTTTGAAATCGGCAAGATCGCGCCGACACGCCTCAAGGATGCGCTCCGCAACATCGTCGCCTGCAGCAGCCGCAGGGATGAGAAAAACCGCCGGTACCTCATCGAGCATGTAGTGCTTCTGCGCCACAACCGCACATTCGCTCGCGAGGCCCGTCGCCATAATGACTGATTCGATTTCGGAGGCGGCAACGTTTTCGGCACCGACTTTCAGCATGTCCTTGAGACGATCTCCGAAGATGAGGTCGCCTGACTCATGCATGACGATCGAATCGCCCGTTGCGAACCATCCGTCATCATCAAATGCGGCGCGAGTTGCTTCCTCGTTGCCGAAGTACTCCTTGAACAAACTGACACCGCGTACGCCCCGAATAAAAAGTTCACCACTCTCACCTGGCCCGATTTGCGTGCCGTCCGGCCGACGAATACTGATCTCATATGCCGGTGCGGCACGGCCAATCGAAAATGGAACGCCGGGCTCGTCTGGGTCACCAACGATTCCTTGGGTGATTGTTTCGGTCATTCCCCACCAACCGAAGGTTGAGACGCCGAGACGAGCCTCAACCTCTGGCAGACGCGCCGCCGGTCCCCAGAATCGGAACGAATGGTTCTCGGGAACTTCCTGCGACAGCAGCGCCTTCACACAGAACGGAATCGTTGAGGCCCACGTCACGCTGTTACGAAGCGCAACATCCCAGAATCGCGACGCCGAGAATCTTGGCTGCACGACCATCGTCCCGCCCGACCACAACGTGGACAGCATTGAGTAGGACTGGGCGTTGGTGTGAAAGAGCGGCAAGAAGACTTGCGTGATGTCGCGGTCCGTGAGTCGCATATGGTCACAACTCACTTGCATACCCCACACCACATTGGCGTGAGTCCAAAGCACCGCTTTGGGACGCGAGGTCGTTCCCGAAGTGAACTGGATGCCGAGATCGGCCATTGGATCGACCGCACGACTCGGTGCCGTTGATCCTTCTGACATCACAACCTTGAACGACTCGAATTCGATGTCGTCTGGAACACGCCCAGGACTACCGGCGTCGTGATCCGACACAATCAGAAAGCGCGCCATCGGCGCCGTGTCATGCACCAGTTGCGCAAATCCGGGTGAGGTAATCGCACCGACAACCGAAGCGTGCTCCGCGAAGTACTCCATATCTCGAGCGACCGATCTCGTATTTGTCGACACCGCAACCGCGCCGATTCGCGCACATGCAAACCATGCGATCACGAATTCCGGCGAGTTGTCGAGATGGACGAGTACCCGATCACCGAGCTCGACACCCCGACGGTGCAAGGCTCCAGCGAACGACTCGACCGCCTGCGCGAAGTCCTCGTAACTCCATACTGCTCGATTGCCCTCAAAGGGCTCCCAGATGAGAAACGGTTTGCTGCGGTAGCGGGCGACACGACTGGCGAGCACTGATGGAACGTCGCGCCCGGCGACCATCGCCCACTTTCCAGCGTCAATC
>JALRBS010000097.1 GCA_023262325.1 Ilumatobacteraceae bacterium | reverse complement strand
CATGCATTCCACGGGCTTCTGTGTCCCGTGGACGGTCTTTTCGTCCTGATCCTTGTTGGCAATCTGCCAAAGCGTGGTCTGCTTGCGGTCCCCCGCCCAGTGCCCCTTGCCGGACTTGCGCACCGCATACCAGGCCGGCTCGTGTTGCCAGTGATAATCCCCGCGGCTCAGGACCAGCCGCTCCTTGGCCCAGATGATCTGAGACCGGATGGTGAAGCCAGCGACCTCGAGGCTTTCGGCGACGGTCGCTGCATGCAAAGCACCGTGCCAGACGTAAGCGACATCGCCCGGAAACAGCGTCCAGGCCTCGCGCCAATCAGCGCGGTCGTCATTCAGCACCTTGCCGGTGCGCTTCGTTTTGGCGGCGCCCGCCTGGTTGCGCCAGTTGGGATCGTATTCCACGCCATAGGGTGGATCGGTCACCATCAAGAGCGGTTTGACCGTGCCGAGCAGGCGCTCGACATCCGTCGCGACCGTGCTGTCGCCACAGAGCAGCCGGTGGTTGCCCAAGACCCAGAGATCGCCCGGTCGGCTGATCGGATCCTCGGGGGTTTCTGGAACATCGTCCTCACCCTCCTGAGGGCCGGTGCCTTCCTCGAGGCTCGACATCAGCGCGTTCAACTCGTCGTCGGTGAAGCCCGTGAGGCCAAGATCGAAATCTGCCTCGAGGAGGTCCGACAGTTCGAGGTTCAGCAGGTCCTTGTCCCACTCGGCAATCGAGACCGCAAACGCGGCTGCCTCAACCGGATCGCCGCCTTTTGTCCACCGAGAAAGAAATGCCCCCGCAAACGAGTCGCCGGCACCGGTTGCATCAACGAGCCGGTTCGAGGAAGGCGGCACTCGAACGAGTCGATCTCCATCGAGCACAAGGGCACCATCTGCATCAAGTTTCATCACGATGAGCGAACCCTCGTACAACTCACCGAGCCGGCGGGCTGCAATCTCGGGTTCATTGCTTCCAGTCAGCACCGCAGCTTCCTCTTTATTGGGAAGAAAGACATCGACGTCAAGATCAGTCGTCACGTCGAGGAACTGGCCAACTCCGAGTTCCCCGATCATCTGGAAGGAACCCGGGTCGAAACTCAATGTCGCTCCAGATCTCTTGGCGATTGTCGCTGCAGCACGGGCTGCCGATCGGGGCGGGTCGGTAAAGAACGACCACGCCGTGAGGTGTAGGTGCGACGCCCCCTCGAGGGTCGACTTCGGAAGTTCGGATGGCAGCAGATAGAAGTCGGCACCGTGACCTGAGACCATCGATCGTTCACCGGTGTGATCGACAAACACCGCAACGGAACCGGTGACGTGAGCGTCGGTCTCGATGAGACGATGCAGGACTCCCTCACGATCGAGCTCCTCTCGAGCAAGTCGACCCATTTGGTCGCGCCCAATTTTTCCAACGAAGGTGACCGCGCCACCAGCGCGAGCCGCCCACACGGCAACATTCGCTGCGCTACCACCCGGCAACAGGACGACCTCACCGAAGGTATCGCCTCCTCGCAACAACTCGGAGTTGGTCCGAATAAGGACATCCCAGGCATAGTCGCCGAGCACGCACAGAGACGTCGCGTCGTTCACGGACGCAACGGTAACCGCAGGTGGTCGACGAACAACCACGAACAGCCTTGCGCAGGTTGACCCTCAGGAGTCGATGATCTCGCGTAACCCGGGCCACGCGGCAGCAAAACCCGCGTGAAGCGGCAATGCTTCAACCTCGTCGAGCGCCAACCATGCAACATCGTCAGTCTCAAAATTCATCGACTCGCCGAATCGTTCGTCGACGGCAACGACATAGGTTGTGTACGACCAGTCATCGGCGGGCACGAAGTCGACCTGCCCGAGCACCTCGTAGCCCGATGGCACCACCCCGACTTCTTCTGAGGCTTCTCTCAAACCGCCCTCGAGTGGTGTCTCGCCCTCGTCGAGCGCCCCTCCTGCACACGACCAGGTTCCCCCTTCATGCGCAAAGGCCGAACGTCGTTGCAACATGACGCGCGGACCGTCGCCTTCATCAACGACAAACACCACACCGGCTGCGCCGAAGAGTCCCCATCGCACATGTCCATCTGAGCAATGCAGAAATCCGTCCCCGCTCCGCGCGAACCGCGAGTTCATGCGTGAGCCTGCTGAACACGTTTGATCAACTGGCGATCAACGCTCCCAACCGAGCGAGCCTCGCTCTCAGGAAGCTCAAGCGACGATGACACAAGGGCCGCTCCGACCGCTCCGACACAGTGTTCGAGAGCGGTGAGGTTGTAACCGCCTTCAAGCACGACAACGCATTTACCGCCAGGGGCAACCGCCAAGAGTCGGTTCGTCAAATCGACATAATCGCTGGCCGTCAGCCCAAGTTCGGCAAGCGGGTCGTCGCGGTGGGCATCAAACCCTGCTGAGATGACGAGGAATGTGGGCGCAAACGAGTCGATCGTCGGCACAACGACCTCGTCGAAGGCAGCCCGAAACATGTCGCCGGCTGACCCACTCGACAGTGGCACGTTCACGTTCGCACGCTCGCCGGCTCCTCGACCAGTCTCATCAATCGATCCGGTACCTGGATATTGGGGTGACTGATGCGTCGACACGAAGAGCACATCGTCTCGGTCGTAGAAGATGTCCTGCGTTCCATTTCCGTGGTGCACATCCCAGTCGACGATGGCCACCCGATGCCCGCGACGAGTGAGATGCTCCGCCGCGATCGCTGCGTTATTGAACAAGCAAAACCCCATCGCCTGCTTGGTGAGCGCGTGATGACCAGGGGGCCGCACGAGCGCAAATGACCGGAGTGCTCGGTCACCTTCGACCTCATCAACCGCAGTAAGCACCGCTCCCGCCGCCGCACGGGCAGTGCCCAAGGACCCAGACGACGTGAACGTGTCGGCCTCAAGTTGGCTTCCACCAAGATCGGAGTCGGCAACGAGGGACGCGAGGTAGTCGTGATCGTGCACAGCACAAATTTCCTCGTCGGTCGCCATTCGTGGGGTGATCTCCCGATACTCATCAGGTTGTAACCAAGAACGAATTCCTCGTAGCGCTGCATCGAGGCGGGCGGGCGACTCAGGATGGCGACGAGGTACCACGTGGTCGTCGGATAACTCAGTCGATACGACGACAAGTTGCGCACGATCCACCGCTGTCATGCATTCAGTCTGGCGTACGCCGCTCGCAACCATCGTGCCGTGCCATTGCTCACGCCGTTTGCGGCTACCGTTCCACGTATGACCGGAGCATTTCTGCACCCTTTTGCACGACCGACCCGAGAGTCATTCATCAATCTTGTTCGCGGCGAGGGTTCGCTGCTGTGGGATAGCGACGGAAAGTCCTACATCGACGGAATGGCGAGCCTGTGGTACTGCAATGTCGGCCACGGACGAAGTGAAATTGGCGCCGCCGTTGCAGAACAGATTTCTCAGCTTGAGACGTATTCATGTTTTGACCCGTTCACCAATCCGATGGCAGACGCAGTTGCTGACCGAGTTGCCGGGCTCTCCCCTATTCCCGATGCGCGGGTATTCCTTTGTGGGTCCGGTTCGGAAGCAGTTGACACTGCGATGAAACTCGCTCGTCTCACCCACGTGCAGGCGGGACATCCAGAGCGAACGCTCATCATTTCGCGAATGCGCGGTTACCACGGCACGAACTACGGCGGTACGACGGCACAGGGTCTTCCACCGAATAAGGAGGGCTGGGGGCCGCTCGTACCCGAGGTGGTACAGGTTCCGAGCGACGACATCGAGTCGCTCGCTCAACTCATGGCAGAACGCTCGCACGAGATCGCTGCCGTGCTCACCGAACCGGTGCAGGGCGCCGGCGGCGTATGGCCACCGCACGATGGCTATCTGCAATCGCTCCGGCGGCTCTGCGATCAGCACGGCGCATTGCTCATCTTCGACGAGGTCATCACTGGATTTGGGCGACTTGGCGAGTGGTTTGGCTCAATTCGATACGGCGTCACCCCCGATATCACCACCTTTGCGAAGGCCGTCACATCGGGGTACCAACCGCTCGGCGGTGTCATCGTCGGGTCGGCAGTACGTGGCCCACTCGAAAATGATCCGAACTATGTTCTGAAGACCGGATACACCTACTCAGGGCATGCAGCGGTTGCAGCCGCAGCAATGGTCAACCTCGACATCATCGAGCGAGAAGACCTCATCGCTGCTGCACCTCGTATCGGTCAACGGCTCTCGGCTGGTCTGCACGCGCTCGCCGCGGACGGCATGATTGCTGAAGTTCGGGGTGATGGCGCAGTGTGGGCAGCGGGCATGAATCCGGGCGTAAATGCGATGAGTGTTCGCGACGCCATGCTGCAAAAGGGCGTCATCGTCCGAGCCATTGCGGATCATTCATGCACCTTCTGCCCTCCGCTCGTGACAACCGACGACCAAATCGACACGATCATCGATGCATTGTCGACAACTCTTGATGAGCAAGGTGCTGCCTAAAGGATGCCCCGGCTCTCTGAGATTGATCTCACCGCACGAATTGGTCAACCGGAATACGAGAAGCGACTTCGTCACGCACAACGCGAACTTCTACAACTCAGGCTCGAATCCGGAGGACATCTCGCAGGATCGCATATAGGGCCGGGGATGCTCATCGTCTTCGAGGGCTCCGACGCTGGGGGCAAGGGGGGCGCTATCAAGCGAATCGTCGAACCGCTTGACCCTCGGCACTACCGAGTGTGCGCATTCGCGAAACCGACGTTCGATGAAAAGAGTCGGCATTTTCTGTGGAGGTTCTGGAAAGAAGTCCCAGGCCTTGGCGGTTTCACGCTTTTCGATCGGAGTTGGTACGGACGGGTGCTTGTCGAACGGGTTCAGGGGTACGCAACCGAGCGACAGTGGGAGCAGGCTTACGACGAGATCGTGCAATTCGAGCGAAATTTAGTGTTGGAGGGCGTTCGTGTCGTCAAGTTCTGGTTGCAGGTCAGTCCAGAGGAGCAGCTTCGACGATTTGAGCAGCGTGCAAGCGACCCTCTTAGGCAGTGGAAGCTCACCGATGAAGATTGGCGAAATCGCGATCGCATCGACTCGTACAACATCGCTGCCGAAGACATGTTTCAGCGGACCGATCACCCACTCGCCCGTTGGCATCTCGTTTCAGGTGAACAAAAGAAGTGGGCTCGGGTTACCGTCTTGGAGACGGTTGTCAATGAACTTCGTCACGCGTTGCACGAGTATGAACAGCCCGACTGGGGAGAGGATGGATTTCAATGACGCTTGATCTGACGGGTCGTTCTGCGATCGTCACGGGAGCGGCAAGCGGTTTTGGCCGTGCCGTGACGTTCAAGTTGCTTGCGCTCGGCGCAAGGGTGCTCGGCACCGATGTGAATGCTGACGGTCTCGACGAACTTTCCGCCAGCGACACGACAGGACGCCTAACGACGTGCACTCACGATGTGAGCGACGCCACCGCGTGGGCGTCAATTGTTCGGGACCACGGCCCGTTTGACCTCGCGTTGCTGAACGCCGGAGTCGCCACCCGTCACATTCGTCCAGAAGGCGCTCTGCCGCTTCTTGGGCTTGACGGCGAGCGATACCGAACCGTGCTTGGCGCAAATGTTGATGGCGTCGTGTTCGGAACTCAGGCGGTGCTTGAACATATGGTCGAAACTGGCTTCGGCGACATCATCGTGACCGCATCCGTGGCAGGACTCGTTCCGATCGCTCCAGATCCCGTGTACGGGCTAACCAAGCACGCAGTCGTCGGGTTCGTACGTTCGATGGCCGGCGCGCTCGACCAACACGTCGAACCGCTCGACATTCACATCAGCGCTGTCTGTCCCGGGTTTGCCGACACTGCGATTCTCACGGATGAGGCGAAGGAAAACCTCCACAATCTTGGTGTCGAATTACTCACCGCCGAACGCGTCGCCGACACCATGTTGCGAGCGATAGAAGCACGTCAAAACGGTGCTCAATGGGTGGTCTGGGAGGGCTATGAGGACGAACGGTACGAGTGGACACCGATTCGGCCCCTCATTCCGCCGATGGTCACGGGTGACCAATGAGCGGTTCACCATCAGGCGCCCAAGCGAGATGGTCGCCGCTCGACCCTGACTTTCGTGCAGATCCGTACCCGTGGTACCGCGAACTCCGCGCCCATGATCCGGTGCATCGTGTCGACGACCACACTGTGGTGCTCACACGGCACAGCGATGTGTTGCACACCCTTCGTAGCACTGATTTTGCCCGAGATATCGAAGAGCATTCGACCGCTCCGCTGACAAACCCCGTCATGGTGCGACGCCGGGAGCGACAAGAGGCTCGTTCAAAGTCGATTCTCAACCTCGACCCTCCTGACCACACCCGCTTGCGCCGCCTGGTCACACAGGCGTTCACGCCGAGAGCGATCGATCGCCTGCGAGCACAGACCGAGCAGATGGTCGACGCTGTTCTCGACACGGCGGCCGAGCGCGGTTCGATGGAAGTCATCGATGAACTTGCGTTTCCAATTCCGTTCAATGTCATTTCAGCGATGCTCGACATGCCGACCGATCGCGCTGACGAATTGCGCGACTGGAGCCAGATTCTCACCGCCACGCTCGAACCGACGACGACCGTCGACGACCTCGATCGCGCCGAGACCGCAATCGGACAACTCATTCCCTACCTCTTTGACATTGTCGAGGCACGACGAGCAAATCTTGGGGAAGATGTCGTTTCGGCGCTGCTGACCGCCGAGAGCGAGGGCGATCGCCTCGACATGGCAGAACTCATGTCCTTCGTCGTCTTGCTCTACGTCGCAGGTCATGAAACAACGGTCAACCTCATTGGCAACGGGCTGCTCGCACTCTTAAACCACCCAGAAGAACTCGCGCGGTGGCGATCATCCCCAGATCTCGACGCGACGGCGGTTGATGAATTACTGAGATTCAACGGTCCGGTACAAAACACGGTGAGAGTGCCGCTTGTACCCGTGACCTACGACGATGTTCATGGAAACCCGATCACGATCGAACCGGGTCAACTCGTCACGACATGTCTCGGCGCGGCAAACCACGATCCCGAAGTGTTCACCGAGCCGGAACGTCTCAACCTTGGACGAGCGAACGCTCAACGCCACCTCGCATTCGCCTCAGGAATTCACTACTGCCTCGGTGCTTCCCTTGCGCGCATGGAAGCAACAGTCGTGCTCACGAAACTCATTCGACGATTTCCCAACATTGAGCTTGCCGGAGTGCCCACGTGGCGCGATCGCTACACGATTCGCGGCGTTGACCACCTGCCAGTGACGCTCAACTGAGCGGTTTCAGGGATTCTGCAACAGGTCGATGAGCGAACTCGTGTCCCATCGACCTCCACCGCGCTGTTCCACCTGGCGGTAGAACTCAGAAATAAGCCCGGTGACCGGCAGACGCGCACCATTACGGCTTGCCTCATCGAGGCAGATCGATAGGTCCTTCAGCATCCATTCGACAGCGAAGCCGAAGTCAAATTCACCCTGCGCCATTGTTGAGGCTCGATTATCCATCTGCCAACTCTGAGCAGCGCCCTGACCGATCACCTCGACAACCTCGTCGACCTCGAGCCCCGCCCGTTGAGCAAAACTCACAGCTTCGGATAACCCTTGCAAGAGCCCGGCGATACAAATTTGGTTCACCATTTTTGTTAACTGCCCAGAGCCAACCGGACCCATACGCCGACACCGCTTTGCGTATGCGTCAATGACCCGAGATGCGCGTTCAAAGACGTCGGGGTCATCACACCCGCACATCACCGTTAGCGCGCCATTTTCGGCGCCCGCTTGGCCCCCTGACACCGGCGCATCAACAAATCCGACGCCACGTTCAGCGCAGGCTGCTGCGAGTTCACGCGCCAGACCCGCCGACGCTGTCGTGTGGTCGACAAGAATCGACCCCGCAGCCATCGACGAGAGACAGCCACCTTCTCCCAGCACAACCTCGCGCACATCATCGTCGTTTCCGACACACACGAACACGATGTCGGCACCTTCAGCAGCCTCTGCCGGGGTCGGCGCCGCTCGGTGTCCGTGGAGAGCCACCCAGGCAAGCGCCTTCGACGCCGTCCGGTTGTACACAGCGACGTTGTGTCCGTTCGACGCCAGGTGACGCGCCATCGGGGCGCCCATCACGCCAAGACCACAAAACGAAACAGAAAGAGGGGTTCCAGTCATCACAGGATTTTGACACGCAGCGCCAACTCGCGCACGCATTCCGCCCCTGTCAGCGCTTGGCGGCAGCCTTCTTCGCGGCCTTCGCTGGTTTCAGCACGCCTTTTGCGAGCGCCTCGTCAAGGTACTCCTCCGCGGCTTCTGCGCTCACCTTCAGCGCGGGAGCGATCTCGCTGATGAGGTTCACCCGCGCACGTTCGTACATCGTTCGTTCGGCCGCTGACAGCGACGCGTCACGGTTACGTGCAGCGAGGTTTCGGACAACCTCCGCAACCTGATACACGTCGCCAGACTTCAACTTTTCTTGGTGGTTCTTGAAACGGCGGCTCCAGTTTGACGGAACACGCGGATCTGGCTTGGCGAGCACGGCAACGAGATCTTCAAGTTCATCAGGTGACACCGGCGGGCGAACTCCAACTTCTTCCGCCTTTTCGACCGGCACTTTCAACGTCATTTCGTTAATGACCGTTTCGAGGATGAGGTATTCCTTCTTCTCCCCGAAGGCCTCCATCTTCTTCGTCCCCTTGACCACACACGCACCGTGCTGTGGGTAGATGACTGTTTCGCCCTTCTTGAACTTCACTGTGTCCTCTCGGTCATCCAGCTCGCCCACCGGGCGGGACATCGACCCTGAGAGGGTATCGCGCCCCCGGCAGGATTCGAACCTGCGCGCTACGGATTAGAAGGCCGTTGCTCTATCCGGACTGAGCTA
The DNA here is from genome assembly GCA_023262325.1 of Ilumatobacteraceae bacterium. Classification (GTDB taxonomy): domain Bacteria; phylum Actinomycetota; class Acidimicrobiia; order Acidimicrobiales; family Ilumatobacteraceae; genus Casp-actino5. The sequence goes on along the minus strand of JALRBS010000097.1, from coordinate 8,424 downwards.
CAGGGGCTTTCGGCGCCATGCACCACCGCTGACGATAGCGCCCCTATCACGATGAGATGTCTATGCGATGAGGTGACGGCGAACGAGATCAAGAGCCGAAATGACTGCGAGTTGGCGCATCGTGTCACGGTCTCCTGGCAGCCGAAGGTGAGCAACCTGCTCTCCAAGGCCGGATTCGTCGGGAAATACAACCGACGCAAACAAGGTTCCTGGTCGCATTCCGTCCTGTTCAGTTGGCCCAGCGACCCCAGTTAGAGCGAGTCCAACGTCGCAGGCGAGTACTTTTCGCACACCGCGCGCCATTTCGAGTGCCGCATCTTCAGTTACGACCGGACCTTCGCTCACACCGAGGAGGCCAAATTTCACCTCGCTCGCGTACGAGACGATGCCGCCCTTCACCACATCGCTCGCACCTGCAATCGCCGTGAGGCGACCGGTAACTAAGCCACCGGTGACTGACTCGGCAACACCAAGCGTCCAGTTGCGTCGACGCAAAAGATCGAGCACAACAGACTCCATCGTTTCGTGATCAACACCGAAAATTTGCGAGCCCAGAATGGCTCGAATGCGCTGCTCCCACGGTTCAAGCAGCGCAGCCGCCGAGTTCGCATCCGGTGCACGTCCAGTGAGCCGAACCTTGAGTCCCTCCCAGCCGCTTGCGAGAAAGGCAAGCGTTGGATTTCCTACCTCGTCGAGTTCGGCGATGATCCCGTCGAGTCGTTCGTTAAGTCCGCTCTCGCTCTCACCCCAGGTTCGTAGCGTCTTGCTCGCGATTGTCCACTGCTCGCCAGATCGCTGCTGCAAGTCGGGAAGAATTCCCCGCTCAAACATTTCCTTCATTTCGTGCGGCACACCAGGTACTGCGTACACAACTCGTTGCATCGGGCCGTTCGCCGTGTTTACCGTGACCGGACAGATGAGTCCCGGTGCCGTACCCCTCGTTTGTGGGATGACGGTCGCGCCGACTGGGACCATCGCCTGTCGAAGGTTGTTCTCCGGCATCGTGCGGTTACGCGAACTGAAGAGATACCGAATGACGTCGGCAACATCCTCGTTAAGTTCAAGTTCGACACCCATCACCGCAGCGATCGCCTCGCGGGTGAGGTCGTCGTGCGTCGGACCCAACCCACCACACATGATGACCGCATCCGCTTCGTCGAGCATTCGGCGCAGATGCGCCGTGATACGACCAATGTTGTCACCGACCTTCACCTGACTCAGCGAGTCAAATCCGTGCATCGCAAGGTGCTCGCCAAGCCAGGACGAATTTGTGTCAACGATCTGTCCGAGCAAGAGTTCGGTACCGACCGCAAGAACATCACACCGCATGTTGATCAGTCGCTTCTCGAGTGAGCCGAACGCTCGTCGCAAGGTACTGCGCTCCACTTACCACGGCGAGCACAACAGCAAGCCACAGCAAACCGGACCACAACCACTTGTGATCGACGGCGAACCACGGCCACAACGCAAAGCCGACCGCAAGTTGCTGCACGAACGTTTTGTACTTCGCAAGTATCGATGCCGGGATACTCACGCCCTTCGAACCTACGAGAATCCGGTACACGCTGATGACGAGTTCACGCCCCGTGATAATGAGCACCGGGAGCAACATGAACACACCTCGACCAACGAGTGTGAACATCGCGCCGAGCACCAGCACCTTGTCAGCGAGCGGATCAAGAAATGCTCCAGAGGATGTCGTGCCATGGCGTCGAGCCACCCAACCGTCGATGCCGTCACTCAAACTCAAAACAAACCACAATCCGAACGCAAACCATGCGCCGCGTTGATGATCAGGGATCGCAAGAAACATCACCGGTGACAGCACAATGCGTCCAGCGGTAATCGCATTGGCCCAGGTTGCGAGAGCATTCGGATCAACCGGCATCAGCTCATCATTCCTCAGTCGTTACCGTCAAATGGCATCGAGCCGCCTCGGGCAACAAGGTCTGGTCCAAAGGCTTGTTCGATTTCGACGGTATGCATCTCACCGACCGCCAGTGTCGGATCAACGTGAATGATGCCATCGATCTCCGGCGCCTCGCGGTGACTTCTCCCAACGCCCACCGCGTCGACGAGCACCTCAACCACCTCACCGACGAGATCATCGCGCCGCTGGGCGGTAATCGCGTCCTGCAGCTCAGAAAGTTCGGCGTGCCTGCGATACATCGTGTCGGCATCGATATGTCCGTCGAGACCGGCTGCGTGGGTTCCGATCTCGTTGCTATACGTAAAGAAACCACACCAATCAAGTTGTGCATCCTCAACGAACTGCAACAACGCGTCATGATCGGCTTCTGTCTCGCCGGGATATCCGACAATGAAATTCGATCGAAGCGTCGCGGTCGGTTCAGCGGCGCGAATTTCGCGAATTCGTCGAAGGAATCGTTCACCATCGCCCCATCGTCGCATCCGGCGAAGCAAGGGTTTGCTGACGTGCTGCAACGAAAGATCGAAATACGGGACACCACTACCGATAATCGTCGAAATGAGATCATCACTGAGGTCGCTCGGGTACAGGTACAGCAGCCGAACGCGGTCAACTCGTGCCGCCACCTCGCGAACGAGAGAAACAATTGCACCCGCTCCGATGTCGTCGGGTCGATCGACACCGTACGAGGCAAGGTCCTGCGCGACGAGAACGGCCTCGCGAACTTTAAGATCGTCGATCTCGGCGAGGATCGACTCGGCGTCGCGACTTCGCTGGGGACCGCGGAATGATGGAATCGCGCAGAACCCGCAGGATCGGTTACAGCCTTCGGCAATTTTGACGTACGCCCAGGGTCGATCCGACTGCGGGCGAGGAAGATTCAACAGATCGAACGTCGGAAGCGGTGCCTCCACGACTGGAATACGCCGACGTCCCGGGATCGTTCCCGCAATGTCGCCACCGAAGCCAACGACGGCATCGACTTCTGGCAACTCCCGGGCGAGCTCCTCGCCATAACGTTCCGCCATACATCCCGTGACGACGAGACGGGAACCGTCTGCCCGGCTTTCATCGAGTGCAAGAATCGTGTCGATCGACTCACGACGCGCTTCGTCGATAAATGCGCAGGTGTTGACGACGACGAGGTCCGCTTCGTCGACTTCAGCGGTCGCAACAAAACCGTCCCGAACGAGCGAGCCAATGATTTTGTCGGAGTCGACCTGATTTTTTGGACAGCCGAGTGTCTCGACGTAAAAACGACGCTTGGCGGCTGTATTCACTCCGACGACACTACCCGTGGAGCGCTTTAAGCCGGCGGCGTCGAGTGGGAGCGTTAGATCTGGCCGTTTTGGCGCAGCAGTTCAAATTCCTCGACCGTCATGAGCACCTCACGAGCTTTTGACCCTTCACTCGGGCCAACGACGCCTCGCTGTTCGAGCAAGTCCATAATTCTTCCAGCGCGAGCAAATCCAACTTTGAGCTTTCGTTGCAGCATCGACGTGGAGCCAAGTTGGCTACGAACAACAAGTTCGATTGCTTGTTTCATGATGACGATGTCTTCGTCGTCGTCTCCTGCCGAGAATGCATGCGCATCGGAGGTCACATCGAGCGCGTCAGTGAGTGAACCGACGCTGTTCGAGACCGGCGCGTCGCCCTCGACCTCACTCGAGTAGATGGGCTCAGGTGCCTGCGAGCGCCAGTGGTCGACGACATGGCGCACCTCCTCCTCGCCTACCCACGAGCCTTGTATTCGGTTGGCAACCGATGAGTTGCCGGGTAGCAACAGCATGTCGCCTTTACCGACAAGCTTCTCCGCCCCAGGTTGGTCAAGAATGACACGGGAGTCGGTGAGGCTTGAGACGGCGAAGGCCATACGCGCGGGAACGTTCGCCTTAATGACCCCGGTAATGACGTTCACCGATGGACGTTGCGTTGCAACGATGAGGTGGATGCCCACGGCACGCGCTTTCTGTGCGATTCGAGTGATGGACTCCTCAACGTCGCGGGCGGCAACCATCATGAGATCGTTGAGCTCGTCGACGACAACAACGATGTACGGCATATGTTCGTATTCGCTGGCGTTTCTGCCTGCAGGTACGTGAAGCGAGTTCCCGAGCACAGCCGCGTTGTAGCCCGTGATGTCTCGGTACCCACATTCGGAGAGAGCGTCGTAACGACGTTCCATCTCCTTGACTGCCCAACCGAGCGCATTGGCCGCCTTTTTTGGATTTGTCACCGGCTGGGTGAGCAAGTGCGGCAGGCGCTGATATTGACCCATCTCCACCTGCTTCGGGTCGATAAGAATGAGGCGCACTTGATCAGGGGTTGTGCGCATGAGCAACGAAGTGATGATGCAGTTGATTGCGCTCGACTTTCCGGCGCCTGTCGCACCAGCAATCAACATGTGCGGAGTCGTCGCAAGATTGAGAAATACCGCCTTGCCGGCGATGTCTTTTCCGATTGCGACCTCAAGCGGATGTGTCGCTCGTTTTGCCTCAGTCGACACGAGGAGGTCGCCGAGCGCAACAAGTTGGCGACGGGAGTTTGGAACTTCGACGCCGATGGCTGAACGCCCGGGAATCGGGGCGAGGATTCGTACGTCGGTCGCGGCCATTGCATAGGCGATGTCACGTTGGAGACTCGTGACCTTTGCAACTTTGACACCAGGCCCGAGTTCAAGTTCGTAGCGAGTCACCGTCGGGCCGACAGTGAAGCCAACGAGTTGCGTATCAACGCCATGCTGAGTCAGCGAATCTTGAAGTGTCGCACCCCGTTCTTCAACCTGACGCATGTCAACCGCTTGTTCACCTGTCTGCTCAAGGAATGTGATTGGCGGAAGGACCCATTCGCCGGGCCGGGTCACAGGTGGGGTGGATGGTGGAGTCGATGCCGCAGGTTTCGGTCGAGGCGCTCGGCGTTTTTTCGGTGGTGCCTCGGTGTGTGAGGCAAATTCGTCGTCGTCAGCCAAGTCGTACAACGTCGGAGGCACCGACAGCGGATCTCGCGGAACAGTGAGTTCGCCGTTCGCGTCGAGTTCCTCCTCGTTACGGCGACGTCGCTCCTCGGCGCGCTCACTTTGCAGCGTGGCAAGGTTTGTCAGACTTCGACGTGCGAATCGTCCGACGGGACGGGCACCAGCAGCAACGCCGATTCCGAACATTTGTGCCATCGAGCGCAGCGACGCGCCCGTGATGAGCGCGAGTGAGCAGATGAACACGGCGGTGAGAACAACGATCGCTCCGGCGGGTGCGATGAGCCGTTGCAGCGGTTCACCACCGACGACGCCAAGCAATCCGCCAGCCCCGCCGAGCGCATCAAGATCTAAGAGATCAGCGGGCGTGTTGACGACGTGGGTGAAGCCGAGGGACGACAGCGCAGCAAGCGCCCACCCAATACCGACACGTAACGGGGCCTGCGGCTCGTGGTCGCGCAACACCACGACACCCGAGAGGATGAGCACGAGCGGAAGGAGGTGGCGCCCGATCCCGAAGAACCAGCCGAGGAAGGTGCCGGCCCCATCGCCGAGCGGACCGGCGAGCGAAAACCACATCGCGAGAATGAGCAACACACCAACGGCGATGAGCGCAATTCCGACAATGCCGCTCTCCCCGTCTGGGACACCCCGCGGCTGTCGCCGATCGGTGTTCGCTGAACGTGGTCGAGCATTCGACGCAGATGCGCGCGTTGCCCCGCCAGAGCGCGACGATGAAGGTTTTCCTGACTTCGCCATGTCCTGACAACGGTACCAATGGGGTGACCTAGCCGCCGGTCATTCCCGCAAATACTCAACCTCGCTCGTTTCGCGGGTCAACTGGCCTGCACGCCGAGAATTTCACCGTCGCCACGAAGCAACACGAGTAACCCACCACCGAGATCATTTGCGATCGACACGTCGTAGGTAACCCCACCGCTTCCGGCCCCTTGAATGACGAAATCGACGATCACCGGAGCGTCAAGCTCTCGGTCGATGTTCGAGAAAATGCGGTTCGGATCAAAATCGATCTCGCTTGCGAAAAAGGTTTCACCTTCTGCCGTTTGGCTGTCACCTGTTTCGGATAGCACGCCGTCCGACCATCGGTATGGAGTTGCGTATGTCGCCACTTCCTCACCGGTCGAAGTGATCTCATGTTCCGCAAGGATCAATGTAACCCCGGTGAGATCTGCCGAAATCTCAAAGTATTCGAGGCCTGAACCAACCCTCGATTCAAGCGCCTCAACCCCTCGTGAGATTTCGCTCAGCAACGGGCGACCTTCGATGTCGCCCGAGTCGTTTGCCGATGATCCACACGACGCCACGAGGAGCAACGCGAGCATCGTGCCGAGAAGTCGACGCACTCAGGTCTCCATGACAACCGGGACGATCATCGGTCGTCGCTTGGTTCGTTCATTCACAAATTTTCCGGCCGAACGTCGAACCTCACGTTCAAGTGCTTCAACGTCACGAACACCTCGCGACAGCGCATCTTCAACTGCGGCAGCGACCGAATCACATGCCTCGTCCAGCAGATCTTCGGCCTCTGGCGCGTACACCCACCCGCGGGTAATGATTTCCGGTCCGGTCAATACCTCGGCTCGCTGCACATCAACAGTGACCACAATCACGACCACTCCTTCCTCAGCGAGCACTCGACGATCACGAATGACGCCATGACCGACGTCGCCGACGATGCCATCGACATACACGTATCCAGCAGGCACACGTTCGCCATAACGCAAGCCCTCGTCGTCGAGGGTCAGCGCATCACCGTCCTCGCATAACAGGACGTGGTCTTCCTGGATTCCCATGAGTTTGCCCAGTGCCGCGTTGGCGACGAGATGTCGGTACTCGCCATGCACGGGTACGAACCATTCTGGTTCAACAATCGACAAGTAGGTTTTGATGTCATCGGCCTGCGCATGGCCAGTGGCGTGCACATCCGCAACGCCTGAATGCACGACCTGTGCACCACGTCGCAGGAGACCATCAATCACTCGATTGACATTGTTCTCGTTCCCCGGAATCGCATGGCTTGACAAAATCACCGTGTCGTCGCTACCCACTCTCACGAATCTGTTCTCACCGCGTGCGAGGAGGGACAGCGCTGACATCGGCTCTCCCTGACTGCCGGTCGAGATGACGCACACCTCGCCAGGTTCGTACCGATCGATGTCTTCAATATCGATCAGCGCAGCATCAGGAATTGTCACCACGCCAAGGTCGCGGCCAAGCCGAACGTTTTTCTTCATGCTGAGCCCGAGAGTTGCCACCTTGCGACCAGACGCCACCGCAGCGTCAGCGATTTGCTGAATACGGTGGAGATGACTTGCGAAGCTCGCCGTGATGATCCGCCGACCAGCGTGCTCAGCAAACACCCTCCGCAGCACCCGACCAACGCTGCGCTCGCTCGGCGCAAAGCCTGGCTCTTCCGCGTTCGTTGAATCCGCGAGCAACAGTCGAATTCCTTCGGTCCGCGCAATTTCGCCAAGGCGCGCGAGGTCACATCGGCGGTCATCGACTGGAGTGAGATCGAGTTTGTAGTCACCCGAGTGCAGCACCACTCCTTGGGCTGTTCGAACGACGATTGCGTGCGCGTGAGGAACCGAATGAGTGACGGGCACAAATTCGACCGCAAATGGTCCGATCGCAACGATCTCACCGTCGCTCGCCGGAATGAGGTCAACTCGACCGAGTAGCCCGGCTTCATCAATACGATGTCGCGCAAGCCCGAGAGTCAATCGCGACCCGTAGACGCGAAGCGGGGTCTCGCGACGGTCGCCGATGCCGTGTTCATCGCGAAGCAGGAACTGAATACCTCCGACGTGGTCCTCGTGGCCGTGTGTTGCGACGAGCCCAACGATGTTCGGAGCGACATCCCTGAGATAGCTGAAATCTGGCAGCACGAGATCAATGCCGTGAAGGTCGGGGGGCGGAAACATGACACCGCAGTCGATGATGAGCACCGACTTCTCTTCGCCTTCGCCTTGCTCGATGGCAAGGCAGTTCCGACCGATTTCGCCAAGCCCTCCGAGAAAGACGACGCGTACAGATTCAGCCACGTGCCGCCACCAACTCCGCGTACACCCGAACCGCCTCTTGTTCAAGCCCAGCGGGGGCGTCGCCGAGTGGCAGCCTGCACTGACCCACATCAAAACCGAGAGTTCTCATCATCGCCTTCGAAGGAATTGGATTGGGTGCCGCATCGCCGGTTTCGAAGGCGAAACTCGGCAACATCCGAGCATTTGCCCGCTGCGCTCCTTGAAGGTCGCCTCGCCCAAGCGCATCAAACATTTCGACGTGATCAGGCGCGGTCCAGTGGGTAGCAACGCCGATTGTGCCGACCGCCCCGACGGCTAGCAAGGGAAGCGTTAACGCATCGTCACCAGAGTAAATCTCGAAATCGTCGGGGGCTGCGGCGATCAGACGCGCCGTTTCCGCAGGGCTACCCGCAGCATCCTTCACCCCAACAATATTTGGCACCTCATGGGCGAGCCGCAAGAGCACCTCAGTCGACACC
>JALRBS010000055.1 GCA_023262325.1 Ilumatobacteraceae bacterium | reverse complement strand
CGCCAAGGACCGTGTGCAGTTCGGGCGACCAATCGGGTCGTTCCAGGCAATCAAGCACAAGTGCGCCGACATGCTGCTCGAAGTCGAGTCAGCGAAGTCAGCGGCTTACTACGCCATGTGGTGTGCAAGTGAAATGAACGACGAACTGCCATCAGTTGCGTCGCTCGCAAAGGCGTACTGCTCGGAGGCGTACTTCCACGCAACTGCCGAGAACATTCAGATTCACGGCGGTATCGGCTTTACTTGGGAGCACCCCGCGCACCTCTACTTCAAGCGGGCGAAGTCCTCTGAACTGTTGTTCGGCGATCCGACCTACCACCGTGAGTTGCTCGCACAGCGAATCGGCATCTGATCCGCCAGTGTTGGAGTCTGGCGACCCGAATCGGTCGCAACAGCCAACGTGAACACAGTGATCATTATTTTCATCTTGCTCGCGGCGGTCGCAGTCTTTGCGATCGCCGCTGGCGCGATCGGACGCGAAGCGCACCGCCTCGATGCGATCTCGCCACGGGCGGTCTATGTGCTCGATGACGCCGTCGATTTTGTCGCTGACCGGTTACCTCAACGTAGCCAGGCTCGACTTACCCCGGCCGAAGTTGAGCAATTGCTCATTGCGCACATGAATTGGTTGCACGAACGCGACCTTGCGCCTGAAGGCGTCATTGACCGTCGACAGCGAGACGATCACCATGTCGTCGTATCGCAGGACGAACTCGTAGCTGCGTTACTTCTCGTATCTGAACAATCTGGCATTGAGGTTCTCGACGATGTTGACGTCGTTGAGGTCGTCAACGCACATCTCGCATACTTCGGTGCGATCGGAGCGGTCGGCCCACAGGCCCCGTTCGACGATCTTTAAATCGAAACGATCCGTGGTTCGACGGTGACGGAGCACGTGCATAACCCCATCACTTGACTAGCGTGAGGGAGATGGAACGCCCAATTCGGTTCGAACACACACGGTTCCTAGGAGATAAGCGAACCCAGCTCGTGTACGACCTCGAGGAGTGGGATGACGCCACGACGATCAACGAGATCGTTGCAGCCGAAACCGGCCTGTGCTTTGGACCTGACACCCTGGCCGAAGCTCGAAACCGGGGGTACACCCTCGCCACACCCGGTGTTCGACGACGACACCGACGCCCGCGCGCGTAACTCGATGGACGCAACGTTCACGAGCGGTCAGGAGCAGTTGGCCTGCCACCTCTCGCGTCCGAGCGTGGTTGACGACTCGACGCCAGGTCTCATTCTTTGTCACGGATTTCCGATCGGCCCGCTCGATGCACGACGATCCGCCGGCACATTCCCGGAACTCATCGACCGGCTGGCAAACGAAGTCGGGTACCTCGCCTTTACCTTCACGTTCCGCGGGTGCGGGCGCTCTACCGGCGACTTTTCGCTGCAAGGATGGATGGACGACCTACGAAACGCGGTCGACTATCTCGTAGCGACGACAGGCGTCACAAAAGTTGCGCTTCTCGGCACGAATACCGGCGGATCGCTCGCCATTTGTGAAGCGGCAGATGATCCGCGCGTCTTTGCCGCCGGCTTGATGTCACCGCGCGCAGATTTTGATGACTGGTCGGACCATCCGCGACGATTTCTTGAACACGCTCGGCAGATCGGTGCGGTTCGCACGCCAGGGTTTCCGGCCTCGCTAGATGAATGGAGTCGTGCATTCCGTCGCTTTCGACCGGACGCAGCGGCCAGACGTTTCGCGCCACGACCGCTTCTCGTGCTCCACGGTGATGACGATTCGAGCGTGCCCGTCAGCGACGCTCGTCAACTGGCAAATGCGCACGGTGCTGCAGAACTCAACGTGCTTGCGGGGGCCGGACACCGATTGCGGCATGATCCGCGTGCGATCGCAATTCTTGCTGGATGGCTCGATCGAGTTCGCCCGCAGTAACGATGTCGTCGTTAGACGACGAACGGATCCGGAGCGTCGCGGTCGATCCCAAAGTGACAGATCGCGTCCTCGACGCGTTCAGCGCTGATACAACCGGCGCGTGCGAGCTCGCTCAACGTTGCAACGACGATGTGCCCGGTATCCACTTCGAAGAATCGACGCAGCGCCTCACGCGTGTCGCTACGACCCATGCCGTCCGTGCCAAGCACACTGAAGGTGCGCCCTTGCGGAACGAATCGAAGGATTTGTTCTGGCACCGCGCACATGAAGTCGCTCACCGCGACGATCGGTCCCGCACTCTGCGACAGCAACTCTGTCACCATCGGCACGCCAGCAGGCTGAGAGGGATGCAGCCGATTTCGACGCTCAACCGCAAGTGCTTCCTCGCGCAGACGCTTGTAACTCGTGGCCGACCACAACTCGACGCCCACGTCATATCGGTCAGCAAGAATCGTTGACGCTTCCGTCGCTGCCTGATGCGCAACCCCTGAGAACAAGATTGTCGCCCGATGTGCATGCCGATCGTCGGCAGCACGCCACCGATAGAGGCCGCGCACGGCACCTTCCTCAAATTCTTTGCTCACCTCAGACGAAGCATCGAGGGCTGGCATTGGGTAATTCTCGTTGTACAACGTGATGTAGTAGAGAACATCCCGCTCGGCATCTGGACGGTCTGGGCTGTACATCCGGTGAATGCCGTCCCGGACGATTGCGCCGAGTTCATAAGTGAACGCAGGGTCATATGCCTGCACTGCCGGAACTGTC
>JALRBS010000025.1 GCA_023262325.1 Ilumatobacteraceae bacterium | reverse complement strand
GTGAGACCCATCGACTTTGCAATCCGTCGAAAACATTCGGTATTCGATACCGATTCGCCAACCGGGTCGATCGCTGGTTCGTTCCAACCGAGGAACAGGTGGCCCCACGCTGGAGTGACGTCGACCGATTCGATCTGCGTCGTTGCCGGCAAGATGATGTCGGCGTATCGAGCAGTATCGGTCATGAACTGTTCGTGGACGATGGTAAAGAGATCCTCGCGAATCATTCCCTGCTTGATGAGCTCTGCGTTTGGAACACTCACGAGGGGATTCGAGTTCCAGATGATCAGCGCATGTACCGGAGGCGTTGTGTCGGTGAGAATTTCCCCAAGTCGGCTCATGTTGAGTGTTCGAGGTTGACGGCCAGCGAGGAGGTCTGAACGTTCGAGCGCCGCGTAATCAGTGACCGACGCGAACCACGCACCAACGCTTCGTGACAGTCCGCCACCGCGGTGAGCCCACGCACCGGTGAGCGCCGGCAGACAGGCAAGCGTCCGAAAGAACATTGCGCCGTTCTCGTGATGCTCGGCACCGACCAGGGTGCGGATGACCGACGGCTGTATCGAGCCGTAATCCTTGGCGAAGCGTTCGATGACATCGACATCGATACCGGTGATTGACGCTGCCCAGGTGGGATCGGTCGTTGCGACGTGTGCGCTCAATTCGTCGAAACCGAGCGTGTGATTGCTGACCCATTCGCGATCGACGTATCCGTCGCGAATGATGACGTGCATGACAGCGAGCATGAGCGCGATATCGGTGCCTGGCAGCGGCTGAATGAAGTAGTCGTCTTTGCCGTTTGCGGCATCAGCGGTGATCGTGCGAACAGGATCGATGACGACGACTCGGGCACCCGCGGCGCGAGCCTTCTCGATGGTTGGCCAGAGATGTCGGTTGGTGAGACGAGTGTTCGTGCCCCACAACACGATGAGCCGCGAGTGTTCGATTTCCATCGGATCGAGGCTGTTGCCGTTGCCGTTCGTCATCGCGAGACCAGCGCCGACGGTTGGTCCACATATATTTCGCAGGAGACGAGATGCGCCGATGTGGTTGAAGAATCGTGATGAGATGCCTTGCATCGCGAGTATCGATTGATTTCCTGCATCGCTGAACGGGAGGATCGCCTCTCCACCGTGGGCATCGAGGATGCTTGTCAACCGTTCGCCAATCGTTGCAAGTGCCTCATCCCAGGTGATTTGGGTGAATTGCCCACTGCCTTTAGGTCCGGTGCGGCTCATCGGGTGCAGTATTCGATTGGGGTGGTACACGCGATCGAGGAACTTGTTGACTTTCGGGCACAGTTCACCGGCGGAGAACGGGTGATCCTCATCGCCGCGCATTCGGATGGCAACACCTTGCGCATCGGTATCGACGATCCATCCACACGAGTCGGGGCAGTCGTGATGACAGACGCCGTGGCTGTGGCGGACCTCAGCCGGTGATTCGTCAAGTGTGGTCATGGGCTCATCGTATGCCTCGTCGGTGCTGTACCGTCAACGAAGTGCAAAGGCCACGAACGGGAGTCGTACGGAACTGGGCGGGAAATCAGGCGTGTGTGCCGGTTGAAGTCGCCCGACCAACTTCCACGGAAGAAGTTGCGGCAATTGTCCGTCGGGCTCATGACGATGGCAGGCGAGTCAAAGTCATTGGAGCGGGTCACTCATTCACTGCAACCGCGATGACTGACGGCGTGCTCGTAAGGCTCGATGGATTGAGTCGAATCCTCGATGTTGATATTCAGACGCAACGGGTTCGTGTTGAGGCAGGAATGACGTTGCATGAATTTTCTCGACAGATCCACGAGAAGGGACTTGCGTTGCCGAATCTCGGCGATATCGACGTCCAATCCATCGCTGGCGCGACCTCAACGGCGACACACGGCACTGGGCGAACACTCGGCAACATTGCGACGAACATCGTCGGCATGACCATCGTTGACGGTACGGGTCGCATCCACGTCATCGACGAACACGACGACCGATTGAACATTGCGGCGGTTGGTCTTGGTGCGCTCGGCGTGATTTGCGAGGTCACGTTGCAATGCGTGTCGTCATTTCGCGTGCATGCGCACGAAACGGTTGAGTACCTCGACGATTTACTGGCCGATATTGATGGCTTCGCGTCAAGTGCTGACCACGCAGAGTTTTTCTGGATGCCGGGGGCACGACGATGCCAGGTCAAACGAAATAACCGCACCGAACAGCCCCTTGATCGACCAAACACATTCGAAGTGGTTCGCGACAAGTACGTCGGCGAGAACCTCGCATTTGGCGCGGTGTGTCGTGTCGGACGTCGATGGCCAGCACTCGCTCCACGCATTGCAAAACTTGTGTCATCGTCGGTGTCCGAACGAGAATTTGTTGACGACTCGTTCCGGGTGTTCGCGAGTCCCCGCCATGTCCGTTTCGTCGAAATGGAATATGGCATTCCACTCGAATGTTTGGGCGAGGCGGTTCAGCGTGTGCGCGAGGTGACCGGACGACTGAGCTTTCCGAGCCTGTTTCCGATTGAAGTTCGAGTATCTGCTGCTGATGACATTGCGCTGTCCACCGGCACTGCGCGCGAGAACGGATGGATCGCTGTGCATCAATATCAAGGTGCTCCGTACGAGTCGTACTTCCAACAGGTTGCGGCGATTATGGACTCCTACGGTGGACGCCCACACTGGGGCAAGATGCACTACCTCGACGCACATGATCTTGCGTCGCGTTATCCACGTTGGAACGAGTTTCAGCAGTTGCGTCGAGCGCTTGACCCGGACGGCACCTTCCGAAATGAGTACCTCGATCGCGTGCTCGGTCCGATCGACTGACATGGTCGCGCGGCCGCGTCGCGCGGTCGCGTAGGGTTGCCGCGTGGCGGACCGACGACGAACCTCCACGTCTGACTTTGGGACGGGGCGACGCGAGTCGCATGACGCCTCTGACTTCTATCGCCGATTTGAGGCACCGAAGATTTCCTCCGATGATGTCGTCGCCGATGCCGCTGAGGTTGCTCAGCCGTTTCTCTGCGGGGATTCCCGTTCGGTGCCATCAATTGCTGACGCCTCAGTTGCACTTGTCGTCACGTCGCCGCCGTACTTCGCCGGTAAGCAGTACGAAAATGAAATTGAGCGAGACGGTGTGCCGGCCTCGTATCTCGAATATCTCGAAATGCTGCATGCCGTGTTTGCCGAGTGTGTGCGCGTGCTCGAACCGGGAGGCCGCATTGCGATCAACGTTGCGAACCTTGGTCGACGCCCGTATCGCAGCCTTGCCGCTGATGTCACCTACATCTTGCAGGACCGACTCGGATTGTTGCTGCGTGGTGAGATCGTCTGGCGCAAGGGTGCAGGGGCGAGTGGATCGTGCGCGTGGGGATCGTTTCGTCAACCGTCGAATCCGGTGCTCCGTGACCTGACGGAGCGAGTCATCATCGCCTCAAAGGGTCAGTTCCAACGAGCATTGACTCCGGCGAAACGAAAGGCGCGCGGGCTACCGCATGTCTCGTCAATTTCTGCTGAAGACTTCATGACCGACACCCTCGATCTATGGACAGTTCCAACGGAAAGCGCGCGTCGGGTTGGTCACCCAGCGCCATTTCCTGTCGAGCTACCCGCACGCCTCATCGAACTGCTCACCTACGAGAACGATCTGGTGTACGACCCGTTTATGGGTTCAGGTTCGACACTCGTTGCGGCCTCTCAGACTCGACGCCGTTTCGTCGGAGTAGATCTCGATCCGAAGTACGTGGCACTCGCCGAATCTCGGGTTCGCAAGGAAGGTTCTCCGGTCGATCTGGTGTGGGGCGGTGAATCCGGCAAGGAACTCGTGCGCACGACGCTCGAGGATGCGGGATTCACCGTTGAGGAGGACCGCCGTATTCCCGGCACCGGTCTCAATGTCACCGTCGCAACATCGGAGAAGCGTCGATTTGTCGTCGAGACTGGTGGACCGTTCGTACGCGACCGCCCTGGTCTGCTCAACGGTGATGCCCTCTGGCGCCTGCTCGGTCGGATGTCGGTGTTATCGGGCGTTGGCGAGCGTGTGCTCGTGCTCACCGCAGCAACTCCTTTGCGTCGAAGCGAAGGCGATCTTGCGTTACGGAGTGTCGGCGCAACGATTTGTCACGATGTCATCAATGTCTTCGACGTCGATGACCGTGAGCGACTTCGGCAGCACGCCAACGGCCACGGAGAACTTCTTCCCGGTTTTTGGAACGCGTCGGACATCGCGTAACGCGTTAACACCGCGCCAGATCAACCTCGGCACCGATGCCGTTCGCCAAGTGATCGGCGAGCACTTCGCCACCCGTTACCGGATCGATGGCCCACGCGCGATCATCTTGTTGTCGGCTACGTGACCAGACGACCGCGACCCCCTTTCCGTTGAGGACGACGAGTGCCCCCGAATCACCGGGCCTGATGTCGGTTCGAAGTTCATAGCCAGGACGTGCGACCTCCGCGTCGATGTATGCATCCTCGGTGAGAATGCGAACACGCCGCACGATCGTCGCTTGCTGGGTGACGAATGCACCGTCGCGATACACGACGACTGATGCATCCCGCTCAAGGGCGCCCTCGATCGTGAGCGCGCGGTCGATCAGCGGTATCGGATCGATTGTCACCGAAGGCATCTCAAGTATGGCGAGGTCGTTCTTCGTGTCAATTGCGACAACTGCAGCATTCCACTCTGCGCCGTCATAGCGAAGGGTGATATCGGTCGCCCCGAGCACCGTGTGCGCTGAGGTGAGCACCAGTCCGGGTTCGATGATCGTTCCGATACCAAAGCCCTCTTCGTTGCGACAACCGGTCGCAGTCACGGTGAGGGTTGCTGCGACGTGAGACGGGTAGTCGC
>JALRBS010000209.1 GCA_023262325.1 Ilumatobacteraceae bacterium | reverse complement strand
AATTCGACTCGTCGTCAACCGGTCAACCGCCCAGGTGGGTCTCAGTGCTCAGGACGTCGAAGAGGTCCTTGGTCTCGAGGCTGCTCTCCTGGTGCCCGACCACATCAGTCTCGCTGCAGGTATGAACACCGGTACACCCGTCACCGAATCGAGCCCGCGTTCAACGATCGCCGACGCATTCAACGAATTCGCTGACGACCTCCTTGGAATCGAGGACTCACCACGTCGTCGATTCCGCGTGCTGCGGCAGGGGGCCTCCCAATGAGCCTCGCCGCACGCGTCGACCGAAGCATCTCCAACATCCAGCAGTCGACCGTCGCACCACGAATCGATGATCAGCAAGAAGTCGAACAAGCAGAGCAGGTTCTCGACGAGCCTCATCGACCGTCGCTCGATCGTCAGGAGATTGCGCGCCTCGTCGACGAAGTTCGGGGTTCGGTGCAACGCCTTACACGGGATGAAACGATCGACGCCGATCAGATGCGACGCATTGTCGAACGCGAGGTAGATGCCGTACTCACCCGTCGAGACGCAGGCGACCACGAAGCACTCATCGAATTACGTGACGCTGTCCTCGACGATCTGCTCGGCTACGGACCGATTCAAGACCTACTCGACCGACCGGACGTGTCCGAAATCATGGTCAACGGATCGAACAACATCTTTGTCGAGCGATCTGGCCGCCTCGAACGAACAGCACGATCATTTGAGAGCAACGAACACCTCCTCGCAGTCATTGACCGAATGGTTCGATCATCGGGCCGGCGAGTCGACCAGTCGTCACCAATGGTTGACGCCCGACTTCCAGACGGCTCTCGACTCAATGTCGTATTACCCCCGCTGGCAGTTGACGGGCCGTCGCTCACAATTCGAAAGTTCACCGCCAAGCACTTAACGAGTGCCGACCTCGTTTCGCGAGGTGCACTAAGCCAGCAAGCCGCCGATGTGCTGTCCACTGCCGTTTCGATGCGACTCAACATCATCGTGAGCGGAGGAACAGGTACCGGCAAAACGACGATGCTCAACATGCTCTCATCACATATCGGGCGATCCGAACGGGTGATCACCATTGAGGACGCCGTCGAATTGCAACTCGACATGCCAAACATCATTCGCCTCGAAGCCCGACCGGCAAATACCGAAGGTGCGGGAGCCGTCACGATTAGGGATCTCGTCCGAAACTCATTGCGCATGCGACCTGACCGCATCGTCGTCGGCGAGGTTCGAGGCGCCGAAGCCCTCGACATGTTGCAAGCAATGAACACAGGGCACGACGGTTCGTTATCAACCCTGCATGCCAACTCACCACGCGACGCGCTCCGCCGCCTCGAGACGATGGTGCTGCTGAGTGGCGTGGAACTCCCGTTGCGAGCAATTCGCGAACAAGTTGTTTCTGCGGTTGACCTCATCGTGCAGTTATCGCGCGACGCGTCGGGCGGTCGATACGTTTCGTCGATCACTGAGGTCGTCGGTCTCGAGGGTGACGTCGTCTCAACCGCCGAACTCTTCAGTCGCAACGCTGGTGATCACGTCAGCGATTCCACCCCGCCGCTGATGAGCACCGGCATCGTCTCACGACGTCTTCGTCTGCAGACAAGTTCGGAGTCGGAGGTCGGATCGTGAACACGCTCCTCACAGTCGCGGTGTACGGCACTGCAGCGTTTCTGTTAACGCGCTGGTTCGCTGAACTACGACATCAATCGACGATCGCACGTCGTGCGCGCGCGCAACTCGGCCTCGAGACCGACGATGACACTCGACCCGACGAGCGTCAGCCCCTCGCTCCCAGAACGAAGGTGACCGTCGCAATTTCGCTGCTCGTCGCCGTCGTCGGTGTTCGCTTCATCGGTGTCACCGGCATTCTCGCGGCCACCGTTCCGTTGCTCATCAATCGCTCACTTCAGCAACGTGCCGCTCACAAGCGAAAGAAAGCGTTAGATGCAGCCCTCGCACCAGCACTGCAGCGGATCATCGACCAACTCAGCGTCGGCCGAACGATGATTGCGGCAATCGAATCGACGGTCCACTCGGCGGATGAGCCTCTCAGTTCGATTCTGCGCCGAATTGTCAACGAACATCAACTTGGCATTCAACTTGACGACTCACTGTCGATCATCGCCGCACAAGAGAACCATCATCATCTCGGTGTCCTCTCGTCAGCACTCGCCCTACACGCCCGGCACGGTGGCTCACTCACCCACATCCTCACCAACGTGCTTGAAGCAATCGAGGAAGAAGATCGACTCGAGCGCGACCTTCTCACGTTGACAGCGGACGCGCGACTGAGTGCGAACGTCTTGCTCGCGATGCCGGTCGGCGCGCTCGTCATTACCTCGTTGTTGAGTCCGGGCTACGCGACACCACTCATCGCTACCTCTCTCGGTCGCGGGCTATCGCTCGGTGCAGTCCTGATCGGCTGTGTTGGCGTCATGTGGCTCCGTCGTCTGGCCCGACCAGAGGAGATGTCATGAGCCCGCAGGTGATGACATGGGTCGTTCCACTCTGCTTCGGAGCTGCAGCGACTCTTGTCATGTACACGGTGTCGACGTCGCGCAGCCACAGCGCAATATTTGCGCAGATGACGAAGTTGCTCGATGCAATGCCAATTTCGCGTTCATCGCGAATCGACGCGCTTGGCGCAGCGACCTCAACCGAGGAAACGGTCGCTCGACTGCTCCGTACCCAAGTGGTCGGGGCACTTGGTG
>JALRBS010000141.1 GCA_023262325.1 Ilumatobacteraceae bacterium | reverse complement strand
TCGCCGAAACCGAAACGGTTGGCATTGCGAGCGTTCGTGTTGTGCTCGCACTCGCGGTGGCTGTCGTTTGCGCTGTGGTCGTCGTTCATCGAACACGCACGCGAGCACATCCACTGTTGCCGAGGGTGATGTTTGCCGACCGGTCAATGAACCTTGCGAACATTGCGATGGTCATTTGGGGCGGTGCGTTCTCAGGCAACATTTTGAACAACGTGTTGTTCCTTCGCACACAGTGGAAGTACGGCATCGTCGCCGCTGGGTTGCTGTCGGTACTCTCACCGATCACCGTCGCAACCACCTCATTTTTTGTCGGGAAGAACGTGCAACGTCTCGGATTGCGCAACTTGTTAATCGCCGGGTCCTCGCTGTTTCTCGTCTGCCAGATCGGGTTTCTCACGCTCGTCAACGAGACTCGCGCGCCCTGGTCCACGTGGCTACCACTCATGTTTGTGCTCGGCATTGCAATCGGATGCGCCTCGCCGGCCATTGCCGCGTCAGCAGTTCGCAATGCTCCGCCTGAACAGTTGGCGCTTGCCGGCGCGCTCAACAGCACCTGTCGCCAGATTGGCGCAGCGCTCGGCGTTGCTGTGCTTGTCGCTGTGCAGCTCACCTCGAGCGGCATCGGTAGCTTTCGCGCGGGTTGGATCACCATGGCACTCTTCGCGGGGACGAGTGGTCTCATTTCTGCGTTGCAGCCGCGCGCCAACCGACCGGTTGCGACGGAGGCGTAATGTCATTACATGGCTGCTGACGTCACCATTCATCGCGCTCACACCGTCATCACGATGAATGAGAGTCAGCCAAGAGCCACCGCGGTTGCCGTACAACATGGACGCTTCGTCGCAGTTGGTGAATTCGACGAACTCGTGACGGCACTTGGTCCTGAGGTCGACATCGATGAGACATTCGCCGACAAGGTGGTGATCACCGGATTCATCGATCAGCACCTCCACCCATTTCTTGGCGCCAGCACTCTCACGACAGAAGTCATTGCACCCGAGGACTGGGTGTTGCCCGAGCGAACCTTCTTAGCCGCATCGACGCCAACGGAGTACGACACTCGAATTCGCGAGGCGCATGATCGCCTTGCTGAGGGTGAGTGGCTGTGGTCGTGGGGGTACCACTCGTTGTGGCATGGCGAACTCTCGCGGCAGCGACTCGACGCACTAGTTGGTGACCGTCCGGCGGCAATCTGGCAGCGATCGGTTCACGAGTGGTACATCAACAGCGCCGCAACCGAGGCTCTCGGTATCACCGAGGAGGCGATGGCAGGCTTCGGTCTCGCAAGCGAACAACTCGACGTTGCGCGAGGTCACTATTGGGAAAACGGCTGGATGCTCGTGCTCGGTCAGCGTCTCATGCCGGTCTTTCTTACAGAGCAGCGCATGCGAGAGGGACTTCACCTGCTCGTCGACTACCTCCACATGAATGGCGTCACCGCGATCAACGAACCCGGCGTCTTCTGGCGTATCGAACCGTGGGAGCTTTACAACGAAATCCTCGGCGATGACGGTGTGCCGTTCTTCAGCACATTCATGGTTGAGGGACGTACGCAGCACGTGCGTCATGTGCTCGGTGACGCTGCGATTGCCGAATCGGAGGCGCATATCGCCCGGGCCTCGATTGAAGATGACCCGTCGAGACGCGTCGGACTCGTTCCACGGCAGGTGAAGTTGTTTTGTGACGGCGCAATCGTGAGCCAACTCATGCAGATGGCTGACCCGTACCTCGATCGCGATGGCAATCCGGATCCGCATCATCACGGCGAATGGATGATGGAGCCGGGCGAGCTGAAAGCGATGTTCGACACCTATTGGGACGCCGACTGGCAAATCCATATTCATGTGAACGGCGATCTTGGGCTTGACGTGCTGGTTGGCATTATCGAGGAGGCCCAGACGCGTCATCCGCGTGTCGACCATCGAACCGTCATCGTGCACTTTGCGAATTCAACCGAAGCACTGATTGATCGCATCAGTGCTGTCGGCGCGATTGTGTCGGCAAATCCGTACTACCCGGTCGGGTTCGCCGACAAGTACTCCGAGTGGGGACTCGGCCCGGAGAGGGCGGATCAAATGGTTCGTGCCGCATCTGTTCGGCGACGCGAAATTCCGTTGTCGTATCACTCCGACCTGCCGATCTGCGCGTCAGACCCACTGGCCATGGCGTCGTGGGGTGTGAATCGAGTCACCCATAGCGGTCGCGTCGCCGGTCCCGATCAGAGAATTTCGCGGGACGAGGCCCTTCGTGCGGTGACGATTGAGGCGGCGTACTCATGGCAACGCGAGCACGACCTCGGGTCGGTTGAGGTGGGGAAGTGGGCGAACCTCACGGTGCTTGACGATGATCCGTATGAGGTCGAAACCACCGATATCGCATCGATACGCGTGATTGCGACGATGTTTCAAGGTCGATGGCATCGAGTGCCGCTTGCGCACGCAGACCAACGCGTTCGTGGGCATCGCGGCGCAGAGGTCATCACTCTCGATGGTTCGATTTTGGCAGTATACGCAACGTCCACAGCAGATGCAGCCAATTTGGAAAGTGCAAGGAGTTACGACAACGGCACAACGTGGTACGTACAAGCCAAAACATTGCTTGCAGAAGACATCGATT
>JALRBS010000144.1 GCA_023262325.1 Ilumatobacteraceae bacterium | reverse complement strand
GGAGACGTTCACCGCTGAATGGTGTGATCGCTTCAGCGAAGTCGTCGCTGAGTGTGCTGAGTGCGGCGTCTAGGTCGGGGTCCACAACGATTCTTCGTACTGCTGTTGCGGCGCGGGCGAATCGTGCCCGAGTGAGCTCGACGCCGACTGTGTCGCTCATGACATCTTCAAGTACGTGTGCTTCGTCGAAGATGACGACGTCATGGTCGCCGAGAATGGCCCCTTCGGCAGCCACGTCCAGTCCGTATAAGTGGGCGTTCACGATGACGACGTCGGCCGTCGCGGCGCGCATTCGAGCGTGTTCGGCGAAGCACGCTTCACCAGATGGGCAACGTGCTGCCCCCGGGCATTCGTCGGAACCAACTGTGACGGCCTGAATGGTTGCGTTGCTCGGCGACCAGTCGAGTTCGGTGAGATCGCCCGTCGTTGTCTGCTCCGCCCATTGTGCGAGTCGATCGACCTCAACTCGGTCGTTGTCATCGATTCCTTCGAGCGAGAGTTGCACCCGGTCCTTGGAGGCGTTCGCGGTGATCTCAGCGATTCGTTGGACGCACAGATAGTTTGACCGCCCTTTGAGAACTGCCCAAGTGATTTCCTTTTCAAGTTCGTGCCGGAGTTGCAGTTCGAGAAATGGAAGATCTTTATGGGCGAGCTGGTCCTGGAGTGCTTTCGTCGCAGTCACGACGACCGCCGGCACGCCAGCCGCAATGCACGGTACGAGGTACGCAAGGGTTTTGCCGGTGCCGGTTCCGGCTCGGACGACAATTGGGCGAGATCGAGCGATCGCCTGGCTGACGAGCTCAGCCATTTCTCGTTGGCCCTGGCGATGTTCAGCGTCCGGTATTCCAGAAGTAACGGCGTCGAGCAGTCGCAGAACTTCGGTCCGAGGCGTCACTGACGGCCCACGAGTGAGATGGCGCGGTCAAGTTCCTCGGCGCTGAACTCGGGCCAGGGCGTATCGGTGAAGTGAATTGCTGCACCGACGGCCTGCCACAACAAAAAGTTCGACACTCGAATTTCGCCTGAGGTACGAATCATGACGTCGACTGGCGGTAGGAGCGGATCGTGAACGTACCTCGACATTGATGAAACCGTTAGGGGTTCGTTCGAGTTTCGCGCCCGGCGAGCGGCTTCCATGATTTCAAATCGACTGCCGTAGTCGAATGCGACGGTGAGCACCATGCCGGTGTTGTGAGCGGTATCAACGATGGCTTTCCGGATCGCACGTTGCACGAATCGAGGGGTTCGAGCGTCAGGACCATCGAAGGGTCGACCGATCCACCGAATCCGCACATTGTTCTCGTTGAGCTCAGCAATCCGCCCAAAGAGACGTTCGTGCAGTCCAAGAATGTGGCGTACTTCGGCGCGCGGGCGCACCCAGTTTTCGGTTGAAAACCCAAACACGGTGAGCCAGCCGATGTCTCTGCGCACTGCGGCCCGAACGACATCGGCAAGGTTCTCTTCGCCCGCCGTGTGCCCCGCCGTTCGGGGAAGTCCACGCGAGCTTGCCCACCGTCCATTGCCATCCATGATGCACGCAACATGTAACCGGCCTGGCGGCGGCGCGAACGCGGTTTCGGTCGTCACCGCATTGACGTTACCGGTTGGTCCCTCGTCCGCTGATTCGCGCCTGAGCGGTGAGACAATGGTTGGGTGACCGGCGAGTTCATTGACGTGACGGGGGAGATTCCGCTCGACGCTTTTGGACTACGCCACGTGCTGCTTGTTGGAGGCCATTCCGATGAGTGGACGACCCGGACTACCGATCGATGGAACGAATGCTGCCGAGAACTCTCCGCAGCAGCAAGCTCGGTGGGGGTTCGGTGGCTGACCCTCCGGCCCTATGGCTCAATCGGTGGTGGGCAGATTGAGCCGCAGGTCCGATCGGTGCTCGACCTCGAACCATGCGGCGTGGTGATCGATGCGACGCTCGACGGTCGTCAACGATTTGTGGACGCGCTACACCAACTTGGTGATGACCCGATCAACGAAGCATCGGTCGCCGCGAGCCTGTACGAACCTGCTGACGGCGAGCCCGATCTTGTCGTCGTGTGCGGACCCTCAGATCGGTTGCCGCCGTCGCTCGTGTGGGAACTTGCCTACGCCGAACTTGTGTTCACTGATGTTGCGTGGAACGACTTTGGAGCGCGGGATTTGCTCGCTGCTTGTACGACCTTCGGTGGTCGACGTCGGCGTTTTGGCGGACTCGACGCGTGAATGCCCGACATCTCGCGCCGGGGGAGTTGTATCGCGATTCGGCGGTTGTACTTCGCACGTACAAGTTGCGTGAGTCGGACCGGATTGTGGTGCTCATGACGAAGTCGCACGGCAAGGTTCGCGCCGTGGCGAAAGGTGTGCGTCGAACGACGTCGAAATTTGGTTCGCGGCTCGAGCCAATGAGCCATGCCGAGGTTCTGCTTCGCAAGGGTCGCGAACTCGACCTCATCAACCAGGTTGACACCATCGATTCAATAAGCCCGATGCTGTCGTCTCTCGAACGGGCGGCGCAGGGCATGGCGGTTGTCGAGGCCGTCGATCAACTTTCCCTCGAAGGCGAATCCGACGAACGGCTGTACACGATGCTCGTCGGGGTGCTCCGAACGATTGGTGAGCACCCATCGCCGCTCAACGTTGCTGCCTTTTTCTGGAAAGTACTTGCTGTCGCTGGTGTCGAGCCGGTGCTCGAGAGTTGTGTGCGGTGCGACGAGTCGATCGAAGATGGTGTTGAACTTGTCGCTTTCGATCTCGACCAGGGCGGAGCATTGTGCCGAAGTTGCCGCTCTGGCGTAGCGGTGAGCAGCGATGCGCTGGAGGCAATGCGTGAGATCCTTGGTGGCCGGTTGCGGCAGGCGCTCGCACGCGAGGAGTCGCCGGTGACTGGCGAGGTGACGGCGCTGGCGACTCGTGCGTTGGAGCATCACATTGAGCGTCGCCTACGTTCGCTACGTAGTTTTTGATCAGTCATGAGGTAGCCATTCACCGGTCCTCGCTCATTGCTGCGCAGGGTTGAGACCCAACAGATCGAAGCCGGGGTCAGCCCTCCAGAAATCCACGCATTGAGACGAAGCAGTATGCCAAACTTCGGCAATGAAGCGTTGGCTACCACAGTTTGCGTCAACACCGGCGGCGTTCGGCACGATGGCGGTCGTCGCCGGCGGAGTCATCACTGCGCTGGCGCTCGCTGGTTCAGATTCGGCGGGAACCGAGACGTGTGGTCGTGTTGTTGATTCGGTGAGTGGTGATCCGTTGGCTGGGGTTGTTGTGTCGCTGGTGAGGGTGAGTGATGCGAATTCTGGGCGTGTGGATGATCCGCTTTCTACGACGGTGACGGATGAGTTGGGGGAGTGGTGTTTGTTGCCGGTTGGTGCTGATGCGACGACTGATTGGTCGGTGTTGGTCGATGGGTCTGGTATTGAGTACGAAACTGGTTGGCCGAGTGTGTATGACGATGTGACTGGCACTGTGATTTCTGAGGATTACGTGCTTGTGGGTGCGTGGGCTAATGCGTTTCAGGTTGGGGAAGGGAACAACGGTGTTGTTCTTGGAGATATTCATCTTGACCCGCTTGCGTTGCCGGTCGCGACGACAACTTCGTTGCCGCGATCGACGACGACGACCTCGTTGCCGCGATCGACGACGACGACTTCGTTGCCGCGATCGACGACGACGAGTCCGGTCGCGACGACGACTTCGTTGCCGCGATCGACAACCACGACTCCAGTCACAACCACGCTGCCTCAATCGACGACGACAATGCCTGCGACGACAACGACGACCCTCGCACCCGCCGCTCCAACGATTTCTGATGCATACTCTGGCTCGGGTCAGGTCGATCTCCCTAGCGAGTGTGCAACAAGGATTTACGTTACGTTGGTCTTCGCTGATTCGAACGATGACGAAATGAGTCTTCGACTTAATTGGTCCGCTTCTGAGGGAAGCCCAAGTTCTGGTTCGGTCAGCGTTGACGGTCTCCGAAGTGGTAGCGAGCGTGTGTTGCTCGGGACGTTTGACTGGAGCCATCGAGGCGCAACGATCTACGTGACGATGACACTTACCGACACGTCAGGGTTAACAGCGAACCGCGGTTTCCAAATTCAGGCATCGCTAGGTGGCGGAACATGTCCAAGCACATTTGGATAACGAACGCATAGATTCTCTTTGCGTCGAACGTGCCGCCTCTGGCAAGTTGCAAAAGCTGGGCGACGACACAACCTTTGCGCCTAGCGGCGCCCGAGTAACGATGCAGGCCTTGGTCTGGCAGAGTCGTTGACCAATAGCGCGACCATCTTCGGTCGACACTGAGCCGTTCGCGGTCGGGCTCCGTAGCCTGTGATCCCATGCCGGCGACCGAACTTGATCAAATCGTCAATCTCTGTAAGCGACGTGGCTTTGTGTACCCGTCCGCCGAGATTTACGGCGGATTTCGTTCGACGTATGACTACGGCCCGCTCGGTTCGCTCTTGCTCCGAAACGTGAAAGATGCTTGGGTGCGAGCCATGGTGCAGCAGCGCGATGACGTCGTGCTCATCGACGCAGCGATTCTCGGTCCCCCTCAGGTGTGGCAAGCGTCTGGTCACCTTGCGAACTTCTCCGATCCGCTCGTTGACTGCACGAAATGCAAGACGCGCCACCGCCAAGACAAGCTTGATAACCCCGACACGTGTCCAAGTTGCGGGTCCACAGGGTCGTTTACCGAGGCCCGACAGTTCAATCTCATGTTCAAGACGCAGGCGGGTCCCGTTGCTGATGCCGGTGCTGACGCCTACCTCCGTCCCGAGACCGCTCAGGGCATGTTTACGAACTTCGCGAATGTGTTGCAAACGAGCCGAAAGCGCCCACCATTTGGCATCGCGCAGGTCGGCAAGAGTTTTCGTAACGAGATCACCCCGCAGAACTGGATTTTTCGAACTCGCGAGTTCGAACAAATGGAACTCGAATTCTTCGTACCGCCGGCTGATGGTCCGAGTTGGTATGAGTACTGGTGTCAGCATCGACTTGAGTGGTATCGCAATCTTGGCATCCCCGAGTCGATGTTGCGGCTTCGCGCGCACGATGACGACGAATTGTCGCACTATTCCACCGGTACGGCCGACGTCGAATTTATGTTCCCATGGGGTTGGGACGAGCTCGAAGGTATTGCACAACGCACCGACTATGACCTCACACAACACGCGACGCATTCCGGTGAACGTCTCGACTTCTTTGATCAAGGAACAAACGAGCGGTACGTCCCGTATGTCATCGAACCGGCTGCTGGCGCGACGCGAACGATGGCAGCATTTTTGCTTGCGGCATACGACGAAGAGGATGTGAATGGCGAGGTGCGTACCGTGCTTCGGCTGCACCCTCGACTCGCTCCGTACAAAGTTGCTGTGTTGCCGTTATCGAAGAAGGACACGCTGACGCCACTCGCGCAGAAAGTTCGACAGATCGTGAGCGACCGGTACATGACCGATTACGACGAAACGCAGGCGATCGGGCGTCGCTATCGCCGTCAGGACGAGATTGGCACCCCAATTTGTGTCACTGTCGACTTTGACTCGCTCGAGGATGATGCGGTGACGATCCGCGATCGCGACTCGATGGAGCAAGTGCGGGTGCCGATCGATCAGCTGTTGCATGAACTTTCAGATCGTCTTGGTTTCTGACCTCAGTGGCGACGTATCTCGACAGAATTCTTGCCGCCCACCGGTCGGTTGCGGCTGCAGACTCACGTGACGGCGCAGCGCTGCGTCGTTCGGCGCTCTCGGTAGCGCCTACCCGAGGCTTTCGGAGCGCGTTGTGCGCGTCGAGGTCGAACGGTGAACCGATTGCGGTCATTGCGGAGGTCAAACGCCGGTCACCTTCAAAAGGTGATCTGTTTTCGTCCCTTGATCCGAGCATCCTTGCGCAGCAGTACGAATCAGGTGGGGCGACGTGTATGTCGGTGCTAACTGACAGTGACTTCTTTGGCGGGTCGGTAGCCGATCTGCAGGCTGCGCGTGAGGCCTGCACTATGCCGGTGCTGAGAAAAGACTTCACCGTTTGTGCGAACGACGTGTTCGATGCCCGGCTGATGGGTGCCGATTGTGTGCTCCTCATTGCCGCTGCCTTGACACCGGATGAACTCAAGCACTTGCACGGCACGGCGAGTGAGGTTGGCCTTGACGTCCTTGTTGAGGTTCACGACGAAAAAGAACTCGACGTTGCCCTTGGGGTTGGCGCCGATCTCATCGGTGTAAATCAGCGAGACCTTGTCACCTTTGCTGTTGACCATGAGCGTGCGATTCGTATGGGTGGTCACATGCCTGCCGATGTCGTGGCGGTTGCCGAATCGGGTGTGCGTGGCGTTGAAGATGCGACTGCGCTTCATGAGGCGGGGTATACGGCGGTGCTCGTTGGAGAGACACTTGTGACCTCGGGCGATCCGCAGAAGGCGGTGGCTAACTTGCGTGGTCGCGGCTAGGTAGTTTCGGGTCACGATGTTTGTCAAGATTTGCGGAATTACGACCGAGGACGACGCGTTGCTCGCCGTCGCGATGGGGGCGGACGCGGTCGGCTTTGTGTTCGCGCCGTCAACGCGCCAGGTTGCAGCACAGCGCGTGCATGACATCACTCGTCGTCTGCCACCTGAGGTGCTCACCGTTGGCGTGTTCCGCGACGAACTCCCTGATCGGGTGCTGTCCATTGCCGATCGCGCCGGCGTGAAGGGTGTGCAGTTACATGGCTCGGAGACACCAGATCAAGTTGCCGAAATTGTGGAGCGCGGTCCCGGGCATGGGGTTCGCTGGGTGATGAAGGCATTCGGTGCAGATTCACCAAACCTCCGTCGGGCTGATCGCTATCACACCGATCTCATCCTCGTTGATGCACCGTCACCGGGAAGCGGGAAAGTCTTCGACTGGCATGTCACCGCTGATGTTCCAGACACGGTGCGTCTCATTCTCGCTGGCGGTCTCACACCCGAAAATGTTGGCGATGCGGTCAGTGCGGTTGAGCCGTGGGGTGTCGATGTTTCTTCGGGAGTTGAGTCGGCTCCGGGACGCAAAGACGCGACGAAGGTGCGAAGATTTATTCTCAACGCTCGGGCAGCCTCACCGACCCCCTACATCGGACCAGATGACCTGCCGTACAACTGGGAGGATGAATGACGATCGCTGAAGGCCATGTCTCGATCATGGGCGAGCCGGATCACACCGGACGTTTCGGTGAATTCGGTGGCAGATTCGTTCCCGAAACGCTCGTGCCGGCATGTGAAGAACTTGAACGCGGATTTCGGGAGGCGTGGGCAGATCCGGCATTTCGTCAGGAGCTTGACACCGTGCTGCGTGACTACGCAGGGCGGCCGTCGATACTTACCGAATGCCACCGGCTCGGCGAACAGCTCGGGTTGCGGCTCCTGTTGAAACGTGAGGATCTCAATCACACCGGTTCGCACAAGATCAACAACGTGCTCGGTCAGGCCTTGCTGGCGAAACGAATGGGCAAGACCCGTCTTGTCGCCGAAACGGGCGCCGGTCAACACGGTGTCGCGTCGGCGACGGCTGCCGCTCTGCTCGGTATGCAATGCAAGGTCTACATGGGTGCGGTTGACGTCGAGCGCCAGGCGCTCAACGTGTTTCGCATGCGTCTGCTTGGTGCCGAGGTCGAGGCGGTGCATTCCGGTAGCCGAACGCTCAAGGACGCAGTAAACGAAGCGATGCGTGATTGGGTCGCAACAGTCGGAGACACGCACTACTGCCTCGGTTCGGTCATGGGCCCGCACCCGTATCCGTGGATGGTTCGCCAGTTTCATCGGGTGATTGGAGACGAAGCCCGAGAGCAGTCGCGCGCGTTGCTCGGCTCTGATCCCGATGTCGTGGTGGCGTGTGTTGGTGGAGGATCGAACGCCATCGGAATTTTTTCGGGATTCGTCGACACCGAAAGCCGTCTCGTTGGCGTTGAGCCGCGCGGTGGAGCGGCGGTTACTCGCGCTATGCCTGGCGTGGTGCACGGGATGCGGAGTTATCTCATGCAGGACGAATATGGCCAGGTCGAAGAAGCTCACTCGATTTCGGCGGGTCTTGATTATCCGGGCATCGGACCCGAGCATTCGTATCTCTCGTCGATTGGTCGTGCCGAGTATCCAACGGTGACCGATGATGAAGTCGTCGCCGCCTTTCAGTTGCTCAGCCGAACCGAAGGAATCATTCCGGCGCTTGAGCCTGCTCACGCAATTGCGTGGATTGCGCGTGAGGCGCCATCAATGCAAGGCCAGACGGTGCTCGTCAACCTCTCGGGTCGTGGCGATAAGGATGTCGCACAGATGATGGATGTGTTGGCGGACACATTGTGAGCGCTCGCCACGATCTTGCATCGTCCCTTGCTGACAAAAAATCACGTGGCCAAAAACTTCTCGTGCCGTACATCACTGGCGGGTATCCCGGCTGGCAGGATGCAATTCGCGCGTGCGCTGCGAATGGTGCTGATGCAGTTGAGATCGGCATTCCGTTCTCGGATCCCGTCATGGATGGTCCTGTGATTCAGAAGGCCTCTCAGGCGGCACTCGAAAGCGGAGCTACGCCTCAAGGCGTCCTCGATGAGGTTCCTCGACTCGACGTTGACATTCCGCTTGCGGTCATGACGTACTACAACCTTGTACACCACGATGGGCCGACGCGTTTTGCGAACCGACTCGCTCAAGCCGGGGTGACTGGCGCGATCCTGCCTGATCTGCCCCTAGAGGAATCGGGTGAGTGGACCGAAGCCGCTGATGCTGCTGGTGTCGCAACAATTATGTTGGCGGCGCCAACCGCCCCTGATGAACGGCTTCCACGGATCATTGAGCGAACGCGAGGATTTGTGTATTCGGTTGGTTTGCTCGGCGTCACTGGCGAACGCGACGAACTGGCGGCGACAGCAACTTCGTTGGCGGGACGGCTTGTTGCCCTCACCGATCTGCCTGTGCTCGTCGGTGTAGGCGTGTCAAATGCGGCGCAGGCGGCAGACGCCGTGCGGGTTGCTGACGGTGTCATCCAAGGTGCGTCGATGGTTCGTCGACTTATTGAATCTGGCCCCGATGAGGTCGGTCGGTATGTCGCTGAAGTGCGTGCCGCGATCGACGCAGTTGCGACTTCGGTCGTCTAACGTCGTCACGTGCGTCCAGAAGACCTGCTTCCTCATCGCCCGCCCTTTCTTTTCGTCGACGAAATTCTTGAAATTGTCGAAGGGGAGTCTGCCCGTGGCCTGTGGCGGCTTACCGGGGAGGAGTGGTTTTTTGTAGGTCACTTCCCCGGGCGCCCGACATTGCCCGGGGTGCTCATGTGCGAAGCGATCGCGCAGGTTGGGGCCCTTGCGGTGCTCGCTGATTCACGATTTGCTGGTCGTCTTCCGCTCTTCGGTGGAATTGACAAGGCGCGTTTTCGTCGTCAGGTCGTCCCAGGAGATGAATTGACTCTCGAGTGCACGATGGGACGATTGTCGTCGCGAGCAGGAAAAGGCTCAGGCACAGCATCGGTGAATGGCGAGGTCGCCTGTGAGGTCGACCTCATGTTCGTGATTGCGTAGAACGCGCTTATCTGGCGCGCTGTTCGACCGGGCTGCAGTCTGGCGCGGTGGCGTCAGCTTCCGGGCGCAATGATGATTGACCCGTTATGGCCGCCAAAACCAAAGTTGTTTGACATTGTCGGACCGGGTGTCCACGGTCGAGGCGAGCCGGTAACGACGTCGACGGTCATGTCCGGATCCACATCTGTCGTGTTGGCTGTTGGGGGAATGAGTTTGTGGTGCATCGAGAGCAGAACGGCTGCGGCTTCGAGAGCACCTGCTGCGCCGAGGGCGTGTCCGGTGACACCTTTTGTTGAAACGATCGGTACCGCACGAGGACCAAACACTTCGGTGACCGCCGCTGCTTCGGCGGCGTCGTTCAGCGGTGTCGAGGTTCCATGTGCGTTGACTTGACGAATATCTGAAGGTGCGAGTCCGGCATCATCCAATGCGAGACGCATGCACGCAATCGCTCCAACACCTCCCGGTGCGGGGGCGGTGATGTGATGCGCATCGGCATTTGAACCAGCACCGAGAATCTCGCCGATGATGGTTGCTCCGCGTCCAACTGCTGATTCCCACTCTTCGAGCACGAGCACTCCGGCGCCTTCACCCATGACAAATCCGTCGCGATTGGCGTCAAATGGTCGGCTCGTGCCCGTCGATGAGAGGGCGGTCATATTGCCGAACGATGCGAGCGAGGTCGGTGTACCTGCGTATTCACTACCGCCAGCGACCACCGCGTCGGCGAGTCCCCACGCAATGAGGCGTGCGGCGTAGCCGATGGCGTGCGTGCCGGCTGCGCATGCGGTGCAAATCGTCTCATTCGGGCCTTGGAACCCAAAACGCATTGACACTGCAGCGCCTGGAGCGTTTGCCATCATCATTGGCACGAGGAATGGCGACACCCGGCGTTCGCCTTTGTCGAGGCGAATTTCGATTTGCTCCTCGAGCGTGTGGATGCCACCTACTCCGGTGCCAAAGATGGTGCCAATCCGGTCGCTCGATGCTGCGGGACGACCCGACTGTTCGAGCGCTTCGGTCGCAGCAGCGATCGCGTATTGCTCACTTCGATCGGCGCGCCGTGCGTCCTTGGGCGAGTCGTACCACGGCATCGGGTCCCAGTCCTCGATTGAGGTGTGTCGACCAACGTCGACAAGACCCGGTCCGAGCAGACCGTTCCAGAATGCTTCTTTGCCAACACCGCACGGCGCAACAACGCCGAGGCCGGTGACGGCAACGCGCCGACCATTACCTCGCATTAGAGTTTGCCGGCCACCAAGTCGTACGCCTGGCCAACGGTCTCGATGCCTTCGAGTTCCTCTTCGGGAACTTCGACACCAAATTCTTCTTCGAGTGCCATGACAAGCTCGACGAGGTCGAGGCTGTCGGCATCGAGGTCGTCTCCGAACTTCGCATCAGGCGTGACCTGATCCTCAGAAACAGAGAGCACCTCAACGGCACACTTACGGAAACGTGCGAACAGTTCTTGATCCATGGGCTTTCCTTCGCTTTCTTATGTCGTACAACAGGGGTGAATTCTAGAGAATATGACGGGCGACGCGTGGGAGCGGTCAGTGACCCATGCCGAGGCCACCGTCGACCGGGATCACAGCCCCGGTGATGTAGGCGGCATCGGACGACGCAAGGAACGTCACTACACCAGCGATTTCAGCAGGTTCCGCCATGCGTCCGAGCGGCACTGCCGCAGTGATTTCTGACAGACGGGATTCGCCGAGTGCAGCGGTCATGTCGGTGCTCACAGGTCCGGGAGCGACGACGTTCACCGTGATCGAACGTGAGCCAAGCTCGCGGGCGAGTGAGCGAGCAAGTCCGACGAGACCTGCCTTAGACGCTGCGTAGTTCGCCTGCCCTGCGGCACCGAGAAGTCCGACGACCGACGAGACATAAATGATTCGACCTTTTCGCGCCCGAAGCATCTGTTGCACGGCGCGTTTCGACACCCTGAACGCTGCGGTGAGGTTGGCGTTGATGACGTCGTCGAAGTCGTCCTGACCCATGCGTAGCAGCAGGGTGTCCCGGGTGATGCCTGCGTTCGACACGAGGATTTCAACTGGCGAACCAAATTCGTTCTCGATTGCCGCGAACGCCGCATCGACGTCTTCTGTTGAAGTGACGTCACATTTCACGCCGAAGAACCCGTCGGGTGGGGGGGAGGAGTTATACGTCACCGCAACTTTGTCGCCGAGTTCGACGAATCGTTGCGCAATTGCGAGCCCGATGCCTCGCGACCCTCCGGTGACCAGTACCACTCTGCTCACGATGTGCCTCCCCATTTCAATACGGCACTTGCCGCCGTCATCCCACCGCCAAATCCAACGAGTA
The DNA here is from genome assembly GCA_023262325.1 of Ilumatobacteraceae bacterium. GTDB lineage: Bacteria > Actinomycetota > Acidimicrobiia > Acidimicrobiales > Ilumatobacteraceae > Casp-actino5. The sequence goes on along the minus strand of JALRBS010000144.1, from coordinate 2,266 downwards.
ACACGTGGTCACCATCGGAAACTCTGCCGGCATCGAGCGCCTCAGCAAGTGCCACTGGAATTGATGCGGACGAGGTGTTACCCGTGTGGTCGATCGTTACCGCAGCACGTTCCATTTCGACGCCGAGTCGTTCGCATGCGGCCTGAATGATTCGAATATTTGCTTGATGCGGAACAATGAGCGCTAGGTCGTCGGCCGTGATTCCGGCGTGACGCATCGACTTCTCAGCCGAATCCATCATGATGCGCACCGCGCGACGGAACACTTCTTTGCCTTCCATGTTGATCGTGCCGCCAACATCGGCCCACAAGAGTTCGCTTGCGCTGCCGTCTGCATCGAGATCCCAACCGAGCAGTTGCCCGCCGCCCTCGGCAACCGACTCGATAACCATCGCGCCTGATCCATCCGCAAACAGAGGTGCGGTCGCGCGATCGTTCCAGTCGGTGATGCGAGACAAGGTGTCGGTTCCGATCACGAGTACCCGGTCGGCGCCCATTGCGATGAGTCCGTGTGCGTTGACGAGACCGTAGACAAAACCTGAACAGGCGGCGTTGATGTCGAACGCACCACATCGCAGCCCGAGGCGATCCTGAATCATTGACGACGTGCCCCATTGCCGATCGGGTGTGGTCGTTGCGAGCACGAGGGCATCGATACGGTCGGGGGAGAGCCCTGCCATTTCAAGCGCGCGGGTTGCCGACTCAACTGAGAGATCGACGGTGGTGCCGCCAATTCGACGTTCGCGGATTCCTGTTCGTGTGACGATCCACTCGTCGCTTGTTTCGATCATCGCTTCGAGATCGTGGTTGGTGAGAACTTTTTCTGGAAACGCAGTTCCCCATCCTGAGATGACGGCACCTTTCGTTCCGGGTCGAGTCGCTGGCATTGCGATCCTCCTGTCGTGCGTGACTACTCGGTTCGGAGCCAAGCGATCGGCTGGCGAGCCGCCACTCGTTCCGTGTCAATAGCGATATAGCTTTGCAAAATTCCCGCGAACGGTGACCGGACTTCTTCACCGGCGACGCTTCCAAGCACCGTTCCGACTGCGATCAGCGAACCATCCGTTATTCCTGCGGTGGCGAAGATGCCGGCGGCCGGGCTGACGACGAGTCGTTCATGTGCGAAGAGGTGTTCGCCTTCGGGGCTTGCAAGACTCGCTGCTTGTTCGCCGCCGAGCCACTCGAGCAATTTGTCGAGATCTTCGGGCGTTGCAACCGAAATCGTTCGAACCTCGTCGAGCGTTCGCTTTGCCATGCCGGTGAGCACTCCACCTGGCCCGAGCTCGGCGAAGGCCGTTGCCCCAAGTTCTGACATTGCGTGAAGACCGTGCTTCCATCGCACTGGGCTTGAGAGTTGCGCCGAAAGCAGAGCTGACCATTCAGCGCTCTGCTGGTGCGCCTTCGAATCGACATTCGAAATGACCGGTATGTCACTGTCCCGAATTGCCGCCTTGGCGATCGCATCACGAAGGCGATCGCGAGCAGCCGTCATGTAGGGCGTATGGAATGCCCCCGAAACCTGCAGCGGCATGACTTTCTTTGCGCCGAGCCCTTTGGCCTGAATTCCAGCGGCTTCGACCCCGGAAGGTGAACCGGCGATGACGACTTGGCCTGGTGCGTTGAAGTTTGCAACCCAGACTTCGTCGTCGGCGAGATTGCATGCGACTTCGACTTGGTCGTCGTCGAGGCCGAGTACGGCGGCCATCGTGCCTGGCTGTTCGTTGCCGGCGTCGTGCATTGCGTTGGCGCGTGCCTGTACGAGCGCAACGCCTTCGGCGAAACCGAGCGCTCCCGATGCGGCAAGGGCTGTGTATTCGCCGAGGCTGTGCCCGGCGAGCATGTCAGGCGACACGCCAAGACGTTCAACAGCATCGAGCACCATCAGACTTGAAACGAATGTCGTCAACTGTGCATTTCGAGTGTCTTTGAGTTCGTCTGCATCCGCGTCGAGAAGAAGGTGTGCAACATCGCGTTCGGCGACTTCGCTTGCCTCGTCGACGAGATCCCAACTTTCGTGATCCCGCCACGGGCGCCCCATTCCGGGCCGCTGCGAGCCCTGACCGGGGAAGGTGAATGCAAGCACGTTGACGAGGCTAGACGGATTATCGGGACAACTTGTGCAACTCTCGGAGAAGTCGACGTGCTTTCGTACCGGTCGCGCTCGTTCCGGATAGCCTCACGGCGTCGCCCCGGTAGCCCAACGGCAGAGGCAGCGGTCTCAAACACCGTCCAGTGTCGGTTCGAATCCGACTCGGGGCACGATCTCG
>JALRBS010000142.1 GCA_023262325.1 Ilumatobacteraceae bacterium | reverse complement strand
GTGTACTCGAGAGCGCCGGCCTGGCGGAGGGTCTCAACGGTCTGGGCAACCGTTGAACCCTTCTGGCCGATCGCCACGTAGATGCACTTCACACCCTGACCCTTTTGGTTCAGAATGGTGTCAATCGCGACGGTGGTCTTACCGGTCTTGCGGTCGCCAATAATCAGTTCTCGCTGGCCTCGACCGATTGGGGTCATCGCGTCGATCGCTTTGATACCGGTCTGCAGTGGTTCGTGCACCGGCTTGCGTCCCATAATTCCAGGAGCCTGAATTTCCATTCGGCGCATCTGCACGCCGACAAGGTCACCCTTGCCGTCGACTGGCTCGCCGATCGCGTTCACGACTCGACCGAGCACACCGTCGCCGACGGGCACTGAAAGAATTCGACCGGTCGCGCTGACCGACTGTCCTTCTTCAATCTGTTCGGTTGCGCCGAGCACAACGGCACCGATCGATCCCTCGTCGAGGTTCAACGCAAGACCGAGAACCCCGCCGGGGAACTCGAGCAACTCGTTGACGGCAGCGTCGGGAAGGCCACCAACGCGGGCGATACCGTCGCCAACTTCGATGACACGACCGACGGTTCGGGCCTCGACGTTGGAGTCGTAACCCTCAAGGTTCTTGGTGATTGCTGCCGCAATATCGGCAGCGGAAAGTGTGAGTTCAGCCATGACGTGTTCTCCTAGAGAAGGCTCTTCAACTGTTCGACGCGGGTACGGACACTTCCGTCGATGACTTTGTCACCAACGGTCGCGATGACACCACCGATAACGGATGGGTCGATAACGACTTTGAGATTGACTTCGCGACCGGTCGCATTTGCAAGGGCCGCACGAAGGCGGTTGACCTGATCGTCAGAAAGCGCCACGGCAACTCGCACCTCAGCGACAGCGAGTTCTTTGGCTGCTGATGCGCGCGCAACGAGTCTGTCGATGATTTCCGGCAGATCGCGACCACGACCACTCCCAACGACCATCGCAACGAGCTGCGTTGTCGTTGCGGAAGCGCGATCACCGAGCAAGGTCTCCACGATTCCTTGACGGCGATCGGCTGGCACCATCTCGTCGGTGAGTGCGCTACGAAGCGCATCGTTCGACTCGAATGACCGGGCAAACCGAAACAGCTCGTCCTCGACCTCATCAAGACTTCCTTCGGCTCGAGCGATCTCAAACAGCGCGCGCGCGTAGCCCTCGATACGTGCATCACTCATGATCCTGCACCAACTTTCGAAATAAAGTCCTCGATGAGCGCTTGATGGGTGGCGTCGTCAATCGATCGGCCGACAACTTCGTCGACGACCGACGAGGAGAGTCGAGCAACCTCGACTCGCAGTTCATCGTTGAGACGTCCTGACAATCCCGCGGCATCAGACTCTGCACGGGCCTCAAGTTCAGCGATTTCTACAGTGAGTCTCTCACGACCGTCGCTGAGAATTGCGGCTGCCTGTGCGTCAGCCTCAGCAAGGAGTCGGGCACGCTCAGCATCGATGTCGCCGGCGGCTTGACGAATGTTCGCCGCATCAGCCTGCGCTGTCGATATTGCGTTGGCTGCGCCGTCGAGCTCCGCCTGAATTCGAGCGGTTCGATCAGACAGGCCCTTTTTCAACGCTGGCCCAGCAAACTTGTAGAGCAACGAGAAAATGATGATCGAGGCAAGTCCGCCGTAAATGATCTCTGAAGTCGCTGGTAGGAGCCAGTTCTGGCTCTGCGCTGGGTCAATTTCGCCAGAAGCAACAATCACCTGCATGATGCTCATGACGACACCCCAACACTCATCGCTGACTCAACGGCGGACGCAACGACTGCTGCATCTGGCGTCCGACCAATCGCCACTTCAACGGTGCGTGATGCAACCGCTGCCACAGCCGCTCCTACGTCGCCTCGTGCGGCAGCCTGTGCCTGAGCGGCAGCAGCCGCTGCCTGCTCGCGGCGAGCCGCGATGCGGGCGTTGGCATCGGCGAGACTCGCCGAGCGTTCGCCTTCCAACGTTGCGCGAGCGGCATCAATGCGGGCAGTGGCCTCGGCCTTGAGACCAGCGAGCGCTGACTCATACGCCGCCACCTCAGACTGAGCACCAGCTTTCGTGCTGTCAGCCTCCGCATACGCATCACGAATTGATTGGTAACGAGCATCCATACCGCGACGAACGCGGGGATACAGGATCACTCGCATGAGGATTGCGAGAACGACGAACGCTCCCGCGCCCCAGTACAACTCATTCGCCTCGGGCATGATCGGGCTGGGACCCGGATCGCACTCTTCCAACGACTCGATTTCCTCGCTTGCCTCACGGCCGGCAGGAATAATCGCGCAGTCGGCGAATGTGTACGTGGAGGAATGCCCCTCCCCTTCAGCGGAGAGGAGCACCTCGGGTCCCGTGGACCCATTTGTCATGACGACTGTCAGCACGTCAGCTCCTTGATCTGATGTTCTCGGTTACGGATTGCGTCAACCGGGTAGTACCCGGCGTCGATCAGAGACCGAGAAGAATGAAGACCACGAAGCCGATGAGGGCGAGCGCCTCGGTAAAGGCGATACCGAGGAACATCGTGGTTCGAACCATGCCGGCAGCCTCTGGCTGGCGGGCCATTGCCTCAATCGCCTTACCGACGACGTATCCGATGCCGATGCCAGGTCCGATGGCCGCGAGACCATATGCGAAACCGGCACCAATGGCTGCCTGAGCTGCCTTCTGCTCACCGGCGCTGAGTTCCGCGACGAAGTGTGCAAATGCTTCCATTGTTGTTTTCTCCTGTTAGGTGATTGTTGCTAGATCGGTTGAATATCGGAAATTAGTGCTCTGGGTGCATCGCGCCGCCGATGTACACGGCGGTCAAGATGGTGAAGATGTAGGCCTGCAGGAATGCCACCAGAACTTCGAATGCGGTGAGGAACACCAGCATGAAGAACGGGAGAATTCCGACAGGAATGAGTGCGGCGTTGCCACCCTGAACGAGTTCTTTCGTCAACAGGGCGAAGGTGACGAGCAGCATGTGACCGGCGAGCATGTTTGCAAAGAGTCGGATCGCCAGCGAGAACGGTCGGACAACAATCGTTGACACGAGTTCGATCGGCGTGAGCAGCAAGTAGATCGGCTTCGGCACTCCTGGTGGGAACATGATTCCCTTGAAGTAGTGGAAGAGCCCTTGGTGCTTGATGCCAACCGCGTTGTAAATCACCCAGGCAACCAGCGCAAGGAACAACGGGATTGCCATTCGGGCGGTCGCCGGCATCTGAATGATCGGGATGATTCCGGGAACGTTGCAGAGATAGATGAAGACGAAGAGCGAAGTGAGGAATGGCGTCCATCCCATTCCGTCACGACCCATCGTCTGCATGACGATGTTGTCCTCGATGAAGTCGATGATGATTTCTGCGAGGTTGCGAACACCTTTCGGCGCTCGAGTTGAGTCATAACGGCTGGCCAAAATGAACACGAGAGATGCGATCACTGCAGCAGCGACTGCGATGAGACCGATCTTGTTAAAGGTCGGGAATACTTCCTGCCATCGAATCACTTCGTTGATCGGCGGAAACTCAAGTCCGAGCACGTTGTTCTCCTCAGTTCTTCCTAGGTTGTCGGGGTTTTAACCCGGGGTACGCGAGCGATATCGATACAAATCTGATCTCCCAAATAAGGAGACCAAGGTGTGCGATCAGCATAGTGAGCCCGAGTGAGTACCTCGAAATCCACGGCTCATTCCTGAATGGGTAGACGATGGCGAACATCAGGGCGAGTCGTGCGAAGTAGCCAAACATGGACACTGCCATAACGAGCGTTGTTGAGATTCGAGCTGCCCACGAGACGATTGAGGCGGCGAGCAAAAAGTTGAAAAAGACGAGCGCCAGTCCAAATGCCGCCGAAAATGCGCCTGCACGACCCCAAATGAGTCCACCCGCAATCACGATGATCGGTGCTGCGAACATTCCGCGCTTCACCATGTCGGATGCAATGCGGAGCTCGACCGGGTTGTTATCACCTGAACGGAGGAGCGACTGTTGCACGTCGAACAGCATCATGCTGAACCTCGTGAGCTTGCGGCCTCGCGACGTCGCGCCTCATGCTCTTCCATGCGACCGTCATAGTCGTACTTCATCCGCACGAAACTGCCAACCGCAGCGAAGACAAGTAGGCCGATTGCGAAGACCGGCCACGTGCCGACCCATCCGTCGACAAGCCACCCAATTCCAAAGAAGAACGCCATCACCAACGCCGCCTCTACTCCACGGTTGGGGTTGCCAACCGGCTCATGCGTTTCGGCATTGATGTTTCGGGTGTAGGGGTTCTTCATGGGAGGTAATTGGTCACGCGCAACGACAACGCATCGCGCTTGTGAACGCTGGCACAAACTAGACGATCACGCGCCCTAACGCAACCACGAAATGTGACAGTTTGTTCGCATTGTTCATCTCTGGAAGAGATAGCCCGAGAGATGACTTAGTCATCGGCTCGAATTTGCTCCGACGCCGGTCTGAGGAGTGCTGCCTCAATCTCTTCGGCGCGCTTTCGGCGCACGCTTGGATGCAGCACAGTGAAGAGCACGATTGCAATCGCTCCCATGCCGAACGGCAGATACGTCGGATTCGTCGACGTCAACACCGGATAGAGAACGAACGCCGACAGCAGAAACGTCCACGACCACAAAATGGCGACACTACGGCGATGCCCGTGTCCGAGGTTCATCAATCGGTGGTGGAGGTGACCCTTATCCGCAACATCGATCGCCTGACGTTGCGATGCTCGGCGAATAATCGCAAAGAGCGTGTCGAGAATCGGCACGCCAAGGATGAGCACCGGTATTGCGAGTGGAGCAAGGAAGAAGAAGGTTTGACCAACAAACGCCTGTGTCAACGGATCTGCTCTGCCACCGACCATTCCGGTACACACCGCGAGAAGCAACCCGAGAAGAAATGCGCCCCCGTCGCCCATGAAGATCCGTGCCGGGTTGAAGTTATGCGGCAGGAATCCAACTGCGACTCCGGCGGTGATCACCGCAACGAGCGGACCAAGGTTTGGCTGTCCAAGCAGATCGAGTTGTGAAAGTCGAAACGCGTAGAGAAAGAATGCGCCAGCCGCAATCGCAACGATTCCTGCTGCGAGCCCATCGAGTCCATCGATGAGGTTGATTGCCTGAGTCATACCGAGCAGCCAAATGACGGTCACCACCGGCTGCCAGTCCCCAGAGAGGATGAACACATCGAGGTACGGGACTCGGAAGTAATACATCGTTGCGCCGAACCACGTCAGCAGCATTGCAACGGCCACGATGCCGGTCACCTTCGCCGGAGGAGGGAGATCGCGTGAGTCGTCAAGCACGCCGACCCCGACAATCGCGATCGCCGCGATGACGATGCCAATCTGTTCGATGTTGCCGTCAAAGAGCAGATCAAATCGACCGAGCGACTGCGCGACCGCGATCGCAATGAGCACACCGAGCAACATTGCGATACCGCCAACATTAGGAATCGGCGTCGTGTGAACGCTTCGATCGTTTGGTTGTGCTACCCAGCCTCGCAGGTGCGCGACCGCAACGACGATGGGCGTCGCAATGAAGGTGACCACTGCCGCGACGGCTCCGACGATGATGTAGTCGAAGAGTCCCGGCACCTGTGTCACCTGATCGATTCTGCACTCAACTCAGTACGCCGGAAAGCGCTGACACATTTCACGAACCGCCGACTTCACTTCGGCGACAACTCGCGCATCGGATCGGTGACGAAGCGTCGTCGCAATGTGCTCAGCAATAATCGGCATTTCGGCGGCCCGCATGCCCTGCGTCGTCACCGATGGCGTGCCGATACGAACACCGCTTGTCACAAACGGGCTTCGCGGGTCATCCGGGACGGTGTTTTTATTCAGGGTGATGCCTGCGTCATCGAGCACCGCTTGGGCTTCCTTGCCCGTGAGTTCGTCATCGAAGGGTCGAAGGTCGACGACGATCATGTGCGTATCAGTACCACCCGACACCATTCTGAATCCATGCCCGGCAAGCGCATCGGCGAGTCCTGACGCGTTCGACACGATGCGGTGCGCGTATTCGCGAAATTCCGATGACGCAGCCTCACGAAAGGCAACGGCCTTGCCAGCGATGACGTGTTCGAGCGGACCGCCCTGCCACCCGGGAAAGACCGACTTATCGATCGCCTTCGCGTGTTCGGCCTTCGAGAGAATGCATCCGCCGCGGGGACCACGCAATGTCTTATGCGTGGTGAACGTCACAACGTCGGCGAAGGGGACCGGATTTGGGTGGGCACCGCCAGCGACGAGTCCTGCAAGGTGCGCAATGTCAAAGAGGAGCAGCGCTCCAACCTCGTCCGCGATCGCTCGAAAGGGCTCTGGATCGAGGCGCCGCGGATAACTCGTTGTGCCGGCAACGATGAGCTTTGGCCGATGTTGCCGGGCGAGATCGCGGACGTTGTCCATATCAATTCGTTCCTCAGCGCCAACGCCGTAGGACACGAAGTTGTAGAGCAGACCGCTTGCGTTCACCGGCGAGCCGTGCGTGAGGTGTCCACCGTGGTCGAGACTCAGACCGAGCACCGTGTCGCCGGGTTCAAGTAATGCCTGGTACACGCACATGTTCGCGTTCGCACCAGAGTGTGGTTGAACGTTGGCATGCTCTGCGCCAAACAGCGACATCACCCTGTCAATCGCAATCGACTCGATCGAGTCAATAACCGCGTTGCCTCCGTAGTACCTCTTGCCGGGGTACCCCTCTGAATATTTGTTCGTCAGCACCGAACCAACGGCTCGCATGACAGCCGGCGACGTGAAATTTTCACTCGCAATGAGTTGAAGTCCATTCGACTGCCGTTCAAGCTCGGAGGCGAGCAAACCTTCAATCTCAAGATCTGGCTCGCGGTCGGTTGGAAACGGCATTTCAGAACTCCTCTTCCAGTGCGCTGATCTGGTCGACGCGACGAGCATGCCGTCCACCTTCGAACGGTGTCGAGAGGAAGAGGTCAACGATTTCCTCGGCGAGTCCGACCCCGACGACGCGTGCCCCAATCGACAGCACGTTTGCGTTGTTATGTTCGCGAGCCATCCGAGCGGTGTACAGACAATTGCAGAGCGCAGCCCGAACGCCTCGAACCTTATTTGCTGCGAGTTGTTCGCCCTGCCCACTCCCGCCAAGGACGATGCCAATATCGGCCGACCCGTCTCGCACCGACCTTGCTGCGGCCGCGCAAAATTCTGGATAGTCGACACTCTCGCCCGAGTTGGTGCCGTGATCGATGATCTCGTGACCTGCAGCGGCGAGACGTGCCATGAGATGAGCCTTCAATTCGAAGCCGGCGTGATCGGATCCAAATGCAATAGTCGCCACGACAACCGAGTGTACGACCGATGTTGCGTAGGGTCGCGTCCGTGCCGTCAAACTCCCCCGCTCACACCCCAGTTATCATCGGTGTCGGTCAGATCCTGCAGCGCATTGATGACCCGTTTGATGCACATGACGCAACGTCGCTCATGGCCGACGCGGCTCGGGCCGCGGCTGCTGACTGCATGGCGCAACAGGACGTGCTCCGAACAGCGGATGTGCTCGCAGTTGTTCGAACCCTCTCGTGGAGGTACGGAGATGCAGCGCGACTCGTGTGCGACGCACTGGGAATCGCGCCGCGTCGAGTCGTCACGCCAATGGGAGGGAATTCGCCGCAATCGCTCGTCAATGCCGCATCGAAACGAATTGCGAATGGCGAACTGACCTGCGCGATTCTCGTTGGCGGAGAGACCTGGCGGTCACGGATGCGGGCACGAAAGTTGGGCGTCGAACTCGACTGGCCGAAAGTTGATGACGCGCTCGTCGAGAGCGAACCACCGGAGACCTGGGGTCATGAGCTGCACATGTCGAGCCCGGAGGAGAGCGCGATCGGACTCACCATGCCAGTACAGGTCTACCCAATGTTCGAGACCGCAATTCGCGCCGCCCGGCGGGTCGACACGGCGACGCACCTGCGAGACGTCGGGGCAATGTGGGCAAGGTTTAGCGAGGTCGCGTCAAGGAATCCGTTCGCATGGTCGCAGCGGTCGCTGACAGCCGATGAAGTCGTCACACCAAACGACCGCAACCGAATGGTCGGATACCCGTACACGAAATCGATGAATTCAAACAACGACGTCGACATGTCCGCGTGCATCATCGTGTGTTCCGCAGAACACGCACAGCGTCTCGGTGTTCCACGCGACAAATGGGTCTTCCCGCTCAGCGGCAGCGACTGCCACGAACACGCATTCATCTCCGACCGAGCCACGTTCGCCAAGACGCCCGCAGTAGAACTCGGTGGACGGGCCGCCCTACGAGGCGCCAATCTCGAAATCGACGATGTCGCACACCTCGACCTGTACTCGTGTTTTCCATCAGCGGTGCAACTCGGAGCAACCTCGCTCGGACTTGATCCGTACACCGAAACACGGCCACTCACGCAAACCGGCGGCCTTTCATTCTCAGGGGGACCTTGGAACAACTACGTCATGCACTCGATCGCCACGATGGTCGAAACCCTTCGACAGGACCCCGGTTCGAACGGCATCGTGTGGGCGAACGGTGGATTCGTCACGAAGCATGCATTCGGTCTCTACTCGACGACACCACCGGCCGAAAGGTTTGTGCACGACGAGCCACAGGAGGCGATCGATGCCCTGCCGCGTGCCGGCTGGGCTTCCGCCGAAGACGCCGCCGCCGATGGCAAGACAACCATCGAAGCCTTCACCGTCATGCATGGGCGAGACGCCACGCCCGAGTCGGCATGGGTCGCGATTCGACTCAGCGACGGACGCAGGACGTTCTGCACCTCGACCAAACCTGACGTCATGAATCATCTTCTCGATGGTGAACATGTTGGGGAACGCGCCACAGTGACGCCAGCCGCTGACTTTGTCCCGGCCGCGTGATCGAACAAGCAGGCGTGGCATGATCACGGGATGACGACATCACGTCCACAGATCATCCTCGACTGCGACCCAGGCCACGACGACGCGGTCGCAATCGTTGTCGCCTCGCACACCTGCGACATTCTCGGTATCACCACCGTCGCCGGAAACGCCCCGCTCGACCGCACGACCTATAACGCACGCGTCCTTCGTCACATGCTCAACCTCGACGTCGAGGTGCATTCGGGTGCCGGCCGTCCGCTCGTCGTGCCGCCGGTATTCGCGGGATACGTTCACGGCGAGAGCGGACTCGATGGAGCGGACCTTCCCGAACCAACTCGTGCAGTCGACGGCACCGATGCTGTTGGATTCATCATCGACACCGTTCGAGCACATCCGGGCTGTCACCTCGTCGTCACCGGCCCCATGACGAACATCGCCCTTGCATTGCGCTCCCATCCTGATCTTGGCAATGACCTTGCAGGCATTTCGTTTATGGGTGGCGGCACATTTGGCAACCGAACCCCGATGGCGGAATTCAACTTGTGGGCTGATCCACACGCCGCACAAATCGTTGTGAACTCGGGACTGCCGCTCACGATGGCGGGACTTGACGTGACACATCAATTTCAGGCGACGCCGCCCCGCATCGAACGCGTTCGAGAGATTGACGGGCAGCTCGCCGCAGTGTTGTCAGGGCTCTTCGATTTCTTCTCCGCCAACTACAGCTCGCGTCATGACGACATGGAAGGAGCGGCCGTGCACGACCCGCTTGCGGTGCTCGCGCTCACCCACCCCGATCTGTTCACGACGGAATCACGATTCGTTGACGTCGTCACCGATGGCGAACACACTCGCGGTATGACGGTCATTGACCGACGCACGCTCATCGACCGCCCAGCTGCGACATGCACGGTGCTCGTCGGCATCGACGCTGACGCCGCGTGGGATGTGACGATCTCGGCGATTCGCGCCGGGAGCGCCAACCGGTGACAAGCGAGGGTTTTCCACGCCAATACGCCCGGACTCGGCGCTTCACGCTCGGCGAGCCAAGAGAACTTCACTGGAGCGCGGATGGTGCAACGGTGTACTTCGCTCGAAGCCGCGCCGGTGACGACCCGTTTACGTGTCTGTGGGCGATCGATGTCGAGACTGGTGCTGAGCGCCTGATCTGCGATCCGTCGAACCTTTCACTCGGCGAGAATCTCACCGCTGCCGAGCGTGCGCGCCGCGAGCGACTCCGCGAGTCCGCCGAAGGAATCACCGCGTTCAACTGCGATGCGACGACGAGCACTGCAGTATTTGCATTGAATGGCACTCCGTGCACCGTCAATCTCGCGACAGCCGAGGTGCACGTGGTCCCATCGAGCGGCGCGGTTTTCGATCCTCAAATTTCTCCTGACGGAACGCGGCTCGCAATGGTCATCGACCGTGGGTGCGTTGTCGCCGATCTCACGAGCGGGGGCGACATACTCTGCTCGCTCACACCGCGCCATGATGACGAATGCTGGGCAACCGCCGAATTCATCGCCGCTGAGGAGATGGGGCGCTTGCGGGGCATGTGGTGGTCGCCGGACAGCCGATACCTGCTCATCACGCGTGTCGATGACTCACCAGTCGAAACATGGAACCTCAGCGACCCTGCTCTTCCGTGGGCTCCGTCAAGATCGGTTCGCTACCCCGCAGCCGGCACCGCAAACGCCGCCGTTGAATTGTTCATCCTCGACATAGCCACCGGCCAGACAACATCAATTGACTGGTCGACTGGCGGCTACGAATATCTCGCCCACGCAACATGGGATTTGTATGGGCCGCTAATCACCGTGCAGTCACGGGATCAGCAGCAGGTCGAGGTACGTCGCGTCAATATCGAAACAGCCGCTCTTGAGACCGTGTGGTCAGAGTCGAGCGAGCCGTGGGTGGATCTCGTCGCCGGCACGCCCGCCATGATCGACGCCACCATGATCGTGACATGCGTGAAACGAAATGGAACGCAGTCGCTGGCGGTCGGTAAAGACGTTGTGTCGGAGCCAACGATTTCGGTGAGATCGGTCGTATCGGCAGGACCACTCGGTGTGTTGTTCACCGCAAACCCAACTCACGATGCAACCGTGTCGCACCTCTGGAGGTGGACCAGCGCGGACGGCTGCACACAACTCACCGACGGCGATGTAGTGACAACTGCCGTCGGCGATGTTGTGCGGCACGCACAGCGCACGGCAACGCTGCACCACCCGGATCAGCAATGGGTATTGCCATCAGGCCACTCCATCGGGTCGGTTGCTGAGGCTCCGTTGGTCGAACTCAACGTGACAATTCGAAGGGGCCGCGCACCTGAAGGACATGAACTCGACGTTGCGGTGCTGCTCCCAACTGGCACGGTTGACCACCCACTTCCGGTGCTGCTCGATCCCTACGGCGGACCACACGCGCTTCGAGTCGTTCGATCGATGCGGGCCCACGCGACATCGCAATGGTTCGCGGATCAGGGGTTCGCGGTTGTTGTCTGCGATGGGCGCGGAACACCAGGTCGAGGCACCGACTGGGAACACGCCGTTGCAGGCAATCTTGCCGATGTTGTGCTCAATGACCAGATTGCAGCCCTCGACATCGCCGCTGCGACATGCGCACGTGACGGGGTTGAACTCGACCTCAATCGCGTTGCAATTCGCGGGTGGAGCTTCGGCGGATACCTCGCCGCACTCGCTGTCTTGCGCCGACCCGATCGAGTGCACGCCGCTGTCGCTGGGGCGCCTGTGACCGACTGGCGCTGGTACGACACGCACTACACAGAGCGGTACCTCGGGCATCCGGATGCGCAGGCTGAGGCCTACGACCTGTCGTCCCTTATTGAGAACCTCACCGAGCTCACACGACCATTACTGCTCATTCACGGGCTCGCTGACGACAACGTCGTTGCGGCTCACACGCTGCAACTATCTTCAGCGCTCCTCGCCGTTGGTGGACCGCACGAGGTCTTGCCGCTCGTGGGGGTCAGCCACATGACGCCGCAGGAGGTCGTCGCGGAGAATCTGCTGCGACACCAACTTGAATTCATTGAACGACACCTCGCGGCACGCTCCTAGTTCTATGTTGACTACCCCGCTCCCCCCAACGAGTCCGCTTGATCCGATCGACGACGTTCCCTCCCACCGTGGCGACACCCGACCACACGCACGCCGTCGCCGCCATGGCGGCCATCAAACGCGGCAAGCACGTCTACTGCGAAAAGCCGCTGGCCCATTCGGTCTACGAATGTCGCGAGCTCATGAAAGCCGCGCGCG
>JALRBS010000099.1 GCA_023262325.1 Ilumatobacteraceae bacterium | reverse complement strand
GTGTACTGCAGGTGCTGGTTCGCAAGCAACGGCTTCCCGAATGCATGGCGCTCCCGCAGGTACTGAGCGGTACGTTCCAGCGCGAGCTCACACGCTCCAACCGTTGAATAGGCCGCCCACATTCGTTCGACGACGAACTGTGCCATCTGCTGCTGGAACCCACGGCCGATTTCACCGATCGTGTTGCTCACCGGCACTCGACAATCATCAAACGACAGCAAGCCAGTGTCAGAAGCCCGCATTCCGAGCTTGTCGAGCTTCTTCGACACCGAGAATCCGGGTGCATCGGTTGGGACGATGATTTGGCTCATGCCGTGGTAGCCACCCTCCTCGGAGGTACGCGCCAGCAGACAGAGCCAGTCAGCTTGCAGACTGTTCGTAATCCACATCTTTGAACCATTGATGACCCATTGGTCACCGTCTCGTACCGCTCGAGTACGAATTCCAGCAACGTCAGAGCCGGCATCTGGTTCGCTTACTGCGATCGAGCACACATTCGTGCCGGCGAGTGCCGGGGCGAGGTATTTCGCCTTCTGTTCGCGGGTTCCGAACTTCGCCAGTGATGGTGTTGCCATGTCGACCTGCACACCGAGCGCCATTGGCAGCGAGCCGTGATCGCAGCGGCCGAACTCCTCACCGAGGATGACGGTGAACAGATGGTCGGCACCTTGTCCGCCGAACTCGGTGTCGTACTCGAGCCCGAGGAAGCCGAGTGATCCCATCTTCGAGAAGATGTCGTGAAGCGGCATCATTTCGGCCTCTTCCCATTCAGCAACCCGCGGGTTCACCTCGTTCTCAACGAACGATCGAACAACGGCACGAAACTCGTCATGTTCTGCGGAGAACTGCATGTATGTCACGCTACGCGTCCCGACATCGGCACATCGCACTCGATCGCATAGGTTGCGACAATGACCATTCAGCATCAGCAACGCGCCGTCGACCTCGGCATTGTCATCACGGAATCGGAACGTTCGTTGGCGTTCTACCGAGATCTTCTCGGGATGGTTCACGAAGGAGACATGCCGATGCCCATTGGAGGAGGTGGCACGATGCATCGACTTCGATGTGGCGACTCGCTCATCAAGCTCGTGTGCTTCGAGGCGACTCCCGAGTCGCGACCAGGCAAGGGTGGCATTCAAGGTGGCACGGGCTACCGCTACTTCACCATTCACATGAGCAATATCAACGAAGTCGTTGATGCGTGCTCAGCGGCAGGAGTGAAAATCGTGACGCCGGTCGTCGAACTTCGGCCAAAGGTGACCATCGCAATCGTCGAGGACCCTGATGGCAACCTCGTCGAGTTCTTGCAAATGGGCTGAGCGAACCTGCCGCCTGAGGGCGACGACGATCAGACCGCGAGCAAATCGCGTGCACCCGTATCGCTTGACGGGTGACGAAGTTTCGACATTGCGCGTGCCTCGATCTGGCGAATTCGCTCACGAGTGAGGTTGAAGTGTTCGCCGACCTCTTCGAGCGTGCGCGGTTCGCCGCGATCAAGCCCGAATCGCAGTTTGAGAATTTCGCGCTCGCGTTCGTCGAGTGGGGCAAGCAGGCGAGAAATTTCTTCGGGGAGCAGAGCGGTTGCAGCGACCTCGAATGGTGATTCCGCAGCACGATCTTCAACGACATCGCCGAGTTCGGCGTCGCCGTCCTCTCGAAGCGGTTCGGAAAGCGACAAGGGCTCAGCGGCGAAACGCAGCGCCTCTGTGACTTTGTCTTCGGGCATTTCGACTTCTTTGGCAAGTTCCGCAAGCGTCGCCGGTCGACCGTATTTCAATTCGAGACGGGTTCGCGCCTTTTGGAGGCGGGCAAGTGTGTCACCTGCGTGAACTGGAAGTCGGATAGTTCGACCGGTGTTCGCGATACCGCGGGTAATTGCCTGACGAATCCACCACGTCGCATAGGTTGAGAACTTGAAGCCTTTACGCCAGTCGAACTTTTCGACCGCGTGCATGAGGCCGAGGTTGCCTTCTTGAATGAGATCAAGCAGTGGCAATCCTGACGCCTGGTACTTCTTCGCAATTGACACAACCAGTCGAAGGTTCGACTGCACGAATTGACGTTCGGCTTCTTCGCCTCGTCGAGCAGTGCGTCGCATCTCGCGCTTTTTGTGTGTCGTGAGGTCTTTGCCACCAGCTTCGAGAGCTTCGAGCGCTTCTTTGCCGGCCTCGATTTCCTTCGCAAGCCGGACTTCGTCGTCCTTCGTGAGCAGGACGTACTGCCCGATGTCGGTGAGGTAGAGACGGACGAGATCCTCGTCGTCCCGATCAACTCGCTCCTTGGCCACTCTGGCCCCCCTTTAGAAGGTCGAAGAATGTGGATGAGACGTTCGTCACGATATCGACGCAGACTCCGACAGCCACCTTTTTTTGCAGGTAACATCTATGTAGTTCGCGCAAGTAACAACGGACAAGGAGGCAGCAATGTCGAATCCCGTACTCAACGAACGATCTCTCGCCAAGTGGGCTCCGCCCCAAGCGAACGACCGACAACATGCCGTGTCTGACGGCCCGGTTTCGGACTGGGCTCCACCGCCCGCTCCAGGCCAGTCGATGACGGTGAACGGCACGGTGAGTGCTACCGCCGTGCTGCTGGTTCTTATGCTCGCATCAGCTGCATACGGCTGGTGGAAAACAGGATCGCCGACCATCGATGCAAATGGAGTAGTCGCGTATTCGATCCCTTCGCTCGCAATGGTGGGCGTGCTTGTGGGGTTTGCACTTGCGTTTGTGCTGATGTTTAAGCCGACGCTCGCGAGAGTGCTCGCACCGCTCTACGCGCTCGCCGAGGGAGTCTTCATCGGTTCGATCTCGCGCGCCTTTGAAGAGTTCTACGATGGCATCGTTGTGCAGGCGGCCGGAGCGACGCTTGCAGTGACCGCGGTCATGCTGATGCTGTACATCACCGGTGTGGTTCGCGTCACTGAGCGATTCCGTCGAATTGTGATCTCCGCAACACTTGGAGTGATGGCGTTTTATCTCATCTCCTGGGTGGTCTCGCTGTTTGGTGGTTCGGTTGGGTTCTTGTCGAGCACCAGTTTGTTCTCCATTGGCTTCAGTGTTGTTGTCGCTGGGCTCGCTGCAATGAATCTCGCGCTCGACTTCGACTTCATCGAGCGTGGTGCGCAGATGAAACTTCCGAAGCACTTCGAGTGGTTCGCCGCATTTGGATTGCTCGTCACCCTTGTGTGGCTCTACCTCGAAATGCTGCGACTGCTTGCCAAGTTGCGCGATCGGTGAACCGGCGAGCACGAGAAGCAACTGCCGTCGGCATCGCCGGCGCCGCACTCGGGTCTGGAGCAGGTGCAATCGTCGGCTTGTCGTTTCCAGCTGCGATCATCGCTGGCGCGAACGGCGCAATTTCAGGATGGCGCGGTATCTACAACTGGGCGACATCGAAAGGGAGGCTTGCATTCTTCCTTGACTCGACCTGGGCGCTGACGACAACTCTCGGATCGCTCATCTCGCATGCGATAGCGGCGGCGCGCCGCAGTCCGATCGAGGCGGACCTCAGCGAACGACAGAACCGTCACGTGTACGGCACGGGTTTCATTCCTCGCAAGGGGTTTGCCGTCACCATTGGCAACGTGGTGTCAGGCGCCGGTGACACGACGCAAGAGAGCCGGCGTCGTCTTGTCGAGGATCATGAAGAGGTGCACGTCTGGCAGGCTCGCATCCTCGGACCGCTGTTTCCGCTTGCGTACGGCGGTTGGATGATCGTTGCAACGCCCGCCGCAGTGATGAGCTGGCTTCGTACTCGAGGTCAATCAGATCGTTCCTTACGTGCGGCGATCGATCACCACGCCTATTGGAAAAATCCGTTCGAGCGGCAGGCCTATGTCAGAGCTCGTCGAGCCAACGCAGTAGCACGCGATTGAACTCATCCGGTGCTTCTTGTTGCACCCAATGGCCGATATCGGCAAGAAGTTCAGTGGCTCGATGGTTCGGTAAATCGGCCGTCATCCGATCGAGATATTCGGGACGGCCGAGAATGACGGGGTCGATTTCGCCAGCGATGAAGTAGCTCGGCATGGTGAGCGGCGCCGCGCCGATCGGGTCAAAGATTGCGTAATTCGCGTCGAGGTTGCGGTACCAGTTGATGGGGCCAGTAAATCCACTCTCGGCGAACTGCTCGACATACACCTTGAGATCTTCGGCTGGCATCCAGTTCGGGCAGTCGATGCGGCGCCCTCCGATCATGTGCTCGAAATAGTGCGTCAACCCGGTTCCCTCCGCTGGGAGGGGTTCACCAACGAGTGACTTCATTCCGTCACCCGACGCCATGTGGGCAATCGACAGCAGAAAGCGCTCGGGATCGCTGCCAAGTTCATGATCGGGAATATCAGCAATCTGGAAGTACGTCATGTAGAAGAAGTTGTCCCCGTAGGTACGTCGAAATACCTCAGTAGGAGGAGCCGGCCACGGGGTCCACGGAACGCTTGCCGTAACGATCGCTCGGCAGCGACTCGGGTGACGCTGAGCAACGTGCCAGGTGACGATCGCGCCCCAGTCGTGACCGACAACGACTGCGTCGGTAACTCCTGCAAAGTCGATGAGCGCAGCGACGTCATCAGCGAGCACATCGCCTCGATAGTCGCTCACGAGCGGCGGCCGACTCGAGAACGCGTACCCCCGTTGATCGGGTACGAGCACTCGCCAGCCAGCCTGAACGAGTGGACTGATTTGGTGTCGCCACGAGTGCGACGACTCGGGAAAGCCGTGGAGCAGGACGACCACACCGCGCTCCCCGGATCCTTTATCGATGACGTCGAGAACGACGTTTGGGGCAACCTCAACCTTGACGCGCGTCACGAGCTAAGCCCGAGTCGTTGAGCGTCTTCGATGAGCATCTCGAGTTCGCAGAGCACCCGTCGACAGGTGCGAAAGGTTGAAGAGTCAACATCTCGATCGATGGCGCGCTCCATGTTGCGCACCTCGTTGCGGGTTGAGATGAGGTAGGCGACGACATTGTCTGCAGAGCCGCTCGCTGACATCTGTTCGACAGCGTCTGCTGGAATGCTCGGCTCACGGCTGTGCCAGAGTCGCGCAATTTCGTCGAAGGTATGCGTCGCAATCACTGAAAATCGTTGCTCATCTCCGGCGCTGAGTTCACGAGCATTGTCTGCCATTGCGGTAGACCATTGTTCGGCTTCGTTGCGAAATGCAATACACCGAGCGGCGATCTCGCTGATCGTGGTCATGACGACCGGCGGCGAGTCGGGTGCGCTGCGAGCAGATCATTTGGGATTGGCTCACCGGTGACTTCGTCTACCCAGTACGTCCCATCGGCGAGGCGAGTGAGAGCGGTCGCAACGTCATCAAGTTCGCGTGCGACCTCGTCAAGATCGACATCAACTACCTCGGGTGTTACGTCCTCACTCATGGGTGCGAGATTAGTCAGCGAGTCGTTGGGTGGCGCGTCGTCGCCTCGCAATGATGACGAAGGTGATGAAGCTCCCAGCAAGGATGATCCAGACGATGAGGGCGACGCCAAGCACCCGCGAGATGACTTCGGTGGTCGTGGTCGGATTCGACGTCGTCTGCGAAGTTGTGAGGTTGATCTCAGTGAATGAGCCATCGAGTGGAACTGACCAGGTCTCGATTCGTTCGCCAGAATCACTTGTCGAGTCGGGAAGAGCGATGGTGAGATCGAAACTCAACACATCCTCTGGTGACAGCCCCGACAACTCGTCTGCGAACGGGTCGCCACCGAGCGCGGTTACAAGTTCGGCGTCTGAAAAATCAGCAAAACCATTTTCGAGCCCGAGTTGACCAGAAATCGTGTTGTCGGCGCGGGTGACGCGACCGACCGCGTCAGTCGTGAGCGAACGAGTTACGACAGGGGACCGAAGCGGGGGACCGATCGAATTCAACAATGTTGTGAGGTCTTCAGCATTCGCAAAGGTATGTGACAGCGTCAGCGTCACACTCTCATCAGCATTTGTTGTCGGCCCGTCTGCAACCCATCCAGCCTCGAGCAGGTCGTCGACCAGCACGCGGTTTGCGATCGATGGCGCGGCAGCAACGAGTTCTCGGTCTGCCGTTGCCCGAACGCTCAGCGTGCCCGAGCCGTTGGAGGTCATCGAGACCGCGAAATCAACAGTGAGTTGGCACGACGACAACACAAGCGCCAATGGAATGACGATGAACCGACGGAGATTCCTGAATGCACGCACTCCTCACATCATGGCAGGCGAAATTCACCGACTCGCGGTCGTTGCGGTTTGCGACGATATTTCGATGGTCGCCTCGATCACCGGTCGCCTTGTGCTCGAACACCAGATGATGTCGCGTCGCGAGGTGTTTGCGATTGTGGAACCGCTTCGCGTTGACCATCCGATGACTGGAACATTCACGGTCAACGCCGGCGGGTGCTGCTTTGTGTCCGATCTCGCGTCAGTACCGTGGCCGTTTGCGTGGCTCGTCGGTCGTACCGGGCCACATCTGAGAGCGGCAATCGTGCACGACTGGATGATCCAGAATTGTTCGAACCCTGACGCGCCGGTCGGCACTCGCATTGAAGCCGATCGAATATTCCGCGACCTCATGACCGCTGATGGCGTGCGACCCGTTCGGCGTTATCTCATCATGCTTGCGGTATCGATGGCGACGATCTGGGCTCGCGCGTCTACTCCAGCACATGCAATTCGAACGCTTATCCAAACGGGTGTCATCGGTGTGTTGTTACTACCGGCAACGTGCGCAGTCGTGCTGACTCGAAGTGTGGTCGATCTTGTTGAACGATGCCTCAACGACGTGAAGCTCGAACCGCCGGACGATCGTTGATGTCAGTCGTTGGTTGGCGACTCTGCACCAGGTTCATCTGATGTCGCGGTTGCGGCAAGTTCGATCGACGATGGCGGTACGAAACCTTCGACCGCCGTGAATGACAAGGTTTGTGCGCCTTCTCGTTCTGGATCGTCAATCGTGTCGATGACAACGATCTGCCCGGCAGAGATCTCTTTGTAGAGGATCTTTTCGGAGAGCACGTCCTCAATCTGTCGTTGAATCGCGCGTCGCAATGGTCGTGCGCCGAGTTGCGGGTCGTAGCCGACCTCTGCAAGCAACTCTTTTGCCGACTGCGTGAGTTCGATGCCGATACCTTGCGCTTCAAGCTGGCCAGAAAGTCGCTGCATCATGAGGTCGACCATCTGGACCACTTCTTGCTTGGCGAGCTCGTGGAACACGATGACTTCGTCAATGCGGTTGAGGAACTCGGGACGGAAGTGCTGCTTCAGCGCCTCCATCACTTTTTCTTTCATGCGCTCGTACGACATTGCTGCATCGTCAAGTGTGAAACCGACGTTTGCTTTTCGCAGATCCTGTGTACCGAGGTTTGAGGTCATGATGAGCACGGTGTTTCGGAAGTCGACAGAACGACCCTGCGAGTCGGTGAGACGTCCCTCCTCGAGAATCTGCAGCAACGTGTTGAACACATCGGGGTGCGCTTTTTCAATCTCGTCGAACAACACGACCGAGAACGGTTTGCGACGCACTGCTTCGGTGAGTTGACCACCCTCGTCGTAGCCCACGTATCCCGGAGGAGAGCCCACCAAGCGGCTGACGGTGTGCTTCTCCATGTATTCGCTCATGTCGAGGGAGATCAATGCATCTTCGTCGCCAAACAGGAATTCTGCGAGGGTCTTTGCCAACTCGGTCTTGCCGACACCGGTGGGTCCGAGGAAGATGAACGAGCCACTTGGCCGCTTGGGGTCTTTCAATCCGGCGCGGGTACGACGAATACTCTGGCTCACTGCCTTGATGGCATCTTCCTGGCCGATGATGCG
>JALRBS010000050.1 GCA_023262325.1 Ilumatobacteraceae bacterium | reverse complement strand
GCCTCTGGACTCAAGATCGACAATGTCATGCACACTGCACGACGTACAACTGCCTCAATCGGCGAGGGCTTCGATGACGAGCGTGCATTGAGTCGCGATCTCGTGCCGAAGGTCAACCGGTGCGGGTTTCGTAAACGTTGGCTTCTTGTACCGACGAACAGTCGCGCCTCGCTCGACGAGTTGACGCTCGAGTTCGTCCAGAAAGACGTCGCCGCGCGGCTTCGAAATATCAAGCAAACCGACAACCTGACCTTCGAGACCAGCAGGGCGACCGCAACGCGCACGCGTTGATGGCGCACGCTCCGAAGTTGGATCGAGAACGATGTGAGGCGCCATAACTCAATCGTAGACGCGTTCTTACTCCTAGTACGTCACCGGCAGTGAGACCGGATCACTGCCGGTTCCACCATTCACCCACCCGCCGATCATCGACGAGAAGAGTCCTGCTCCACCACCCGCGTGGGCAAGGAGAATGCCACCCTGACGGAACTTCGGAATTGCTGGAGCATCGGCGAATGACGGTGGCAGACCCTCGGCGATGCCATCGATTCCACGCACGAGTTCTGACCCGGGTCGAGTCGTTGCGGCATGAATCGCAGCGATCACTTCGTCGGCCCCCCAACCGGCCTCAACGAAGATCCTGCCGTGGTCTGGGCTCACCACCAAGACGACATCAAACGCCAAGGCAAGTTTGCGGTTGTGCATGCCGTCGAGCGCATCAGCAAAGGTTGCGATGAGTTCGTCGGGAGTTCGAGCGAGTTGGTCGACGATGCATTTCGGACCTTCTCCCGCAAACACCGTCACTGCGTCCGTGCCGGGCTCGATACCGCGCTGCACCGACAACGGCGCAAATGGCGACCGTGATTCATCCTCGGCGAAACAGAAGGACAACTTTCCAGGATTGCCGTGTGCCGCACGATCGACTTCGCCAGGTCGGCCGCCACCCACATTACGAATGGCGAGCTGCACCGCCCGACCGATCGTGAGATTGGCTCGATTTCCTTGACCGAATGCGTTGATTCCCGAGTTCATACCGATCGCTTCAGTACCGGGACCGTTACAGATAATGACTGGTCCAACTGGCATCGTTGTAGCGAGCACCCCATGCATGTTGAACGTGTCATTGCACACCGCCTCAAGCGCGGCGATCACCCACGGTAGGTATTCGGGACGACATCCAGCCATCACCGCGTTTACTGCGACTTTTTCAACGGTGAGTTCGACGAGGTCAGGAGGCGCGATGGCGACGACGTCATTTGGACGACGTGTCGTACCGTCGAGCATTCTCAGCACTCGGTCCCGAGTGGGAGGAATGAGCGGTAGCCCATCAGACCATCCGCGAGAAAACATCGCTTCAAATTCATCCTCGGCTGAGGCGAACTCGACATGACGGGAGTGCAGCACATCGCCACCAAATCGCGCGCGCAGTTCAGCCTGGCGGTCGGGGTCGACACTCAATGAACCGCAACCCGGCCGGTAATTCGGCAGGTCATCGCCGAGTTCCGCAAGTGACGTCATGCGACGCCACTCGTCTCGCAGCCAGCCGACTGTGCGTTCAACCTCGTGCCCGTCTACGGCATGGATCAGGGTTGGAACTGTTTCAATGTCGTGGTGCCACGAGAAACCGAGATCGGCATCGTGTACGCGCGCAACCGATGCCGGGAATTCGGGATCGTCCTGCGTGATCACGGTGATCGGTGTTGTCGATGCAATCGCTGCAAGCACCGGTTCCACCATCCGGCAGGTCTCACAGTCCTGCTTGACGACGACAGTGAGACCGTCGTTGAGGGCAGGTCGCGAAGTTGCTGAGGAGCTCGTAGCCATACGAGAACGGTACCCTGCGCGGCGGAGGTGTCCGAGCGCCTGGTGGGCTCCGCCGTCTTCAACACGGTTGGGACGAACGAACTTCGTCCGGCGGGTTCGATTCCCGTCCACCTCCGCTCAGGTGTGCGTGGCGCGCCCCCGAACACGATGATCACCGACTCGCTTGGTCAGGCCGAGGTGATCAAGGCAGTTGACGAGGGGCAACGCATGTTTCCGGGTGATCCCGAGAGCATCTCGCAATTCGGCGACGGTAAACCCGTCCGGGCGTGCCGACCAGAGCGCTTCGAGAGATGGCCGCAGCGACTCGATGACCTCGTGGTGAAAGTACACATCATCGTGACCGACAACGGCTCCGAGGCGTACGAGTCTCGAGAGCACCTGACGATCGGCAGCATCAATCGCAGATGTCGAGAGCCCCTCTTCACGCAGTCTGCGCAAAAGCGGAGAGTCAAGCGCCGCATCGTGTTGCGCTGTACGTGCACGTCCGTGCTCAACGGTGACGCCTTTAGTCTGCTGAATGAGTTCTCGCTCAACCGGGGACAACGTTGCGAGGTCCACCTCGCCGACAACAAGTTGCTGCAGGAGCGCCGCGCGGGTCTTGTTTACAACCGATTGTGCGGCGACCATGCCGGCCACATGCGGTTCGACGACGCGGCCCGTGAGCATTGCCGCGCGCGCAACCGTCACCCAGCCGTGATGACGTAACTGCTCGTCAAATGTTCCATCAGGTTGCGCCAGCGAAGGACGTGCGACCGGATGCACATCGTTCACGGTGAACGAGCCAACGACCTCTCCATCACCAGTTCGTCGCAGCACACAACGATCCCCGGGAACGAGCGGTAACGGCGACTCGAATCGGCACCGATGCCATTGATGTTCGATGCCTGAATCGCCGCCGACCGGCCGAAGGTTGACCGGAATTCGTGCAGAACCGATGTGTGCGGTGAGCCCACGACCGGTTCCTAACGTGGCATTGGCTGCGAGCTGAACGGCAACATCAGCAACGTCGGTTTCGTGCCATGAGCCTGGGGCGATCAGTGCATCGCCGCGAGCAAGATCGTTAACTGCGATGTCGGTGAGGTTGACCGCAATTCTCCCTCCCGATGTCATCATCTGGATGTCATTTCCGTGGCGTTGAAGTCCCCTCACCTGGGTCCGCGCGCCGGTCCGCGCATGGATGAGCTCGTCACCTATTGCAAGAGCACCAGCACCAAGCGTTCCCGTGACGACGGTGCCGCGACCAGCAACCGTGAACGAACGATCAATAAAGAGTCTCGCCGGCATCAGGTTGCGCTCGTTGCCCGCATGAGCGCACGCTTCCACCGCACGTGCCAACTCGTCCGAAAGTTCGGCGATGCCAATGCCCTCAGTCGCGGAAGTGTCGACGACTGCGCTCCAGGTGACTGACGAGGTACGAAGTCGCGCAACGATGTCATCGCGAACCTCCCGAAGACGTTCGCCGTCGACGAGATCCACTCGGCTGATCGCAACAACGCCGGTCGACACACCAAGTGACTCGATCACGAGGAGGTGCTCGCGAGTTTGTTCCCGCATGCCCTCTCGGGCGTCAACAACAAGCAGCGCTATCGATGCTTCGGCCATACCGGCGATCATCGTCCGCAGGTAGTCGACGTGCCCAGGAACGTCAACGAGGTCGAGCACTACTCCATCCGATGTCGTCGTGTGAGCGAATCCAAGGTCGAGAGTCAGCCCGCGCTCGCGTTCTTCCCGATACCGATCGGGCTCGATTCCGGTCAGCGCACGAACGAGCGCCGATTTGCCGTGATCTACATGTCCTGCGGTGGCAATAACTGGCATCTCAGCGCACGAGGTCGCTCAATGCCGCAGCGACACCTTGATCGTCGTCTGGGTGCACGGTTCGTAGATCGAGCCAAGTGTGACCCTCCGCCACACGTCCAACAATGGGCACCGGCCTCCGCATGCGAAGTTGCCGACTGACGTCGCCTGGTACCACGACAGCGACCGACGGCAACGTTGCTCCGGGCGCCGCACCAGCGCCGATCACCGAATGAGTCGCCCGGATCTCCCCAACGTTTGCGGCTTCGATGATCGACGCAGCGCGAGTCTCGAGTTCGTCAACTGCGACCGCAACCATCCCCCAGAACGGCACCTCTTCAATCACCCCCCGAATGAGATAACTCAGCAACACGCGTTGCAACGGGACGAGAGCATGCTGACCCGGACGCATCGCACGCATGAGCGGATGTCGCGCACATCGCTCAATCAGATCGGCGCGACCGGCAATGATGCCGCATTGTGGACCACCAAGCAGCTTGTCACCGCTGAACATCACGACATCGGCGCCGTCGTTAAGCGCCTGCACTGCACCGGGCTCATCGCTGATCCAATTCGGTAGCGGTCGCGTCGCGGCCGGCATCCAGGGAGCATTGTTGTCGAGAAGGCCCGATCCGAGGTCGGCGATCACTGGGACACCAACCGAGGTCAATTCGCGGATGGATGTGTCCTCGATAAATCCTGACACCTCAAAATTGGACGGGTGCACCTTCAACACGAGCGCGAGGTCGTCACCAAGTTCACGTGCCGCTTCGGAGTAATCGCTCAGCCGAGTGCGGTTCGTCGTGCCGACGTCAACAAGGCGGGCACCCGACCGAGCCATCACTTCGGGTATTCGGAATCCGCCACCGATCTCAACACTCTCGCCCCTCGACACTGCCACCGATCGGCCCTCGGCGAGCGCGGCCAGCACGAGCAGAACTGCTGCGGCGTTGTTGTTCACCACAATGGCGGCCTCTGCCCCGGTGAGCAACCGCAACATCTCCGAAATTGCATCATGACGGGAACCGCGAACGCCTTCGGCGAGGTCGTACTCAACGCTTAACGCTCGGGTGCCTGATACACCGGCATATGGCGCCCGTCCCAAGTTCGTGTGCAGAAGAACTCCGGTTGCGTTGATGACTTCGCCGATGAGGGCGCCCTCGAAATCCTGCGCGTAGCGTCGAGCCACGACTTCGTAGTCGGTTCCGCCTTCGATTGAACGTCGGGCGCAGTCGACGAGAACGGCATGCGGCAGGTCGATGTCGCCAATCGCACGTGCGAGGGCATCAACCGACGGCGGGCGCTCGCGAGAGTTCGCCTCGGAAACGCGTGCCGCGTTCGTGACCTTCGCCTTGTCAGGTAAGGACAAATCCGGCATAGCCATCTGCTACCGCTGACTCAAGGCGACGGCGGTACCGGGGTGCGCCACCGTTGTAAATCATGTGACGTTTCACGTCATGACCATCAACGTTCGAGTTGTATCCGGTGAACCACCCGCGGGCATTGCGTAGCAACACCATGCCGTAGAGCTGCTCGACTTCGGTCACCCATGCGTCCTGCGCCTCAGCGGTGCACTCGATGCGACGGAGTCCGTTCTCGCGCATATAGGCAACGAGTCCCGTCGCCCAGTCAACCGAGGTTTCGATCGCACGCGGGAAGTTCGTCGACACCGATGCTCCCTGGGGGCCGGCGAGCATCACAAAGTTCGGGAAACCCTCAACTTGAACACCCAGGTAGGTGCGAGGACCGGAGTTCCAGACGTCGCGCAGGCGCCGACCATCAGACCCGATGATGTCAATACGGTCGAACGCACCGGTGATTGCGTCGAATCCGGTCGCGTAAATGATGAGGTCGAACTCATAGGTCGCCTCTGTCGTCTGGATGCCTTCGGGCACGATTCGCTCAATTGGCTGTTCTGAGATATCGACGAGATGAACATTGTCGCGGTTGTACGCCTCGAAATAATTCGTCTCCATCGGCACTCGTTGCACACCAAATCCGTGGTCTTTGGGGATGAGTTTCTCGGCCGTCACCGGGTCGGTAACGCGCTCTCGAATTTTGTTTGCAACGAACTCGGAGAATTCGGCGTTCGCCTCCTCGTCCATGAGCACTTCGCGAAAATTTGCTAACCAAATTCCAAAACCAGGCTGGTCATAGAGCCATTCCCAGAACTCAAGCCGATCTTCGCGATTGACGTCAAAGAACGAACGATCGTCCGGTCCGTGAATGAAACCACCTGGGGTCTCGGCACAACGCGCAAAAATCTCGTCATAGCGACTACGAATATCAGCCATTTCCTCTTCTGAAATTCGAGCATTCTTCAGCGGAGCACACCAGTTAGGTCGCCGTTGAAACACGTGAAGTGATCCCACCAGTGGTGCAATCGCTGGGATGATCTGCACACCGGTTGCGCCGGTTCCAACCACCGCAACGCGCAGGCCTTCGAAATTGATCGGTTCCTTCGGCCAGTAGTAGGTGTGGAATGACTCGCCTCCGAAATCGTCCATACCTTCGTAGCGAGGCGGCGTTGGCGCCGAGAGCAATCCGATCGCTGGGAGCAACATGTTGCACGACATCGTGCGGCCCTCGCCGACCTCAAGGAACCAAGTCTGCGAATCCTCACGCCATGTGGCCCGTTCAAGGCGGGTGTTGAACTGCATGCCGCCGCGCAAGTCAAATTTCTCAACGACGTGCTGCAGATAACGCAAGGTTTCTGGCTGTGGCGAAAACCTCTCAGTCCAATGCCATTCGTCGAGCAGTTCCTTCGAGAACGAGAACCCATAGGTGTAACTCTCTGAGTCAAATCTGCATCCCGGATATCGATTCCAGTACCACGTACCGCCGAAGTCGTCGCCCGCTTCAATGACTTTGACATCGACTCCGAGCTCACGCAATCGATACAGCGCGTAAATACCGCCGACGCCCGCACCAATGACGATGACCTCGTGATGTTCAGTTTCTACAGTCTCCACGTTCGCCCTCGTCGTTCGCATGACATCCGACTTTCCTCCCCGACGGTAGACGACGCGAACCGCAAACAGGTAGCCGAAATGCGCGCACAACGACTCCGGAGGGAGCACGATGTTTTGCTACCGTCCGGCGCAGAACAACCGGAGGAGTTCATGGGGACAGCGGTACGTGTGACCGATGAAGACGGCGTGCGTCGGATGACGCTTTGTCGCCCGCTCGAGTACAACACGATTACGCCGGAGTTACGTGACGAGCTCGGCGACGCGATCGCGTCAGCGCAGCATGATCGCTCGATCAAAGTGCTGTTGCTCGATGCAGAAGGTCCAGCCTTCTGTGCGGGATACGGACTTGATTGGGCGACGTCGGAGCAGGCATCTGAGGAACGTCGCGGCGCAACCGGTCGAATCTGGGACAGCTCGGCCGACCTCCACATGATCGGCAAATTCGCCGCAACATGGGCGATGTTGCACGACTCAATCAAGCCGACGATCGCAGCAGTTCAGGGCTGGTGCATCGCCGGCGGAACCAACATCGTCTTCAACGCACACATGATTCTCGCAAGTGAATCGGCACGATTTGGCTACCCGCCGTCTCGGGTGTGGGGAGTACCCGAAGCCCCATGGAATTGGGTTGCGCACATGGGCATGCAACGGGCGCGCCGATACATGTTGACCGGTGACGAGTTCTCTGCTGCCGAGGCACTCGATATGGGACTGTTGCTCGACGTCGTCGAAGACGATGCGCTCCAACGGCATGCTCTCGACCTCGCCCACCGGGTGGCCCAAATTCCGACCAATCAACTTGAGATGATCACCCGCGCGATCAATGCGGTCGGGGACCACATGTACGACCCGACATCATCTCGCACGCTCGGCACAATGTTCGACGGGGTCGCGCGCCACAGCCAGGAGGGTCGCGACTTCGTGAAGCGTGCCGGCGAGGTCGGGTTCCGCGAGGCGGTGCGAGAACGCGATCGACCGTTCGGCGATTACGGTGAGCGGCCGAGATGACGGATGCGACTGGATGTTAAGGAGAACACCTCGATGGCGATGACACCACTGACGATGAGCCACACGGTCGGTCCGACCGAACCACCGATTCTCGATATGACGATTGGTGACGTGTTGCGTCGAGCCGCCTCCGAACGGCCCGATCAGCCGGCGCTGATCTCGTCGACGACTGGAGCCACCTGGACATTCTCAGAGCTGCTTGCCGATGCCGAGGCGGTTGCGCGCGACCTTCTTGAAGTATTTGCCCCTGGAACGCGAATCGCGATTTGGGCACAGAATCTTCCCGAATGGGTTGTCGCCGAGTACGCCATCGCTCTGGCCGGAATGGTCATCGTGACCGTGAACCCGAACCTTCTCGCCGACGAGGCGGCGTACGTCTTCAACCAATCGAAGGCGTCTGGAGTCATTGCCTCAGCGAGTTACCGCGGTCGCAATCTCGTCGAGATCACCGAGTCGGTGATGGACCGTTGCCCCTCGATCGAGCAAGTAACGGCACTTGGTTCTCTCGCCGAGCGGGTGGAACGCGGCCGCAATCTGACGACCACGTTGCCCCACGCCGACCCTGGCGACCTCGTCATGATTCAGTACACCTCGGGCACCACTGGTTTTCCGAAAGGGGCGAGCCTTCACCATCGTGGTCTTGTCACCAACGCGTTGCACAGCACGCTGCGCAACGGCAGCGAACCTGGCGACGTCATGCTCGGGGCTATGCCGCTCTTTCATACCGGTGGCTCTGTGCTTGCGGTCCTCGCATCTGGTGCTCGAATGCTCACGATTGTCACCGTTGAAGAGTTCGAGCCAGGGCATGTGCTCGACACGATCGAACGGCACGGAGTAACGCTCGGCGGTGGCGTGCCAACAATGCTCATCGCGATGATGGAGCATCCAACCTTCAAGGATCGAGATCTCTCATCGCTGAAGACGACAACCTCAGGCGGATCCACAGTTCCCGCGGCGCTCGTTGAACGGTTCGAACGCGAGGTTGGCGCACGACTCACGATCGTCTTCGGTCAAACGGAGATGTCTCCTGTGGCGACGATGACTCGACCCGACGACGCGGTCGACGACAAGGCGAACTCGCTCGGAACCGCGCTCCCCCATGTCGAAATCAAGATCGTCGATGAGTCTGGAGCGACTGTCCCGGTTGGGCAGCCTGGCGAATTCTGCACCCGCGGGTACCTCAACATGCTCGGCTACAACGACAATCCGGAGGCCACTTCGGAGACGATCGATGCTGAAGGTTGGCTGCACTCCGGTGACATCTGTTCGATGGATGAACGTGGCTACTGCTACATCGTCGGTCGCATCAAGGACATGATCATTCGTGGGGGCGAGAACATCTATCCGAAGGAGATCGAGGAGGTGCTGTACCGCCACCCGTCAGTCGGAGAGGTGGCGGTCATCGGGATACCCGACGATAAGTGGGGGGAAACCGTCGGAGCCATCATTCGACCAGCACCAGGGGCGAGTCCGACAGTCGCTGAATTGCGTACGTGGGTACGTGAACATCTCGCCCCACACAAAACGCCGGTCTCGTGGTTTGTCACTGAATCATTTCCGCTTACCGGTTCGGGGAAGATCCAAAAGTTCCGACTTGTCGAAATGTGGCAAAACGGCGAACTCGCTCCGCTCAAGTAAGCACTGCGTCGAGCCGTTACCGTCACCCTGTGCCAACAGCCGCGATCATTCTGTGTGACGACCTCGGTCATCGGCTCTCCGATGAACATGGCGCATACGAGGAGCTCTACGAGCGTCTCATCAACCCATCGTTCGCAGCTGTGACTCCATTCGACATCGAGGTCTACCGCGCCCACGAGGGAGAACTTCCCGTCGACCTGGGCCGCCTCGATCTCATTGTCGTCGGTGGTAGCCGCGCCGGCGTGTACGAAGACCACCCGTGGATTCAACCGCTGTTGTCGTTTATCCGATCAGCACATACCGCACGGGTGAACCTCGTGGGTATTTGTTTCGGTCACCAAGCGGTCGCCGCTGCGCTCGGCGCAAAGGTCACCCCGTTTGAGGGTGGTTGGAACCTCGCACGACACGAGTACCGCGTCGATGCGTCTGCATTCGGGTTGTCAGCTGGAGACGTACTCGGGCTGAACGCGTTCCACCGCGACCAGGTTCGTGAAGTTCCCACTGGAACCGAGGTCTTTCTTTCGAGTGACCGCTGCGCAATCGCCGGCCTTGTCGGGGAACACCTGCTGACCTTTCAGCCGCATCCAGAATTCTCGGCGAGTCTCACCGAGTCCCTACTCGCCGCAGGAGAGGGAATCCGATTCGCCGACGAGGAACTCGCTGATGCTCGTGCGCGACTGAAGGGTGATCTCTCAAATGAGGTCATTTCGGCAACAATTCGCACGTTCACCGCACATCGCGCTGTCGTGTGAGTGTTGCGGCGCGACTAGCCCACGCTGCGCACGAAGGCTGCGATCGTGTTCGACCACTCGCTGAGGTCCATCGCTGTTCGAGCAATTTCAAGATGTGAACTCGGTAGCAGTCGGTGAAGCTCCTCAGCGGTTGACAGCGGATGCCCCGCATCGCCCGACCACGCGCAGATCAAGGTCGGAACCTTCATCGCCCGTATTTCGTCGCGCCCCGGTAGGTCGGCGGTTGCCGCCCCTCGCAAGACGCATGCCATGTCATGGTGGTTGGCGGCGCGGAGATTTCGTTCGAAACGTTCGTGCCATGCATCATCAAATGGATCGGGAGGCGGTCGCATGCGAGCCGCTTCGATTACCTCGTCAATCGCGCCACGCTCAATGAGATCGGCTCGACTCAAGTAGAGCGCCCGCTGAGCCGCACGCGTTTCCCACGCGGTAGGTGGAATGACGAGCACGAGTCCACTAATTCTCTCTGGTGACAACACAGCCGCATGTAGCGCAGTTCCAGCCCCCATCGATGCGCCGCACGCGATGTACCTCTCAATTTCAAGTGCGTCGGCGAGCGCAAGTTGGTCTCGCGCGAGTTCTTGCCACGAATACCCGTGCGGATCCCGAGTAACCGTCGAATCCCCATGTCCTCGAGCGTCGTACCGAATGACGTCGGCGACATCGCAAATGATTTCCCAGTCGAAACCGAGCAACTCACCTTCGAGCCGACGTGATGACGTGAGGCCATGCCCCCAGACGAGAGAGACGCTACCGGCGCCCGATCGCTCGCCCGAGATCGATGCGCTGCGAATATCGAAACGAAAGTTTTCGATCACGAACCCAACTGAACGCCGAGACGCGGCAGCACCTCTGTCGCCATCAATTCGAGCTGCTCGTTCATTTGGTCACGAGTGAGCCCAGGCATGTCAAAGAACAGCACGAAGTGCTCCACGCCCACTTCGTCTCGATAGCGACCCATCGTGTCCGCTACTTCTTCAACGCTGCCGATTGCCATGATCCGTTGGTCAATTGAATCTTCGAGCGGCGGTTTGTGATCGAAAGGTGTTTCAGAACCGTCAGGCATCGAATAGGCGCGGAACCGTCCGTAAGGCGACAGGAATTTAATCCACTCATCGTGGGCATTTCTGGCCCCGTCACGTGCTTCGGCCGAGGTGCGTCCAACATGAGCGTTGAGGGCAAGACAGCGGCCCTGACTGCGTCCAATATCCCAGCCGCCGGCCGCC
Organism: Ilumatobacteraceae bacterium; assembly: GCA_023262325.1. Classification (GTDB taxonomy): domain Bacteria; phylum Actinomycetota; class Acidimicrobiia; order Acidimicrobiales; family Ilumatobacteraceae; genus Casp-actino5. The sequence goes on along the minus strand of JALRBS010000050.1, from coordinate 2,091 downwards.
GCCTTTTCACCAAACTCGTTCCACCACTGTTGGGTTCCGGCAATGCCACGTGCCGGCATTACCGCGTGGTGCCGCACCGAAGCTGCGTAGTCGAGCGTTGGCGGAGAGGTGACCGCCTGCCAGATGTCGATCGGCGCAATCGGTTTTGGAATGAGCGTCAAGTCCTTCACCGTCGAACCGCGGTCAGGGATACCCGGAGGAGGCAAGACGAAGTGTTTGCCACTAAACGAGAACCGTTCGTTCCACCACGCCGCCTTGATGATCTCCATTGACTCTTCGAAGATTTCTCGATTGACGCGGTCGAGTTCGGCCGACATCTCGTTATCTCCGGATGCGACGACCCCGCCGAGCGACTGGGCTTCACGCGGTACGGTGCCGCGCCCCACACCAAATTGCATACGGTCGCCGGTGAGAATCTGCATCATTGCTGCGTCCTCGGCAAGCCGAAGCGGGTGCCATTGCGGCACGACGTTAAACATCTGTCCGAGCCTGAGGCGTTCAGTTTCCTTGGCGAGATGCAACCCAAACAAAATGAGGTTCGGCGTGACCTCATAACCTTCGTATTGGAAGTGATGTTCGGTAAGCCACATCGTGTCGTAGCCGAGGCGATCCATCGTTTTCGCCCACGCGGTGAGGTTGTTGTAGCAGGCGATGAAATCCGGATTGTCATATCGACGATCAACCGGTGCCGGTCCGCCGTATCCGGCATCGGGCATCGGAACACCGCCATAAAAATTCGCGTCAATTCTCACGAGACGAGTTTGACACGCGCGTCGTCACGACGCGCGAACGATGAGTGTGACGTGTGTCGTTAGCGACCGGACCAGGTTGGCGGTCGCTTCTCGGCAAATGCGCGCGGGCCTTCCTTGGCATCTTCGGATGCGAACACCCGTGCCATGACTGGCCGCTGAACATCCCAGAACTCTGCCTCGGTACGCCCTTGGGTTTCACGGATCATCTGCTTCGATGCGGCTACTGACAATGGGGCGTTGCGCGCAATTCGTTCAGCGAGTTCCATCGCTGCATCAACCGCCCCGCCTTTGGGTGTCACGCGTGCGACAAGGCCGTATTCGGCGGCTCGTTCGGCAGAGATCGGATCGGCAGTGAGCGCCATTTCCATTGCGACGGCGTATGGCACTCGACTTGGCAAACGAAGCAATGCGCCACCTGCTGCAAGCAGCCCAACACCGACTTCGGGGATGCCAAGTTTGACGCCCCCGGCGGCGACGATGAGGTCGCAGGTCAGCGCAACTTCGAGACCGCCTGCGAGCGCGAATCCTTCAACGGCTGCGATGAGCGGCTTCTGCGAACCGTTCTCAAGAAAATCGTTGAAGCCAATCGGTGGACCGCCTGCTGCGAAGGCTTTAAGGTCCATTCCCGCACAGAACCCTCGACCAGCCCCAGTGAGGACTCCCGCGGTCAAATTCGGGTCATCATCAAGTTGTCGGACGGCAGCGACGAGACCTTGCGCGAGATCGGTATTCACCGCGTTCATCTGATCGGGGCGGTTCAGCGTGATGAGGAGCACTCGTCCGCGAATTTCAGTTAAGACAGCTTGTTCGTCGCTCATGGCACCATCGTTGCATAGCCAGATTGCCGCCAACGTGCCGACGCCTGTTATTCGATCGGTCGGGCGAGTCCTTCGACGATCTCAGCATTCGGAAGCGCAAGCAGCGTCGCTGGTGGGACAAGCAATTTCAACGAGCGGCTGCCTCCCCCGACGATGAGTTCGGTTCGCTCGGCAACCTCGGCGTCGATCCACAGCGGCAGGTTGAGTGGGAGACCGAACGGCGTCACACCGCCCATCACCATTCCCGTCACAGCAGCCGTTGCTTCGGGCGCTGCAAAGGAAACCTTTCGTGCGCCGAGACGACGGCGAACGGTTCCGTTGACGTCGAGCCGATGTGTCGCCAGCACGACGCAGGCCGCGTAGAGCGGTTCGTCCGTTTTGCTCGCAACGACAATCGTGTTCGCAGAGTTCGATGGCAAAAAGCCGTAGTGCGCACAAAATGCGGCAGTGTCGGCGAGTTCAGGATCGCATTCGACGCGTTCGAATGTTCCTGCAGCCGAGGCTGCGGCGATGACGTGCTG
>JALRBS010000031.1 GCA_023262325.1 Ilumatobacteraceae bacterium | reverse complement strand
CCATCAATCGCGTGTCGCTGTTTGCCCTGATCTTTTCGATTGGCATCTTGGTGGACGACGCCATTGTGGTGGTCGAAAACATTCACCGTCATCGCCACCTTCACCCCGGCAAGACTCTGTTGGAACTCATCCACCACGATCACGTAGCGCGGCACCTTGAAGTGGGCGATCCGACCCGAGCAGAAGGCGCGAACTGTCTCGGTGTCGTCCTCGGCTCCCGGCCGAGCCTGCACGAAGGCGCAGATCTCCTCGCCGAAGCGGGCATCAGGCACCCCGACCACTTGGACATCGGCGATATCGGGATGGGTGTAGAGGTACTCCTCAATCTCGCGCGGCGAGACGTTCTCTCCTCCTCGGATGATGAGGTCCTTGATGCGCCCCGTGATGTTGACGTACCCCTCGTCGTCCATCACGGCGAGGTCGCCAGTATGCATCCACCCTTCACTATCGATCGCTTGCTGGGTTTTCTCTGGCTCGTTCCAGTAACCCTGCATGACGGAATATCCACGAGTCTGGAACTCGCCGGCGGTACCACGGGGAACCGTTTCGCCAGTCTCGGGATCTGCAACACGAATCTCTACATGAGGGTGCACGCGGCCGACCGAACCGACACGCTTATCGATCGTGTCATCAGCACCAGTTTGAGTCGATACCGGTGAGGTCTCGGTCATCCCGTAGGCAATCGTGACCTCGTCCATGTTCATACGTTCGATCACTTGCTTCATGACCTCCACCGGGCACGGTGAGCCTGCCATGATGCCGGTTCGAAGGCTCGAGAGGTCATAGGACTCGAAGTCAGGAACACCAAGTTCGGCGATGAACATTGTCGGCACGCCATACAGCGAGGTGCAGCGCTCCTCGGCAACGGTCGAGAGCACGCTCACCGGCTCAAACGCGTCATTCGGAATCACCATCGCGGCCCCATGCGATGTTGAGCCGAGATTTCCCATGACCATGCCGAAGCAGTGGTAGAACGGCACCGGAATGCACACTCGATCCTCAGCGGTGTACCCGCACGCCTCACCGACGAAATACCCATTATTGAGGATGTTGCGATGGGTGAGCGTCGCGCCCTTCGGAAGTCCAGTCGTGCCCGATGTGTACTGAATATTGATCGGATCGGTGTTCCTTAGGGACGCAGATCGTTCGGCCACGGTCTCCGATGCGACCTCATCGGCACGCCTAAGCAACTGCTGCCACGTGTCGCTTTCGAAGAACACCGCTTCGCGCACATCCGGGCATTGCTCGGCCACCTCATGCCACATCGCGCGGTAATCACTTGTCTTGAATTGCGGTGCCGCAAGCAGCATCGAACACCCTGATTGTCGAAGCGCAAACTCGAGTTCGTGCGTGCGGTACGCCGGGTTGATGCACACCATGATGACGCCGATTCGAGCGGTCGCGTATTGGACAAGCACCCACTCGAAGCGATTTGGCGACCAGAGTCCGACGCGGTCGCCAACCTGAAGACCCGATGCCATGAGCGCCCGAGCGAGAACATCGATCTCGGCATCGAGTTCGGCGTATGTCCAGCGAATGTCCTGATGTCGAACGACGAGCGCCTCTCGATCACGATGTTCCGCAACTGTTGCACGAAAGTTTTCGTCGATCGTTTGCTCAAGCAGGGCAATGCCGGTGTTCCCTGATGTATACGACGGTGTCGACATGAACGTTCTCCCCTCAGAGGCGTGTGCTGGTCCCGAGCGTAGTCGTACTTGCCTGACGCCGTCCGAGGCTGCCAGCGGTAGGTTGCGTTTTGTGAGTCGCCCCGTCTCGATTGTCGTCGCCGCTGCGCTCGTTGCTGCGTGTTCGAGTGGCCCGAGGGGCGGTGACACTCTGGTGGTGTTTGCAGCGTCGTCGTTGAACGACGTCTTCACCGCACTCGCGACCGATTCGGAAAGTGGCGTATCTGCCGACTTTTCATTTGCCGGTTCGTCAACGCTCGCAACGCAAATTGTGAACGGAGCGCCCGCAAACGTGTTCGCATCTGCTGACGAACGTCAGATGGAGGTCGTGATCAGCGCTTCGACGAACGCTGGCGCTCCGGTGGTCTTTGCAACAAATTCGCTGGTGCTCGCCGTCGAACGCGGCAACCCACGGGGCGTTCACGCACTTGCCGATATTGACGAGCCGGGGTTGCTCGTTGCGTTGGCTGCCCAACAGGTGCCGCTGGGACAATACTCTCGGGAGATGCTGGCATCCGCTCAGGTTGAGGTCACCCCAGTGACGCTCGAGCCGGATGCACGCAGCGTGCTCGCAAAGGTGGAGATGGGCGAGGTCGATGTAGGGATCGTGTATCGAACGGACGCGATGAGCAGCGATGAGGTGGACTTCATCGATCTTGATGAAAGTCGGATGCTCAGCATCGACTACTACGTCGTCGCGCTCGACAGGTCGGACGACGAAGCGCAAGCATTTATCGACAGACTCGTGGGCACTGACGGTCAACAAGTGCTGCTCAATGCAGGGTTCGGACTTCCATGACGTCTCGACGAGCGAACGGTCGCACGCCCATAGTGATCGTCGTGCTCGGCGCGGTCGCTTGCCTTGTCTTCGCATTGCCGCTCGTCGCCTTGCTCGTTCGGGTGCCTTGGCGCTCGGTTGGGTCGATCCTCACGAGCGCTGCAGCACTTGAGGCGTTATGGCTATCGATCGTGACGAGTGTTGTCACGACGCTCCTTGCGCTGGGTATCGGAGTTCCGCTCGCCTGGTTGCTCGCTCGAACGCACTTTTTCGGTAAAACCTTCGTACGGGCCGTATGTACCCTGTCAATGGTGCTGCCCCCGGTGGTTGCTGGCGTCGCGTTACTCGCGACCTACGGCCGTCGCGGCATCATCGGCTCACCACTTGAGGCGGTATTTGGTCTTCGGTTGCCGTTCACGATGCCAGCCGTTGTCATCGCGCAACTCTTTGTCGCCATGCCATTTCTTGTGCTCACCGTCGAATCAGCCTTTAACTCGGCTGATCAAACTGTCGAAGACGCTGCGCGCACCCTCGGTGCTTCGGCGCTGTACACGTTCGTGCACGTCAACCTTCCACAAGCGAGGTCGTCAATCATCGCAGGCGCGGTGTTGACGTGGGCGCGAGCGCTCGGCGAATTTGGAGCGACGATCACATTTGCGGGCAACTTTCCTGGCACAACACGAACGTTGCCGATCGCGACCTACCTTTCGCTCGAGTCTGATCTGGGAGAAGCGCTGGCGATGAGCATGATGCTCGTCGTCGTGTCGCTTACCGTGCTCATTGCGATGCGCGCTCGTTTCCTTCCAACGTTGGGGGAGAGCCGATGACACTTTCGGCGGAATTCGTCCGGCGGTTGGGGGCGGTGACACTTGACGTAACGGTGCATGTCGATCGCGGCGAGACACTCGCGATCGTTGGACCCAATGGTGCAGGCAAAACCTCGACATTGCGAACACTCGCGGGGCTTGAACGAATTGATTCGGGTCTCGTGTCGTGGTCGAACGAAGTCTGGGATGACCCATCGTCGCAGACCTTTCGCGGGCCTGATGAGCGAGCGGTCGGTTTCGTGTTTCAGCAATTTGCCCTGTTCGACCACCTCTCGGTACTCGACAACGTTGCGTTCGGTCTTCGCGCGCGTGGTGTTCGTCGCATCGAGGCGCGCCGTCGCGCCAGCGAGTTGCTCGATCAGTTGAGTGCTCATGCGCTGGCGCACCGGGCGCCGGTGACCCTGTCGGGTGGAGAGGCACAAAAAGTTGCGCTTGCTCGCTCTCTTGCGGTATCGCCTCACGTGCTACTGCTCGATGAGCCGTTTGCCGCACTTGATGCCACTTCTCGAACGGATGCTCGACGCCTGCTACAAGAACAGCGCGGCGATGGGCTTGCGCGAATTCTTGTGACCCACGATGCAGTTGATGCTCTCACTTTGGCCGACCGAATTCTTGTCATGGAGAACGGGCGTGTGACGCAAATTGGCACACCTGACGAACTCGTTGCGATGCCGCGAACGATGTTTGCTGCCGAGATTCTCGGGCTCAATCCACTTCGAGGCCGACTTGCGGGTCAGGTACTCGATCTTGGCAACATGACGCTGACTGTCGGCGCGCACGAGTGTTCCGACGGCGCTGCTCTCGCGGTCATTCGCCCTCGGTCGGTTTCATTGCATGTGGCCCAACCTGAAGGAAGCCCACGAAATGTATGGACCTCCTCAATTGCTGGTGTCGACCGCTCGGTCGATCGTGTGCGGGTCCGACTCGCGGGTCCGCTGCCTATCGCAGTCGAGGTCACCCACGGTGGATTTGAGGCACTCGGCCTACGCGAGGGCGATACCGTGTGGGCTTCCGTGAAGGCGAGTGAAATATCCGTGCGTCAGGGCTGATTCTTAGAGCAGGCTCGCCGCACCAAGTGAGGCTCCGCCATCGACCCGCAGGGTTTGCCCGGTGATCCAGCCGGCGTCATCTGACATGAGAAAACACACGGCTGCCGAGATGTCCTCGACAGTGCCGAGGGTGCCCATCGGCACCATCGCAAGGTAGCGGGCCTCGCCGGGTGAACCCGGTGCATTGTTCTCGCGGAAGAGCTCTGTGCTCACGGGTCCTGGTGCAACGTCGTTGACGGTGATGCCCCGGGTCGCCAACTCGAGGGCCCACATTCGCGTGAGGTGCTCGAGTGAGGCCTTTGATGCGCCATATGCAGATCGTCCGGCGACTCCGCCTAAAGAGACGACACTCGAAATATTGACCACACGACCCCATCCGCGCTCGGTCATACCCGGCAAAGCGGCTTGTACCGTTTGAATCGCGGAGCGCACGGTGATGTCTTGCACCGCATCCCAATCCTCAAGGTTGATGTCGCCAACAAGTTGAGGACGAACAATGCCGACGTTGTTCAGGACGCCGTCGATCGGGCCTGCAGCAAGTACGGCGTCAAGAGCGTGCTGTGTTGCTTCTCGGTCAGACATGTCAACCGTGAAGAACTCGCCAGG
>JALRBS010000164.1 GCA_023262325.1 Ilumatobacteraceae bacterium | reverse complement strand
GGATCGGCAATGGCTTCGTCGACAAGTGACGGGTCAAGTCCGATGTCAGCGAGAAGAAAGCGAGCGACCTCAGGTTCGTGGGGTTTATGCCCATCGACATGCAGTGCTCGACCTGCACGCGCATACCACGCGTCGAGGTCGCTCATTGAGTGCCGACGCAAGAGCGCTCCAATGCGCATCATCGACCACCCGTACGACCATTCGCGTTCCCAAGGGTGCTTCTTTCCATCGACGCGATTGATCTCCTCGAGACTGAAGAACTTCCAGTCGATGTTGAGTCCAATCTCGTTGCGAACCGACCGGATCCACAGCGAAGTTTGGTACGCCCAAGGGCACATCACGTCGAAATGAAATTCAACGGTTCGAGTATCCATGTTCCGACCTTAGACACCTTTGCGCCTCGCATGTTGATCGGATCACACCCCAGCGAAACCCGTCACCAAACGCGACTCAAAGCGGGAACTCGAGCGGTGATGTACAATTTGTAAATATGAGGGGGCTCGCACAACGGCTTGAACACCTCGGAACCGAAACTGCGTTCGCAGTCTCAAAGGCGGCTGCGGATTGGGCGGCTGCTGGAAACGAGGTGTACTCGTTTCACTTGGGCGACATCAATTTGCCAACGCCATCAAACATTGTTGATGCAATGCGAGCAGCGATTGCGGCGGGTCACACCGGGTATTGCCCCGGGGCGGGGATCACTCCTCTTCGTGAGGCGCTCGCTCGAGACATTGGCGACGCGCGTGGGCTCTCACTCGGCGCAGACAACATTGCCGTGCAGCCTGGCGGCAAACCGGTCATCACCAAATTCATTCAGTCGTTGATGAACAAGGGTGATGGGGTGCTCTACCCGTCGCCGGGATATCCCATCTACGAAAGTCAGGTGGAGTACTTCGGTGGCACGCCCTTGCCCTACGGGTATCGAATGACCGCCGATGGGTTTGAAATTGACATGGAAGGGTTACGTGCGATGGCGCCGAAGGCGTCACTTCTCGTCTACAACAACCTTCAGAATCCGCTCGGCAGCGAGTCAAGTGATGATGAGATGCACGAAATTGCTGCGATTGCGCGGGAACACGACCTGTGGGTGCTGTCCGATGAGGCGTATTTCGACATGCGGTATTCGGGAGAATCGACCTCGATTGCATCGTTGCCGGGCATGGTTGAACGAACGATCATCCTCTACACGTTCTCGAAGCGATTCGCGATGACCGGCTGGCGTCTCGGTTGTGCCGCCGGACCCGAAGCGGTCATCGCAGCGTTCGCCCGGCTCAATACAAACGACGAAAGTTGCACCACCCACTTCATTCAGCATGCTGGAATTGCGGCACTCGAAGACCCGTCCGGCTCGGCGCCGATGCTTGACGAGTTGCGTCGTCGCCGCGATGCGACAGCGGCCGGGCTCGCCCAGGTTCCTGGAATTGAATTCGCCGTACCCGAAGCGACGTTTTACCTGTTCCCTCGAGTCGCTGGAGCGATGGAACGAACGGGCTGTGAAACGGTAGGGGAGTTTGCGACCGCCGCATTGAAAGAAACTGGAGTGTCCTTCTGCACCCGCCATCACTTCGGTCGGCCCCTCGACGGTGAAGATGACCGCTTTATACGACTCGCCTATTCGGGCATCGATGCTGACCGCATCTCCATCGGAATGGAACGTCTTGCCGAATGGGTTGATCGAGGCAGTGCATGAGCGAACAGCGCCCTCGCATTGTCGTGACCGGACGAATTCCTGAACCAGGTCTCGACCTGCTGCGCACCGTTGGTGACGTGTGGGCGTGGGATCACGATGACCCGATACCAACGTCAGTTCGCGATGAACACCTCGCACACGCAGATGCGGTCGTGACACTTCTGACCGATCGTGTTGACGACGCCTTTCTCGAGGCGGCGCCACAGGTTCGCGTCGTGGCGAACGTCGCCGTCGGATACAACAATATTGACGTTTCGGCATGCACTTCCCGTGGCGTCATCGTCACGAACACGCCAGGCGTACTCACTGACGCAACGGCAGATCTCGCGATGACGCTCATGTTGATGGTGACGCGTCGACTCGGCGAAGGCGAGCGACTTATCCGTTCTGGTGCACCTTGGAAGTGGGGCATGTTCATGATGCTGGGCTCCGGTATTCAAGGCCGCCAACTCGGAATTATCGGTATGGGAGGCATCGGTCAGGCGCTCGCCCGACGGGCAAAAGCATTCGGCATGACAATCGCCTACCACAACCGGTCCTCTGTGGGAGCTGACCTCGAAGGCGAGCTTGGCGCCACCAGAATGTCGCTGGACGAAATTCTCGAAACGTCACATGTTGTGTCGCTCAACTGTCCGTATACCGACGACACCCATCACCTGATCAATGCAGCAGCGCTCTCAAAGATGCGTGCTGATGCGGTGCTCGTCAACACAGCACGGGGTCCAATCATCGATGAGGCGGCGCTCGTCGATGCGTTGCGCAGTGGCGAAATTGCGGCAGCGGCTCTCGACGTTTTTGAACAGGAACCCATCGTGCACCCGGGGTTGCACGACCTCGACAACGTTGTGCTGGTTCCGCACCTCGGATCGGCGACGATCGAAACACGAACCGCGATGGCGACCCTTGCAGCCTCGAATGTTGTTGCCGTGCTGTCAGGTCAACCGCCGGTCACGCCAGTCGGCTAGACCGTTCGAACGGTCTTGTGCTCTACAGTCAGAGCAATGAGCGCTGACTACATTCCGAGCACGAGTCAATGGGTTGCCGATCAGGTTGCCGAATATGAGGCATCCGGAGGAACGAAAGCAAACACATTGCGCGACACAGGCATCCCAATCATCATTGTGACGATGCGTGGCGTGAAGACTGGTGCGACGCGCAAGATCGCGCTGATGCGAGTGGAACATGAGGGCACATATTGCCTCGTTGCCTCGCGCGGCGGAGCGCCGACTCACCCTCACTGGTACGCCAACCTGCTCGCCGACTCGAATGTCGAACTCCAAGACGGGCCAATTGCTCATCCCTACGTCGTCCGCGAAATTTCAGGTGATGAACGTGCCGAGTGGTGGCAGCGTTCGGTTGCGATCTTCGCCCCGTACGCGGAGTACGAATCAAAAGCTGGTGCGAGTGGACGAAGGATTCCCGTGCTGCTCGCCGAGCCGGTTGCCGCCAACTAATTGGCGCCCGCCGCTGCTGCTTAGTTCAGCAGTTCAAGAGCGGCGTTGAGCGTCGCGCTCGGCCGCATCGCTGCCGAGGCCAGCGCTGCATCCGGTTTGTAATAGCCGCCAACGTCACACGGGGCACCTTGTACCTGATTGAGTTCCGAAACGATTGCGGCTTCGGCTGTCGTGAGCGTCTCGGCGAGTGATGCAAACTCATCGGCGAGCCCGGTATCGGTAGTTTGCTGAGCGAGCGCCTGCGCCCAGTAAAGCGCGAGGTAGAAATGGCTTCCGCGATTGTCAAGACCACCGACGCGCCGTGCCGGGCTGCGGTTCTCTTCAAGCACTCGACCGGTTGCGGCATCGAGCGTTTCTGCCAGCACTGCGGCCTTGGTGTTACCGGTAACGCCTGCGAGATGCTCAAAGGCAACGGCGAGCGCAAGAAACTCGCCAAGGGAATCCCATCGCAGGTAATTCTCTGCTTCAAACTGCTGCACGTGTTTCGGCGCTGATCCGCCCGCACCTGTCTCGAAGAGTCCGCCGCCATTCATCAACGGGACGACCGAGAGCATTTTCGCACTCGTTCCCAGTTCGAGAATCGGAAACAAGTCGGTGAGGTAGTCACGCAGCACGTTCCCCGTCACTGAAATCGTGTCAAGACCCTGACGGATTCGGTCGACGGAGAACTTGGTTGCCTCAACGGGGGACATGATCTCAATCTGAAGACCATCGGTGTTGTGATCGTTGAGATACGAACGAACCTTGGCGATGAGCTCACGGTCGTGGGCACGTTGCTCGTCTAACCAGAACACCGCAGGTGCACCGGTCGCGCGAGCGCGGGTGACTGCGAGCTTCACCCAGTCGCGAATCGGCAGATCCTTCACCGTGCACATGCGCCAGATATCGCCTTGCGACACCTCGTGCGAAAGGATGACCACGCCGGCGTTGGTGACGACCTGAACTTTGCCAGCTGCGGCAATCTCAAATGTTTTGTCGTGCGACCCGTACTCTTCTGCCTTCTGTGCCATGAGACCCACGTTCGGCACCGAACCCATCGTTGACGGGTTGTAGGCACCATGCTCCCGGCAGTCGTCAATGACGACTTGGTACACGCCGGCATAGCTCGAGTCGGGAATCACCGCTTTGGTGTCCTGTTGCTCGCCGTCAGCGTTCCACATCTGACCCGAGGTTCGAATCATGGCTGGCATTGACGCATCAACAATGACGTCGCTTGGCACGTGAAGGTTCGTAATGCCGCGATCGGAGTCAACCATTGCAAGTGCCGGACCATTCGCAATTCCATCGGTGATCATCTGTCGAAGGGCCGATTGTTGGTCGCCTGACATTGAATCGATCGCCGAGAGCACCGACCCGAGGCCGTTATCTGGGTCGGCTCCAGCTGTCGCAAGTTCATTTCCGTAGGTCGAAAACAATTCCGGGAAGAACGCCCGAACGGCGTGGCCGAAGATGATCGGGTCGGACACTTTCATCATCGTCGCTTTCATGTGCAACGAGAAGAGCACACCTGATGAGCGGGCGTCCGCAATCTGCTCATCAAGAAAGGCGCGCAGCGCCTCGACATCCATAAACGTGCCGTCAACAATTTCACCGGCGAGTACCTTCACGTCGTCCTTGAGCACGGTGGTGGTGCCATCGATCGAAACGTGCTCGATTCTCAGCGAATCATCTTGGGGCATCGTGACCGACAGCTCGTTCGAGCGAAAGTCGCCGGCGCCCATTGTTGCCACGTGACTCTGTGAATCTGGTGACCATGCGCCCATCGAGTGCGGGTGGCTCTTTGCGTAATCCTTGACGGCTTTCGGCGCCCGACGATCTGAGTTGCCCTCTCGCAGCACCGGATTCACCGCCGAACCTTTCACTCGGTCATATCGGGAGCGGATGTCACGTTCCTCGTCGTTGGCGGGTTCATCTGGATGGTTCGGAACGTCATATCCCTTTGCCTGCAGTTCGGCAATTGCCGCCTTCATCTGCGGCACCGAGGCTGAGATGTTCGGCAATTTGATGATGTTCGCCTCAGGTTCAAGTGTGAGTTGACCGAGTTGCGCAAGGTAGTCGGGAACCCGCTGGGCCTCAGAGAGCCGCTCTGGAAACGCAGCGAGGATGCGGCCGGCGAGCGAGATGTCTGGGGATGTGACCGAGATTCCCGCCTTAGCAGCGAAGGCCTCGACGATCGGGAGCAGTGAGTACGTCGCCAAGGCAGGTGCCTCGTCGGTGTAGGTGTACTGAATCGTCGGGGACTGATCGCTCATGTGGTGTGTTCTCCAGGGTTTGCGTGTGGGCTGCGAAACGTTCGTCAGGAAGGTTCGTCAGCACTCGTCGGTATTGAGGTTATCGGAGCGGTAGGCGGTGGTGCCGGGGTTGGTTGTCGTTGCGCGAGCACGATGATCGTGAGCGCAGCGACAACGCCCGCCATTGCGATGAGTTGCAGTGCAGAGAGTGCCTCATCGAGCGCAACCCATGCAGTCAAGGAAGACACAATCGGAATGAGCAACGTCAAGGTCGATCCGAGCCACAGCGGAATCTTTGTGATCGACCAATTCATGAGGGAGTGGCCGAACAGTCCACCCACGATGACGAGCATGAGCAACGCCACCCACTGATCGGTGTGTGGAAGCGACATGTCCTGCTGAGCAATGAAACCGAGAGGTAGCGCAACGAGCACCGTCCAGAACCCGGTGCCGAATGTGTATTCATTCGGGGTGATGACGCCAGCCGATCGTTTCGACATCACGAGATAGCCGGTCCACGCGAACAGCGCACCCACGGCGGCGAGGTCACCAGCCCCGTTCCATTCGGGACTGCCGGACGACTGACTGACGACAATGACAACTCCAACGATGGCGGCGACAGCGGCACACACTTCTCGGGCGCGAATCTTCTCGTCGAAGAATTTTGATGCGATTCCAAGAATGATGACCGGTTGCAGCGCGCCAATTGTTGTTGCGTTCACGACGGTCGTTGTTTTCACGGCGGTAAAAAACAGCACGACGTCGATACCGAGTGAGATTCCTCCGGCAGCGGAGTGTCGGAGCACTCGGAGCCCAGGTCGAGCGCCGCGTAACCAGAGATAGATCAGGACGGCGGTTGAGTAGATCGAAAATCGGTAGAACGAAATCGCAACGGGATCGAGGTCGAGGGCTTTGACGATGACCCCCGTCGATCCCCATGCCGAAACGGCGACTGCGGCGCCGAGGAGACCAACGCCGAGCGTCGACGAGGTAGCCGTGCCGTCAGATTGTGGGGGAGTCACTTTCGAAGACTAGGTGTGAAGGTGCACTCAACTCGGGATCGAGAGCGGCTATCGGACGTCGCTGAATGCTGCGCGAATTGCAGCGAAAAGTTCGTCGTAGTCATCGAGAGCGAGAAAATCGAACTCACGTCGAACGTTTTCAGGAGCACGAAAGAGAAATCCGACGTGCGCTGCAGCGAGCATTGTCGTGTCGTTATAGGAATCACCAGCGGCAACAACGGTGAATTCGAGCGAGGTGAGCGCTTCGACCGCGCGTCGCTTTTGGTCCTTCAGTCGCAAGCGATAATCGACAATGCGATCGTCTTGAACGATGAGTTGATGGCACCAGATAGTCGGCCAAGAGAGTTGTCTCATGAACGGCCGCGCGAATTGTTCGAACGTGTCCGACAAGATGAGCACCTGGTACTCGGCGCGCAACTGGGTGAGAAACTCCTCGGCACCGGGCATTGGTCGTAGGCCTGCGATGACGTCGGTGATCACCGACATCGTGAGGTCGTTTTCTTCGAGCAGCTGGAGTCGCTGGCGCATGAGCACGTCGTAGTCCGGTTCATCACGGGTTGTTCGACGCAATTCATCGATACCGGTGCGCTCGGCGACCGCGACCCAGATTTCGGGAATGAGTACGCCTTCAAGGTCGAGGGTGACGATTCGCTGTCGGTGATCGTTCATACACCGAGCGTATGCGTGTGATGTTCCGATCGGCCTGAACGCCCGATCGGCGAGACCGAACGAACGCGTCGAAGTAGCAATGTGCGTTCGATCGAGACGTGTGCGCCGAGAGGGGCGGCAGCGCGCGCGTCAACAAGCACAGTGAGCACGCCGCCGTCATTTCGTTCAATGGAGAGTTCGACGACCGCAACGCCGTCGTGTCCCGCGCCTGCAGTGATCGCGCTCCACCAGCCGCCGAATGAATGATCTGCAGGCAATCGAACGTCGATGACGGTGCCCGCAAATTGGCGCTTGATGAGAAGATCCACGAGCCCGGCAATGACGAGCGCTGTGCCGACCGCGAGGGGAGCGAGAGTGAGGTCGATAATCGCTGACACGACGGATGACACTGGAGAAAGCGCGGTTGGCGTATGCGACTGCATTGTTTCGAAGGTGTCGCTCTGCAGTATTCGGTCCCCATATGAACGGACGACGAGCGCAGCGGCAATGGAGACACCTCCCCACACCACGGCGTGACCGGGTCGAGTTCCTTCGGCCGGAATTCGGGAACGTTTGATGTCGATGGTGTGCAAGGTGCCATCCGCATCGGACCATACGGTGCGCCGCGCCGAATTTCCATGAAGGGGGATCTGGCGCGGGATGCGGGTCGGGACGCCAAGTGCGGCGGCGAGTGCGACGTCACGTCCGTGTGAGGCACCGTCGGAACTTTGAACGCGACCAGCGATCTCATCTCGCCAATGGTCGAGACGAAGTGCCGTAGCCATGCCGACCTCGCTGAGCCAGAGTTCTTGCTCGACCAGCAATCTCACTGCATCAACGCCAAATTTCGCTGCGACGGGGGTGAAGGCAATCCACCAGAGGTTGAGTAACGACGGGTCAATGGAGCGAGCGGCAGACACAACCGACCCCATCGAAATGAGCACGCCGGCAGCGAAAATTGTGGCAGTGACGACGATGATCGGAACGAGCCCGGCTGTGAGGTTTCGCTGCGTGGTGAGACCGAGTTCGGTCGTTCGACGCGCCACTGCACGTCGGTATTGCGACCACCACAACTCCGACGGACGCGCATGGGCAAGCGTGCCGCTGTCCACGGCGAGTAAC
>JALRBS010000219.1 GCA_023262325.1 Ilumatobacteraceae bacterium | reverse complement strand
CAGCAGACACCGGAGCAATCACTGCGTTCGGCACCGTCTGATTCGCCACAAAATTCAGGTTCGACGCGTCAGGACGAGGATCAGCGTCACACGGATACACCGTCACATACCCAGACGACTCCGTCTGTGTCACCGTCACATTCAACGCAACCGCAACAACATCATCAGGCACACCAGCAATATCCGTCACCTTCAACCGATACGGCGCAGCCGTCAACGAACCATCACCAACCTTGACCCCAGACCCACGCGTATTCACCACACGTGTCGGCGTCAACGCAGTAAACGAGCCGGACGATTCGTCATCTTCGCTGATCCCGGTGATGGTGCGAATCCAGTCAAGGTAGGTCGTCACTCGGGTGTACATGCCCGGCAGTCCTTGAACCCCACAGCCCACACCCGACGAAACAACACCAGCGAGTACAGGAATTCCGTTTTCGATTGCGACGAGAGGTCCTCCGCTGTCACCAAAACAACTGTCAATTCCGCCGACTTCGATGCCTGCACAAATCATTGACGACGGGACATAGAGCCCAGCCTGAAGGTTGCCGCAGTCTGCCGAGGTTGGACCAGTGAGGTCGGCAATCATCGCCCGCTGCAGAACGTCCGCGAAGGTTCCGCTACCTGAATTTGGACAGTCAGTTTCGTTCGCACCACGCACGGAACGACATCCCCATCCGGTGATGACGTATTCAGTCCCTTCGGGCGGCCAATTCTCAGCCTGGGAGTGAGAGGGAAGAGTTGCCGTGGTCACCGACGCACGAGTCAGTTCGATCGGTGAAACAAGTCGGATGAGGGCAATGTCGCCAGTGTCGTCGTTCCATTCGCTCGAGACGATTACTTGTTCAACCTCGCGACGATCGGCACTTCGCATCTCTGACAAGGTTGCAATACCGACGACAACCTCAAATTCTGAGGCATCGAGATCCGCGACGCAATGCGCGGCAGTGACCAACCAGAATCTTGACAGCACAGTTGCACCACAGAATTGATCGGCGTAGGCGTTGTCGTTTTGCGACAAGTTGTGCGAGTAGAGCAGTGCGGCCTGGTAACCAACTTCTGAGATGGCGACATCCTCACCGCCGACGATGAGTCCCGACATCAGTCCATCGCTGTCGGGTTGCGAAGGGTGGGCCGCAGACACCATTGACGACGTCGCGAACGCGAGAAGACCGAGCGTGGTAGCACCCACGTACGAGCGATGTCGTCGCGTCACGCCGTTGAGTATGACCGTCATCCTATTTCATTCGCAAACGTCGGGCTAATGTCCTCGGCATGCTTGCGCTTCTACAAAATTCAGCGGGTTACCGCATTCTCGGTTTGCTTCACATCATCAGCGTCGTCGTTGCATTTGGTCCTGCATTTCTCTACACGCCGTTAAAGCGTGCAGGTGAGACACAGGTCATCGCGAAGATGCACATGCGCATGACGTTTCCATCGCTTGTTCTCATGTGGGTGTTCGGTATGGGTCTCGCTGGGGTTGGCAAGCTCTCGATGGGTGCGGCCTGGCTGAGCGCCTCGATGCTCATTTGGCTCGTCATGCTCGTCATCAGTTGGATGATGATTCGCCCCGCGATCACGGATGAGTCGGAGTCAGCAACGTCAAAGCTCGCAGCAGGCGTTGGCATCACTCACCTCGGCCTCGTCCTTGGTCTGATCTTGATGATCTGGAAGCCAGGAGCCTGAACCCCAGGTTCACACGCTGCTGAACGACATCGAGTGGTCAATCAGCAATATCGATTGGCTCATCGTCGGCTTCGGTGAAGACGTCTTCTCCTTCAGGGGCAGCTTCGCCACGTAGTCCCGATGCCACCATCACACGCTCGGTGATGTCGACCATGATCTCTGCGTGTTCTGAGAGGAATGTCTTCGCGTTTTCTCGACCCTGACCAAGTTGCTCGCCGTCGTAGGTGAACCACGCACCTGACTTCTTCACGATTCCGAAGTCCACGGCCATATCGAGCAGGCTTCCTTCACGACTGATGCCCTTGCCGTACATGATGTCGAACTCGGCCTGACGGAACGGCGGTGACACCTTGTTCTTCACAACCTTCACACGGGTTCGGTTACCGACAATTTCTGCTCCGTCTTTGAGCGATTCAATACGACGAATGTCAAGACGAACTGACGAGTAGAACTTCAGCGCGCGACCGCCAGGAGTTGTCTCAGGCGAGCCGAACATGACGCCGATCTTCTCGCGCAGCTGGTTAATGAAGACTGCAATGGTGTTCGTTTTGTTGAGGTTGGCAG
>JALRBS010000107.1 GCA_023262325.1 Ilumatobacteraceae bacterium | reverse complement strand
GTACAGAGCGTCGACACGGTTGCTTGGAGGAACGTTGCGCCGAGCACTGACCAGGTTCGTTTCTCGGTCAAGGTTGCACGCAATGCTGTTGGCGAGAATGCGGCAACGGCGAGGTTGCCGAGCGGCAACAGCACAAATACGACGATGACGAGGACCGGTATCGCACTGAACGCGATGAGGGAGGTTCGAGAAGGTCGGTTTAGCCGGCGATCATGTTCCATTGCGCGATCCAGTCGGCTCGACCGGCATTGATCGCTGCCGGTGTGAGTGCACGTGGAGACTCTGGAATCACCGCGTGTTTCGTGAACACGGGGTCGAGTGCGACATCAGCGACCGGAAAGACGTAGAGATCAAGTGCGACGTGCTGTTGGAATTCATCTGAAACCAAGAAGTCGACGAGTTGTCGGGCTGCATCGGGGGAGTTGGTGCCGCGCAGCACTCCAGCGAATTCGACTTGGCGATAGCACGTGTCGTCGATCACGCCGGTGGGGGCGATTGCTGCCTCGGGGTCGTCCCCGTACAGCACCTCAAACGGGGGGCTTGACCCGTAACTCACGACAAGAGGGCGGTCGCCTCCGGCACGGGAAAATGCGCCGTAGTACGCCTGTTCCCAGTCGTCGACGACGAGGATGTCGTTCGCAACGAGTCCACGCCAATAATCGGTCCAACCGTCGCCGAACCGTGCGATGGTGGCGAGCATGAACGCAAGACCTGGTGAGGATGAGCCGGGGTTCTGCACCGTAAGCAAGCTGGCGTACTGAGCATTGGCGAGGTCTTCAAAATTGGTTGGAGCGGCGAGGCCAGCGGCATCGAACCACGCTCGGTCGTAGTTCACGCAAACGTCCCCGAAATCGACCGGCACGACGATTCCGTCGCCGAGTGCGACGAGGTCTTCGGCGAATTCAGCGCTCGCCGTGGGGAGGTACGAATCGAACACGTCGGCGTCGGTTGCGCGCGAGAGCAATGTGTTATCGACTCCCCACATGACGTCGCCTTCTGGTGATCCGCTCGCAAGCACGGCCTTCGTCACCATCGTTCCCGCATCACCAGCGTTGAGAAGGATGACCTGAATCCCAGTGCGTTCGCTAAACGCTGAGAGGGCGTCATTCACTGCGGCACCCTCGGCAGGAAACGACGAGTACGTCACGAGCGTGATTGAGTTTGGTTCGCTAGCGCAGGAAACTGAAGTGAGGCAGAGGGCGAGCGCCGTAGCAGTGAGGATGTGCCTATTGAGTCGGCGCATCACTGACTTCCCTCTCTTGAGTGAAAGAGCGCAAGTACGCCGGTCATCAGTTTGAGTTCAACATCACCCTCGACGATGTTGCTCACGCCTCGCCCGTCGAGAGCATCGAGGGTTTCGTTGGAAAGCGTCCATCGTGTGCCGGTCAATGAGACACCGGTGCAGGGACTTGTGAGCGCAACGAGCGACAGCACCGAGCCCACTGCGGGCTTCACTTGCGTGCGACCCGGACCGTGCACAACGCGAATGTCGTGCGTCGCCCACCACAGGTCAATCGTTGGGATGCTGGTGAGGTTCACATGTGCGAGCGCTCCGAGCACCGCAAGCGTGTGGTCGAGGCGGTCGCCGCCTCCTGAGATCACGATGAGACGAGCAGGGTGGCGCGCCGCGGCGAGTTCGAGCGCGAGTTCGGTATCGGTGTCGTCCTTGTCTGCTGGATACGCGACGATTTCGACATTTTTTCTTGCCCATTTCAACCCGCGCGATGAGATCGAATCAAGGTCACCGATGAGCACATCCGGTGAGATGCCAGCGCTACGGGCATGGTCGAGTCCTGAATCCGCGGCGATGACGTATGCATTCTCCGGGATGCGTGACGCGATCGATCGATCGATGCTCTCGGCGCCGAGTATGACGACAACAGTTTCGTCAGTCACTTGTGGTTGTTCCATTGCTCCCTCCGCCGGCATTACCCGGATCAGGTCGTCGGGTCGGTGGTATCGACCACCCTCTCAGCCCGCCTTGAGCGAGCTCCCCGTTGCTGCGATTCAGGGTACAGCGTTGTTAGCCGAGGAGCGAGTTAAGCGCTGCCTCGGCACTACCCATGTCGGAGCGATCGACC
>JALRBS010000104.1 GCA_023262325.1 Ilumatobacteraceae bacterium | reverse complement strand
AACGACGCCGATGAGATCGTGCACGGCCCATGCGGGATCGACAAGGACGCATTCGCCGGTGGAGCGATCGCCGATCGCGTATGAAAAATTCACCATCTGCGTTGCAAAGTTGTCACCAACGGCGAAGTCTCGACCGGAGAGCAACTGCCGAAAGTAGAAACGGTCATCTGCCATGAATCGAGCGTACGCTTCGAAAGGTGGTCACAGCGGATTCTCAAACCTCCTCCAGCGATGTTGTCCGCTATGGAGTGGTTGGTACTGGGATGATGGGCGTTGAGCACATCGAGAACATTCTTCATCTTGATGGGGCTGTGGTGACTGCCATCGCGGACACCGACGAAACCCGTCGAATTATTGGTGTGAAGGCGGCATCGGTGAACGGGTCCTCGCCGCTCGCATTTGAACATCATGTCGATCTGTTGAACTCTGGAGCGGTGGACGCGGTCGTCATCGCAACGCCGAACATGACTCACGTTGACGTGCTTGGTGATGCGCTCGAGGCAGATGTGCACGTGCTCGTGGAGAAACCCTTGTGCACCACGGTGGCCGATTGTCAACGTGTCGTTGCAGCACAACGCAGCACGAGTCGTGTCGTCTGGATGGGTCTCGAATACCGGTACATGCCGCCGACGATGGCGCTGTTGCGGTCACTTTCTGAAGGGGCGGTTGGCTCGGTGAAGATGGTTGCCATTCGCGAGCACCGGTTTCCCTTTCTCGTCAAAGTGAAAAACTGGAATCGGTTCAACCGAAACACGGGAGGCACCCTCGTTGAGAAGTGCTGTCACTTTTTTGATCTCATGCGGCTTGTTGCTGATGCTGAGCCAGTCCGCATCATCGCATCAGGTGGTCAGGATGTGAATCATCTCGACGAGCAATACGACGGCGAAACCCCCGACATCTTTGACAACGCGTTCGTCATCGTTGAATTCGCGAACGGGGTACGTGGCATGCTCGATCTCTGCATGTTCGCCGAAGCGTCAAAAAATGAACAAGAAATTTCGGTGATCGGGGACCTCGGCAAAGTTGAGGCGCTCGTTACCGAATCGATATTGCGAGTCGGTCGGCGCGCGGATGGTCGCCATGTGGTGCGCGAAGAACAGATTCATGTCGACGAGGTGCGTTATGTCGGCCTGCATCACGGGGCGAGTTATCTCGAACATCGAGATTTTCTTCACACCATTCGCGAGGGTGGCACCGCCGCGGTCACCCTCGAGGATGGTCTACGTTCGGTGGCGATGGGGGTTGCAGCGCAACGATCAATCGAAGAAGGTCGCGCAGTCGCGATGAGCGAGGTGCTCGGTGGCGTCTGAACCGATCGAACGACTCGAACCGGGCCAGGTGGTGCTCACTGGTCTCGGCGAGGCATGCGTGGTCTCTGAGGAACTCGCCGCAGCATTTCAACCTGGCGACCGTCTCATCGCAGCCTCTGGCGAGATTCTTCATGTGCCGAACGCTGAACACGACATTGTCGAGAAAGCGGTTGTTAGTGCGCTTGAGGCGTTCGATGCACTTGCCCGGTGTTCTGATGACGAGATTTCCCAGTTCTACGCCGAATTTGCTCGTCGGCTCGAAGACCCGACGGTCGTCTCGCACATCATGGCGGCCAACGCAGCAGATGTCGAGTCGGCAAGCGTTAGAGGTCGTTCCACCACTCGGTTGCAACTATCGACCGCAATGTTGGCGGACATGATCGCCGGACTGCACATGTGGCAACGCAGCGATGTGCAACGCAACGTTGTGATCGCCGAAGTTGCACACGAAGGGTGGTCGGTGCAATCACGCCGGGCGCCCGTCGGCGTCGTCGGGTTCGTCTTCGAAGGTCGTCCGAACGTATTTGCCGATGCCGCCGGAGTGATTCGGTCCGGAAACACCGCAGTGCTGCGCATTGGTTCAGACGCGCTTGGCACGGCGCGTGCGATGATGACGTACGCTCTGCAACCTGCACTTGCTACAGCCGGATTGCCCGGTGGAGCGGTGGCGCTTATTGATTCGCCTACTCACGCCGCAGGGTGGGCGTTATTTTCCGATCGGCGATTAGCGCTCGCAGTGGCCCGCGGGTCAGGACCTGCAGTCGAGTTGTTGGGATCGATCGCTCGATCGGTTGGTGTTCCTGCAAGTTTGCACGGAACCGGCGGCGCCTGGATGATTGTCGCTGAAGATGCAGATACCGAGCGCCTACGCACTGTGGTCGCTGCCTCCCTCGATCGAAAGGTCTGCAACACGCTGAATGTGTGCTGTGTCGTGCGGTCGGCGCAACACCAGTTGATCGATGTGCTCGAAGGGGCTTCGATCGCGGCGGCCAATCGAGCAACCCGCGCCATTGTGCACGCGTCACCTGATGTTGCTGCTGCATGCGATGGCATTGACCTTCCTGCAAATATTGAACTTGCAGGTATCGGGGACCTCGGGCACGAGTGGGAATGGGAGAACGATCCCGAGTTCGCATTAGTACTTGTCGCGTCGGTTGACGAGGCCGTGCAGCTCTGCAACAGCCACAGCCCGCAGTTCGTCGTTTCTGTCCTCACCGAGTCTTCAGACGTGTTCGAGAGGGTCTACAACTCGGTGAACGCACCGTTTGTTGGTAATGGTTTCACACGATGGGTCGATGGGCAGTACGCGCTCAATGAGCCGGAACTTGGACTATCGAACTGGCAGTCGGGGCGACTCCTCGGACGTGGTGGCGTGCTGTCCGGCGCATCCGTCCACACGATTCGGCTCGTTGCAACGATCGACTCACCGACGTTGCATCGTTGACGGTGTTCTAGCGACGCAATAACCCGTCGATGACGCCACCAAAAAATCGACTCGGACGTTGAGTGCGTGTTTCAAGGCGATCAGCGAGGCCCGCAGCAAGACGTCCGCCATTGATTCCTGCCCAGCGAAGTGGTTCGGGTTCCCAACGGCGCGTCTTTCGATTGATAAATGGCAAGTGATCTTGTTGCACCTTCGGCTCATAGTCCGGTAGTTCTCGATCGGCGATGAGATCGGTGACAATTCGTCCAAACAGGTTTGTTGTGCTCACGCCGTCGCCGACGTAGCCGCCTGCGGTGATGATCCCGTTCTTCCAGTCGGTGTCGATACCGCACGCCCAGTCGCGTGGAACTGCAAGCGGGCCACCCCAATGGTGGGTGAATTGCGCGTCGTGCAGTGCAGGGAAGAGGTCGCGCAAGGTCGAGATAATTCGCAGTCGAACCTGCTCGTTTGAATCAAACGAATCATCGATACGTGAGCCGAAGTGGTACGGCGCTCCTCGACCACCGAAGGCGAACCGTCCATCTGCAGTTCGCTGCCCGTAGATGATGAGGTGTCGAGTGTCATCAAAGGTTGGTCGGTCGTGCAGACCGATCGTTTGCCAGACATCGTCCGAGAGCGGCTCGGTTGCGACCATCATCGAATAGAGCGGAATCGATGCACGACGTTGGCCAGGCAGCATCGATGTGTATCCCTCTGTCGCTCGAACGACATAACGGGTGCGCACGTCGCCGTGTGTTGTTGTGACCACACCTCTGCGGATGGAAGTGGCGCATGCCGGGGCGATGATGCGCACGCCTCGACGACGCACCGCCCGTCCGATGCCGTGCGTTAGCTGAGCCGGATTCACGGCGCAACAGTGCGGGGTGTGAAGCGCTCCTTGAATCCCGGTCATATTGCAGATTGCAGCGGCCTCTTCTGCATTGAGCAGGTGGTAGTCGTCCTCGAAACCAAATCGGGCGTATGTCTCGACCTCATGACGCACTCGGTCGAGTTGCGGGAGCGATCTGGCCGCGGTGATCGTCCCGCCTTTCGTTACGCCGGCATCGATCTGTTCGGCCTCTGTCACCCGAATGATTTCATCGAGCGTCGAATGCATGGCATGTTGAGTTGCGACTGCGAATTCTCGGCCATATTCGCGCTCGAGGCGGTTCAACCCCATGGGAAGCAACGCCGATGCCCACCCACCATTTCGACCGCTCGCGCCAAATCCGACCCCGGCGAGGTCAAGGACGATGATCTTGGCGTCGGGGAGTGCGCCCGAGAGGTAGTAGGCCGTCCACAGTCCGGTGAGTCCAGCACCGATAATCGTGATGTCGGCCTCCAACCCATGCTCCCACGGTTCACTCTCACAGCGGGTGTCACTCGTGAGTGACGCCTCCCAGAGCGAGTCGGGACGTCGGGTTGAAGTTTTGGACGCTTGCGCCATGGTGACAAGGGTATGCACGTTGGTGCTGATGAATGTCAGCGAACACCAAAGGTTGGGGACGGGTCGCGTCGCAACCTCAAGTTGTCAATGAGTCGTACCGTGCCGAAGGTTGCCGCCACCAGCATCTGTGCTTCGGAAAAATCCTCTATGGGCTCAAGCGTGACCGGGTCGACAATTGCGACGTAATCGATGACTCCACCCGACATTTCAATTTCGTTGACGACGTGCTGGCGTATGTCCTCGATGGACTGTGAGGTATCCGTCAAAAGGTGTTGAGCCTCGTTCATTGCGCGAAAAATCGTGCAGGCTGCCTGACGTTGGTCGTTGCTCAGGCGAACATTGCGGCTTGACATTGCGAGTCCATCGGGCTCACGAATTGTTGGGACCCCGACGATGTCCGCGGGCAGATTGAGGTCGAGCGCGACCTGTCGAATGACCGCGAGCTGTTGAAAATCCTTTGTGCCGAATACCGCAACATCTGGTTCGCAGGCAAGGAACAACTTTGCGACGATGGTGGCGACTCCGTCGAAATGGCCCGGACGATGTTCACCCTCCCACCGCGTGGCGATGGGTCCAACTCGAATCGTTGTGCGCGACCCGTTCGGGTACATCTCTTCGGCAGTTGGCGCAAAGATGACGTCCACCTCCCGCCGCTGACACTGCGCGGCGTCAACATCAAACGTGCGAGGGTAGGACGCAAAGTCAGCGGATTCGTTGAACTGTGTCGGGTTGACAAAAATCGATACGACGGTGCGTTCGCAGTGTTGTTGTGCGATGTCGATGAGCGCGAGGTGACCGTCGTGAAGAGCGCCCATCGTCGGAACGAGCGCAATCCGTCGATGCTCGAGGCGCTGGGCGCGCGACCAGGCGCGCAGTTCGCGGACTGACCGAATGATCTTCGGCGCGGACGGCATTGTCATCGAAACGCGCTTGGAACTAGGTCTCGGTACGCAGCGATGTTGCCGATGGAGGTTGCGTGTAACACGGCATCAATGCACGCCGCTGCGACACAGTCCGCCGATGCGGCGAGTAGCCGCGAAATTGCTGCCGTACGGTCGTTGGTCGGCAATTCGTGTCGGCCGGTCGCCATGGAAAACATCGTGTCACCATCGGCCAGGGTGTGTACCGGACGTATTGCACGTGAGAGACCATCATGAGCGCTCATCGCGAGCCTCGTGGCCTCTGGACGGGTAAGAACAAGGTCGGTGGCGACGACGCCAATCGTGGTGTTGAACGATGGTGGAGCGACGGTTGCGAGGTACTTCTGCAAGGTTGTTCGTTCCGATCGAGAAGGGGCCTTGAGATCACTCTGTGCCTCCCAGGGGAGACCGCTTGAGGGGTTGATGAGCGAACCTCGTGCATTGACGACACATAGGGCGCCGACCGTCGCTGTCAACGTTGTGGTGTCGTCGGTTCGAAGCGTCACGCGCCGAGATGCCATGCCAACTCCACCACGTAGCCCGCCAGCGAGTGCGCCGATTCCGGCGCCGATTGACCCACGTCGGTGTTGCGGAGCGCGAGCCTTCGCGGCCGCCTGAGTCCCGAATGACGCGTCTGGATGGTTGCGAAATTGCCCACCGCGCCCAAGATCAAAAATGACTGCGGCGGGCACAACCGGAACGACCTCGTGGGGCAGCGTGCCAACCGGGTAACCGCGTCCCTGAGCGGCGAGAAAATCGACCACGCCATCAGCGGCGCGCAGACCGTAGGCGCTGCCTCCACTCAGACAAATTGCCTCGATCGATTCAACAAGATTCCACGGAGCGAGCGCATCGGTTTCGCGCGTTCCCGGTCCTCCGCCGCGAACTTCGACACCTGCGGTCACTGGTGTGTCGGCGAGCACAACTGTCGTGCCGGTTCGCCAACCGCGTGTTGCTTTGTCGAAGTGACCGACCGCAAGTCCATCGACGTCCGTGAGCGAACCTCGATCACTGAGTGCCACGTTGCTCCCAGCACCTTCTGATGTCCGGTTCAGGGTCGGCGACGATGTCGCGGCCTATCTCTGTGTGCGTGTCGAGGATCTGTGTCACTCGAGACTCTCCCCACGTCGACCAACCCGGTTCGGAGCTGCGGGCGAAGTCGAGAACAGCGTTTGAGAAGTTCTCGGCGAGACCGGTGCGAAGGTCCGATGTTCCAGTGAACATCTCAACGCCATTTCGGTCAAGATTTCGAAGTGCAAATGGAATGTCGAGTGCGTGGCAGCTTCCGAGTACTCCGTCGAACACTGGTGTTGCGAAGGTGAACCAATACGCGAACGTCGTGTGTCCATGTCGATGTCGAGCATCCGCAAGGTCGTGTGCGGGACGTCTGAAGACTCCGTCAGTTTGAAGTGCTGAAACGATCTGTCCGGGTGAGTGGTCGGGGCGATATCGGGCGTATACGTCGTACGCATCGTCGCTACCAAAGTTGTCGCGGAAGAACCCGCGCGCGTCCGCTTCATTCATGCCAGAGACCTTTGGATCGAATGCGGTGTAGAGATGCATCTCGTCTCGATTTGTCCCGATGACGAGTGGACGCGCGTCGAGCGCTGCGAGCGCGGATGGATGTTCGGGGAGGTAGTGGTCATCGACCGCCGGCGCAAAGGCGGTCATTTGGTCGCGCGTCGTGGAGAGCACTTTTGACTGGGCCTCAAGCAGCGCATCTGCCGACATGCGCACGAGGTCATCGGGGTGGTCGACCTGCGCTGCGGCAAGCAGTTCGGCGACATTCTCATCGGCGCGCTCCCGCGTTCGATATTGCGGAATTGAGGGGCTCATTGCGAAGGCCTTTGCGAAGAGGTCCGCCGCCATCGGCGTCGCCTGCAGTGCGACGACGCTTGCGCCTCCCGCAGACTCGCCCATGATCGTCACATTTGACGGATCGCCACCAAATGACTCGATGTTGGCGCGGACCCATTCGAGCGCAGAAATTTGATCGGAGAGTCCGGCATTGTCTCGACCGCGGAATCCGAAGGCGCCGAGTCGGTAGTTGATGGTGACGACGACGACGTTGCCGGCACGCACCAGATTTGAACCGTCATACCAGGGCACAGAACCCCCGCCGTTCGTGAACGCTCCGCCATGGATCCACATGATCACCGGCTTCTGTTCACCGTTACCCGAGGTGAACACGTTGAGTGAGAGACAGTCTTCAGATGTTGGTTGTTTGCTCTCGCCGAGCATCTGCTCCATGATTCCTGGTACCTGGAGTGCCTGTGGTCCGTAGGTTGTGGCCTCCTTCAGGTCTGACCATGTGTCGGTAGCGAGTTCGGACGCACGAAAGCGATCGGCGTGGGCATATCGAATTCCTTTGAAGATGTTGACGCCGTCGCGATGAAGACCGGCGAAATCACCGAAGGGGGTCGATGCAATAGGTGTGTTCACGGGCTCGAAGGTAGCGTGCCGACGTGGCTCGTGTTCAGATCGGCGGTGTGCTGCGTGCACCACGGCTGCGCGCGTTGACCTGGATTGGTGACTCAATTGCAAAGGTCCATGCATGGGTGACCTTCGTTGCGGCGATCGGTCCTCACAGTGCTCGGGCAAGAAGTTTTGGGTCCTTCGGCGACGGAAGCATTATCTGTTTTCCGCCGACCGCGATCATGAACGAGCGCTATATCCGGATTGGTACGGAGACGATGATCGGCCCTCATGTCGCTTTGTCAGCGGGAATGGTTCCCGGTCAGGAGTGTCTCAGCAACCCGGTGGTGTCGATAGGAGATCGGTGTTTGATTGGGCGTGGATCGGGCGTAGTCGGACACTTTTCGATCTGGATTGGTGATGATGTATGGACCGGCCATCACGTCTACATCACCGATCAGAACCACGGGTACGAGAATCTTGATCTTCCGATCTCACAGCAGTCGATGCCCGAAGCGCCAGTTCGCATCGGCAATGGCTCGTGGATTGGTCACGGCTCGGTCATTCTGCCGGGTGCCGACATTGGTGAACACGTTGTCATCGGGGCAAACAGCGTCGTGACGGGTGTCATTCCATCGAACTCGGTTGCGGTCGGTGCTCCTGCGAGGGTCATCAAGACGCTGACGGCTGAGTAAGCGCCCGCTCGCCTCGGGAAGTCAGATAGGCGACATCAGATGTCAAGGTCGAACGGCGGCTTGCAACTCGGCATCTCGTTGTCTGCTGCAAACGTTGCGAGCCGCTCAGAAATTGGCACCTGATTGAGCGTCTCGTAGAACGGCAGGTTCTCTCCGGAGGCACGTAGTTCGGATGTGTATTGCCGTCGATCGGAAACATACGTGTCGTATTCATCAAGCCACATCGGCACGATCGCCCGACCCTTTGCATCGGCGGGTGGTTGCGCTCGAAGTTCAGCCAACATCGATTCGAGTGTGGCTGTTGCGCGATCGATGAGGTCGGCGCGTTGCTGGATGAGGGCCGATCCACCACTGTCGAGGCGTGTGTAGTCCGCAAGTTCAAGGCGTTGGTTGGCAGCCTCTGCGCAGATCTGTTCAGCCCATGCGGCCCACTCGCGGTCTTCGAATCTGTTCACGCCATCGCGTGGTGCGAAGAACAACACCCAGATCCACATCGCTCCGAAGGTGACAACAACGGTGAGCACGCCGATTCGCGGTAGTGACGCCCGCCATCGAGCTGCTGGTGCTGCGGCGTCGTCGTTGCTCACCGGAGTAACGCTAGGTGCGATTTGTCCTGACCGGCTCGATTGGCCCGAGATCAACTCCGAAGGGGAGCGGTCCGCCGATACCGACCACCTCGCACTCCACGGCTGTCGCTGTGGTTGGAAATGCTGCGTGAAGCAAGCGCCGCTCGCCGGGCTGCAGAAGTGAGGTTTCGAACGTGAGACTTCGTATCACGCGGTTGAGTGGGCTTCCGACGACTTCGACGAACACCGTGAACGAAGCCGGAGTTACGTCAACGTTGTCGACGGAGATGCTGATGGAGACGATTTCGTTCGAAAGTTCGCATGAGTCGGTGGTGACGTTGTTCTCTGCGGGTTCTGCGAAACGCTGTACGGACCGCCCGAGAATTGTGCCGGGAATTGCGATCAGGGCGATGACAAGAATGACGATAAACGGCCAGCGGCGCCGTCGTGATCGTGAACGAATTTCCGAGATCGGGTCAACACGGCGAACCCCGTCGTTGGCGACGTCACCCGTCCAACGCTCGCCGTCGAACCATCGGTGATCAAATCGACCATATGGATCGGGATACCAGCCTTGGGGGCTCGCCACACCCGCACGGTACCGTCTAGAGCGATGGAGGTCATCCTTGTTCGTCACGGGCAACCGGAATGGGTGCGCAATGGTCTGAACGTTGTCGATCCTCCGCTGACCGATCTCGGGCATCAGCAGGCACGGAGATTGGCCGAGTATCTCGGTGACGAGCATTTTGATGAGATTCTCGTTTCGCCGTTGCTTCGTGCCCGTCAGACAGCTGCGCCGTTGCTCGAACATTTGGGCAGAGCGGAGGTTGTTGCTCCGTGGCTTGAGGAAATACGTGATCCAGCGTGGGCGGGAACCCCGGTGGAAAAGGCCGAGAAGGCGTATGCCGAAATGCGCGAGCGCGCCCCTGACGATCGGTGGAGGGGACTCGATGAAGGTGAGTCTGTTCGCGACTTCGTCGACCGAATTCATCTCGGCGTCGAACTCTTCCTGGCTGAGCGTGGAGTTCGAAGAACGGCCGACGAGTTACCGGTGTGGGATATCGACAACCCCGATCAAAAGATTCTGCTCATCGCTCACGCCGGTACAAATTCGGTATCGATCGGTCACATGCTTGGCTTGCATCCGACGCCGTGGGCGGGAAGCCGCAAGGCGTCCACGAGGTGCTGCACCACCGCGCCGGAATCGCCGGACAGGATCTTGATGCGGATGCCTGCCCGCCTGAGCCGCGCGACGGCGTCCGTCGCCGAGGGCTTGGGCGGATCGACGAAGGCC
>JALRBS010000034.1 GCA_023262325.1 Ilumatobacteraceae bacterium | reverse complement strand
CATCGATCACTTTGCGAACGTCGTAGGCGCGCAACCGATCGACCGGAATGACATCCCGCAACAACGTCTGGTCGACACACTCCCAGTCGCTCATCGATCCTTGGAAATACGACACGTATTTCTTTGCCACCGCGACCGCTTCAGCCTCATCCTCGACGAGGATGTCGATCACCCCGTTCGCAACTTGCACCGATGTCGGACCGACCTCGGTGGGCGCATACACACCGAGGCCGCCACCTTCGATCATTGCCGGACCGCCCATACCAATATTCGAGTCACGCGTGGCGATGACGACGTCACAGCAGCCGAGAATCGCCGCGTTACCCGCAAAGCAATACCCCGAGTTGATGCCAACCATCGGCACCGTGCCTGACAACTGCCCCCACCACAAAAAGGCAAAACAGTCGAGACCCGTTACTCCTCCGGTATCGGTATCACCCGGACGACCACCACCACCTTCCGTGAAGAAAATGACCGGCAAGCGCAACTCCTCTGCGAGCTCAAACAGACGATCTTTTTTCCGGTGATTTTGATGCCCCTGTGTGCCAGCGAGCACCGAGTAGTCGTACGACATGACGACACATTGCGCGTCGTGACCACCAAAGATGTCCCCGTTCACCGTTGCGATGCCGCCAACAAGACCATCCGCCGGCGTGTTTTCGATGAGATCTGCCAGTTCGCGCCGCTTGCGTTGCGCCGCAAGCACCAGCGGACCGTACTCGATGAGCGAACCCTCGTCGATGAGATCCTCAACGTTCTCCCGTGCCGTTCGATGGCCCCGCTGACGGCGGCGCTCAACCGCGGTCGGCCGTGCATCGTCGAGCCCGCGTGCGTGCCGATCGATCACTTCGGCGAGATCGGGGCGATCGAGTCCGATCGGCCCAACCACTGCACCTACAACGTCAACGTGTTCGGCAGCGTCATTCGTGAGCACACTTGCGTCAGTATCGATCGTTGCCAACACGTCACCCGGTTTCACCGTTGTGCCCACAGCGACTCGAACGTCGGCCAGCCTTCCAGCCCTCGTTGCGACGATGTCGTGGTGCAGTTTCATCGATTCGAGAAGTCCGAGCACCTGCCCCTCACGCACTGAGGCTCCCGGTGCCACCTCCCACATGACGATCGTTCCCTGCATATCGGCGATGACACTGACAATCGATCCCGAGTCACTCATCCCTGAAGTCTGACATTCGATTCTCCACGAGCCCGACTCGCAGACATTGGCACCCTAGAGTTGACCCGGTCGGCGCTGATATGTCGTGATCGACTGATCGCCCATCACAAGCTCAGCAGCGACCGCTGCAAAGAGTGCGGGCACGATGAAATTCGGGCGTCCGGTGGATTCCGCAACGAACATGACCGCAGCGAGGGGAACCCGATAGCCGGCACCAAGAAAGGCGGCAATGCCGATCAAGGTGTAGAGGGAGAACCTTTCCGGGTGCACAATTTCGCCGACCGCACGTCCAACGAGCGCTCCACCAGTAACAAGTGGAATAAACACCCCGCCGACACCTCCGCCGACGAGCGTCGCAGCCGAGGCGAATGAGCGAATGACAAACACCGCAATGATGAGCCACACCGCAATATCGGCCTCCATAAAGAGCCAATCGGTCAGCACCTCGTAGCCAGCGCCGAGACTGAGCGGAAGTCCGGTGAGTTCCTTTGAGATGAGCACGAGACCGACGATGAGTGTCGACGACAACG
>JALRBS010000202.1 GCA_023262325.1 Ilumatobacteraceae bacterium | reverse complement strand
GATGCTCGATCGCTATCTTGGGGCAGCCAGTCCCGATGCCGAGTTCGAGGCCGACTACGCGCGGCTGGGTGCACAGCGTAATGCCAAGATCGTGGGTATCTTCACGCGGCTCCACAAGCGCGACGGCAAGCCACGCTACCTTGAACTCATTCCGCGCGTATGGGCGCTGCTCGAACGGGATCTGGCGCATCCTGCACTCACTCCAGTCGCACGCTGGTTCGACGCCAATATCCCGGACGCGCTGCGCCGTAGCGGCGGGGGGACCATCGCATGAACGAACTGGCAAGCAAAACCGCGATGGTGCTGGCCGCCGGGCTGGGCAAGCGGATGCGCCCGCTCACGGCCAGCCAACCAAAGCCGCTGGTGCGCGTCGCGGGCAAGCCGTTGATCGATCACGCGCTGGACCGCCTTGTTGACGCCGGGGTGACGAAGGCAGTGGTCAATGTCCACTATCTGGCCGATGCGCTCGAAGCCCATTTGCGCGCCCGCAAGATGCCCGCGATCGCTATCTCGGACGAGCGCAAGCAGTTGCTGGAAACCGGCGGTGGCATGCTAAAGGCGCTGAAGCAGCTGCCCGATCCGTTCTTTTCGCTTAATGCCGACAATATCTGGCTGGAGGGGCCGCGCAGCGCATTCCATGATCTTTCCGCGCGGTGGGATCCGACGCAGATGGACGCCCTGCTGCTGCTGGTGCCGCATGCCCGGGCGATGAATTTCGCCGGGCAGGGAGATTTTCACATGGATGCGCTGGGGCGCCTCCGGCGGCGGCAGCAAGGTCGCATCGCTCCATTCATTTTCACCGGCATCCAGCTAGTTTCGCATCGCCTCCTCCGCGATGCGCCGGATGGCCCATTCTCGACCAATCTCCTGTGGGACCGGGCGATCGAGGAAGGCCGGCTCAACGGCATTTCCTTCACCGGCCAATGGTTCGAAGTGGGCACGCCGGAAGCAATTGCGCCGACTGAGCACCTTTTCCTCGATGCCATCCACAAGAATCGGTTCGGTGTCCCCGACACCCTCCGACGACAACATCGATGACGGCACGCCGCGATCGGTGAGCGCGTCGACCACCGCCTTGGCTCGTACCGCACTCAATGAAAGGTTCGATGACGCCACGCCATCACTATCGGTATGGCCACGCACGATGGCATGGATGCCCGGGGTGCTTTCGAGAATTTGGGCGATCTCGTCGAGCACCGCATCGGTCATCCAGACAATGTCGCTCTTGCCGGCAACAAATTTCACCGGGTTCTCAGCGAGAAGCTCGGAAATCGCGTCGTTGATCGCATCAACCTCGGATTCGCTCACCGGCGGCCGTGGCGCGAGCGAGGTTCGAACACCTATTGCATTCGCAACAGCGGCGAGCGACTCAGCCGACATCTCATCGATGTAGGTTCCAACAACGTCCACGCCATCATCGCGAACGGTAATCACGGCCGCATCAAGCGTCGACAGCACCGCAAGAACCAGTCGCTGAAGCTCAACAATCGAAATCAACTCGGGCATTCCGATCGTCGGCGACGACGAAGCGGTCGCGCGAAGATTGAGACCGACTTCGGCTCCCTCGACCGTTGTCGCAATCGCATCAATGACCGACGCATCGTCAATGGTGCCTTCAACCTCTACGACGCCATCGGTAAACGTGATCACCAACGGCGGAAGCACAGTGTCATCTACTGGCACGAGGACGCCATCGATCAACCAAATTTCATGTGGTCCAACCTGAAGCTTCTCGATGACCGATGCTCTTCCATCAATTCGAGTGAGTTCGCCTTCTTGCGATACGCGATCCCCTTGAGGGTCAAGCAGCACGTGCCGGTCGACAAATTCGACAATTAATGCCTGATCGGATTCGATTTCGGCGAGGAGATCTGCGCCGAAATTATCGAAGGCGCCATCGACTGGCGCGAGCAGAATTGGAACCTCATCAAGCCGCGAGATCAACGCTGAAGCGCGCACAAGTCGGGCCATCGTGGTGAGAATGGGATCGCCGCCGAGCACCGACTCGAACAATTCGGAGTCAGCAATCGCGAGCGGCAACGTCGTCGTCACCGATTCGAGAAGTGTTGTCTCCGTCACGGGAGGCGTGGTCGTCGTCGAGGCGATGTCCGTCGTACCGCCCGATCCATCGACTGTCGGCGCTTTCAACACTCGACACGAACGGTCTGCGGTGATTCGCCGCACCCCGCGCACTGACTCAAGCATGCTCACGAGATCTGCGGGGTAGTCGAGAGGCTCAGAGCAGAACACAGTGCCGTCTTGCCCGCTAAACGTCACACCATTGACTCGAGTCTCGGCATCGACGGCTACCGCGAGCACTCGCGTCGCGAGATCACCTTGCACGGACGAGAGGAAAAACGGTGCACCGGCCGCGAAAAGTACGAGACCTACGCCGATCGCAAATACCGTCGGTCGACGAAATGAGTGCTGCGAGGTCAGGAGAAGCTCTGGCCGCAACCGCAGGTGCGACTTGCATTCGGATTCGTGATCGCAAAACCAGACTGGTCAAGGCCGTCTTTGTAGTCAAGCGTGGCGCCCTGCAGCAGTTGCGCTGAGGCCGGGTCAACGATCACCTTGACCGCCTTTGACTCCTCACCGAATGTCGCTTGCTCATCATCGGTTGCGACATCGCCGTCAAAGAACATCTCGTACGAGAATCCACTGCAGCCACCGGGACGAACGGCGACACGGAGAGCGAGATCTTCCGCGCCTTCACTATTGAGAAGCTCACGGACCTTGACTGCTGCGCTATCGGTAAGTGTGATCACAGTTTCCTCCTCTGGACTACTGGGTGATTCTACCCTTCATCGAACGGCTCAATCCACCCTTAGGTAGGATCAAGACTATGGCAGCCGAGCAGGCCGCACCGCCGACCGCCGACGAGGTCATCGAGGTTCTGAGGTCCGTCATTGACCCAGAACTCGGCAGCGACGTGGTCTCACTCGGAATGATCCCGAATGTTGAGGTCGGTAATAACGGCTACGTCGAGATCGAAGTTCGCCTCACCATTTCGGGATGCCCGATGCGCGCCGATATCAAGCGGCGAATCACCGAGCGTGTCGACATCCACCCTGGTGTCACTCGTGTCCACATCACCTGGACCGAAATGTCCGCCGAGGAACGAACCGCGGCGATGTCAACTGCACGTGCTGCCGCACAACAACGTGCCCCGGAGACTGCCATCGGTGAGCGATGTCAGGTGCTCGCAATCGCAAGCGGCAAGGGCGGCGTCGGCAAGAGTTCGGTAACTGTCAATCTTGCTGCCGGTCTCGCCCAACAGGGTTTTACCGTCGGTCTGCTCGACGCTGATATTTGGGGATTTTCCGTTCCACGTCTGCTCGGCATCGAAGGTGGTCTCGATGCGGTCGAGCGCGATGGCCGACCCCACATCTCGCCGCACCGTCTCAACATTGGCAAGGGCACGATCGAAGTCGTATCAACCGGATTTCTCGTTGAAGAGTCGACGGCGCTCATGTGGCGTGGGCTCATGCTGACGAAGGCTGTCGAGCAATTTCTTCGCGATGTCGCTTGGGGTGACCTCGACTATCTCCTCATTGATATGCCACCCGGAACCGGTGACGTGCAAATGGGACTCGCCCGAATGTTGCCGCGAACCTCGCTCGTTGTTGTGACAACCCCAGCACTCGCGGCGCAACGAGTTGCGCAGCGGGCGGCGGATATGGCCCAGCGTTCGTTTCTCCCCGTGCTCGGTGTCATTGAAAATATGAGCGGATTCGTCTGCGAGGACGGGAACCTCCACGAGGTATTCGGTTCCGGTGGTGGCAAGACCCTTGCTGAAGCGATCGACGTTCCATTGCTTGGATCGATTCCCATTGAAGCGGCGGTCTCCCACGGTGGAGACATGGGTTCACCGGTCATTCTTCAGTCGACCGGAGCGGCACGCGAATCATTCATGCACATCGTTGATGAAATTGTGCGCACAGTCGCACCACCGCGGGTAGCCGCCGAAGAGTCGGACGGGTGCGCTACTCGAATGCTCGCGGCGTTCGATGCCGCACTCGCTGCCACCGACTAACGGAATCGCACGAATAAGAATTCCGGCAGCGGAACGGTGTCGTAGTCGGCATCGCCGGGCATTGCGATGCCCAACACGTTGCCCGAGTCGTCGGTTCGCACGCGCGGGGTGATCGACTGCGGAACTCCCATGGCCTCTCCTGCAGCAAGTGCTTCATCGGCAGTGGAGAAGGCGGTTAGCCACTCGAGATTGAGCGCTGTTGGCGGAAACATCTGCAGTTCACCCGCTTTCCAACGAGTGAGCGCATCCGAGGGACGAACCCAGAGGCTCTCGATTGTTTCACCCCCGTCGTGCAACGGATGCTGAGCGGCCGGCGCTCGCGCCAACAAGAATCGTGTATCGAATCGACGACCCTCGCCTACCGGAGTAATCCAGTGGCTCACAAAACTGATTGCATCGGTGACGAGTCGCAGATCGTGCTCGGTGCACACCTCAGCGAGGGTTCGCTCGCCGCGGTGAATTGCACCACGTGCCTCCTGCATCGCGTCAACGATGTCGTCATCAAATCGAATCATGTCCGACTCGTAGGCGCGTCGAGCGAGCAGCACTCCGGCTTCTTCAAAGCTCTCGCGTATCGCAGCCACGAGCCAGGCGAGCCCGCCGCGTTCAAGTCCGAGTCGTGCTGATGCCGCTTCATCATCAAGCCCATCACAGATCGCTTCAAGATCATCAGCGTGGTCGGCTCCATCAACCTTCCCGCCGGGGAACACGAATTGGCCACCAGCAAACGCAGCGGACAACGTTCGACGCAACATAAATACTTCTATGCCGTCATCTCCGTCGCGAATGAGCATGACGGTGGCCGCAGGTCGTACCGGGACGTCCAGTGCGCGGATCGGTGCGTCGGATGCTGAACCGGAGGCGTCGTGCGACGAATCTGAACTCATATCCCGAAGGTACCGCCCAGGCGCTCCCGCGCGAGGGTCGAGATCAGCCGTCAGCCGCGTCGTCATGCGCAGCACGTGCGTCGCGAGACAGTGCGAAGGCAACGGCAATGATCGCTCCGAGCACAACCACCACTGGTCGCCAATGGTTGTTCAACGAGGTAATGATCGACTGCTGAACTCGTTCGACCGCGGCCGTAATCGGGTCGTTGCTACCTCGCACATCGACAACCCAGAAGTAATACGCGAGGTACACGCCCGATATCAAAATGAAGATCGCAGCAATTCGTTCGACGTACCTCATCGACCGTCGCAATAACGTCAACAACCCAACCTGGGCGACAGCGAGCGACACCGTCAATGCCGTGACGAGCAACCCCATGCCAATGCCGTAGGCGGCAACGCTGGCGACGGCGTACACAAATCCGTCACCGCGTATCGAAAAGATCGTCGGAAGAAACAGCCCAATGGTGCATCCGAGCGATGCGATGGCATACGCAACGCCGAAGAGATACATCGATCGAATCGTTCGATCTCTTCCGCCAACGTCAAAGTGCGGTGTCCGAATCGCGACACTCCTGCCGGTGAGCATCGCCACGGCAAGCGCGATCAGCGCCACTGCAATGGCGCCCGTCGCATAGCGGGCGTTCTGTTGAATCCAAGACGTGAAGTTATAGGTCACGAGTCCAACGAATATGAACACCGACATGAATCCGGCGGTCAGAGCGGCGCTCACGGTCAGTGCCCGTCGAACTGTCGACCGCCGCTCGCCGACGCCAGCGACAGCCGAGGACGCCTCTGCACCTAAGAAGTACATGAGGTAGGTCGGGAGCAATACGAACCCACACGGATTCACTGCAGCGACGAGACCTCGTAGCAGCGACAGCGTCACGTCTGGTCCCCAGTTTCAATGCCAAACAAGGACGAAATCTTGCGTTCAAGTTCAGCGGCGTCGAGCACACCGGCGTCGCCGACGATCTGCCCATTTGGAGCGACGAACACCGTGTACGGGAACCCGACGGTGCCGAGCGCATCGGTGAGGTCCGCGTACGGATCACGGAAAAGTTCGTAGCCGACTCCTTTGTCGGCGGCGAAACGCAACATTTCATCGATGGAGTCGACAGGATCCACACCAACGAAACGAACCTGTCCGTCGAGCCGAGCCGCGACCTCTGCAAATGCCGGCATCTCACGTTGGCAGGGTGGGCATGCGGCAAACCAAAGATTCACGACAAGCGGTTCACCGACTAACGATGATGAGCTGTGCTCAACGTCGTTCACATCGAAGATTGCGACGTTGGGAAATGTGCCGAGGGCGATCGCGCTCGAGTCACTTGGAAGCTGATATTCCCCTGGTTCAGTGAGAAACGCGTCATTAGATGCTCGATCGATTGCATCTCTGACCTCTGGTGCACCAACGGCAACGAGCGCAATGAGAATGACGCCGAGTACGGCTGCGAAGAGTTTGAGCCGCGCTGACCGAGTCACGACCTCAGGCTATTAGGCAACGAGGTGTGGTGGCACCGGCACTTCGTCGACGATGATCGTGAGCGGACCGTCTTTGCGTGGACGGCCACGTCGTGGACGATCTTCGACAATTGCTCCCTCCATGATGAGGACACCGCCCCACACGCCGTAGTACTCGGCACGCTCGAGCGCCCGGGATCGGCAGTCGTCGGCGAGCAAACATTTGCTGCAAATAGATTTTGCACGTGCGAGATCGTGCGCATCATCGGAAAAGAACAGATGCGTGAGGCCACCCTCGCCATCGGCACAGCGGGCTCGGTCGATGGCTAACGGCTCGGTGACAACGACGTCATAGCTGTCAATACTGTTTTCAAGTTGTGTACTCATGCCGTTCAAGAGGCATGAGCCGCGACG
>JALRBS010000073.1 GCA_023262325.1 Ilumatobacteraceae bacterium | reverse complement strand
GTCTGCACACGAATGATGAACACCGTGCAGGAAATTCCTCAGGTTGTCATTGCCAAAGTGCATGCGTTAGCAACCGCCGCCGGCTGCCAGTTAGTGGCAACCTGCGACATGGCGATTGCGGGTGAGTCAGCCGCTTTTGCTCTTCCCGGTGGAAAGGGTGGCTTGTTCTGTAATACGCCGCTTGTTGCGGTCGCACGTCAGATCAATCGAAAGCATGCGATGGAACTCGCGATCACTGGTGATGCCGTTGATGCGCACACCGCTGCATCGTGGGGTCTCATTAATCGCGTCGTTGCGGACGATGAACTCGATGGTGCTGTTCGTGATCTCATGGCCCGTTCGATTCGTGGTTCAGCGATGGCAAAGGGAATTGGCAAGCGTGCGTACTACTCGCAGGTTGATATGGATCAGCCGAAGGCATACGCCTACGCGATGGAAGTGATGGCAGCGGGAATTGTGACGCCCGATTGCCAAGAGGGAATTAGCGCGTTCTTCGAGAAGCGCCGACCAAATTTCAATCAGTAGTCACGAGCGAGGCGAGGGCCGCTGCGATCCGCGCTGATCGATAGCGAATCGCGCGAGCCGTCACGCCGGACTCCTGCGCAATGTCCTCGGTTGAGGTTCCTGTCGCAAGTCGGTGGATGAGGACGAGATCCTCAGCCGACACGCCCTTTCGATGCGCCTCTGCCAACAACTGACGTAACTCGTTCAATGTCGTCACTCGTTCCCCTTCCTCGTGAGCAAGTTGGTACTCGTGCTCCTCGAGAGGGGCGTTGATGTGCCGACGACGTTCGACTTTGAATGCGCGGTAGACGGCGCCATCGATGAGTGCAGCGGCAAGGCACGCGGGCTGCCGCCGCTCATCAAACGTTCGAATCGTCATCCACGCGGCCGACACGAGTTCGGTAAACGCGTCATCAACCGTTGACGACCGATCGCGATGTCGAATTGAGGCGACAAGCCCGGGAAGGATTCGTTGCAACACGAGTCGAGCAGCGATGGTGTCATGGGCGGCGGCCAGCACGAGCTGCCGAAGAAGAGCCTCGCTTCCTGCCTGTTCCGTTCGTTCGAAGCCGGTCGCGTGGAGCACGTCTCGAAGAGTCAGTCCTCTCGGAAGATCGAGATTCCAGCGGGACGAAACGTCTTGCAGGTCCGAACGACGACAGAGCCGATTCCATTCAGTCTCAAGTTGTGCCCGAATGCCCCGAAGTGCAGTTGTTGTGTTCCGTGATGAAAGTTGTGTTGAGTTCATTGCGGCATGGTGAATGTTCACCTTCTCCGCAGTCCTCACCGATGTGTTCACCGGAAAGCTCACCGGTCAGAAAAATTTCCGCTTAATCGAAGAAATTGTGCACTTTCACGCATGTTTCGTGTGCGGGTGACCTCAATTGCGGGACCTGACAGCGGCCGATCCTTTACTACGCTTCCACCTTCCTCGATCGGTTCGAGTTCCCGCGCTGACGTACAGATTGCCGATCCCGGAATGCAACCGATCGAGATTGTTCTCGGGTCTGAAGAAATCACACGACCCACGCACCTCCGCACACCGTCGGATGTTGCAGGTTGCGAGACCTTGCAACTTGGTCATTCGCTGTTACTCGTCGAGAACAGCATTGGCGAATTAGCGACCGATGCCCGTTGGAACCAAGGTGTGGTCGTCCGTCGGCGTCGCACGGTTCGCGAACCGCCACCGGAACGAACTCAGCCGCCGCCGAGACCCTCTCCGCCTTCACCATCAGCTTGGGTGTTTCCCGTCGTCACTCTCTTGTCGTCGATACTCATGTCGGTTGTCGTCCACTCGTGGACGTTTCTGATGTTCGGATGTGCAGGCGCAGTCACCGGGGGCTCCCACCTCGCTCTTGAGTTCGTCAAATTCCGTCGGTCGCTTCGCGAGTTTCGTGCTGATCTCAAGGGGTGGCGAGAACGGGACGCAGCGACGCTTGCCGCTCGCGAAAGATACGAGTTGATGTGTGAACGTGATCGATGGCCGATCGATTTCGATCACATGGTGAGCAGCGATCGATTGTGGGAACGGCGTCTTGACGATGCCGATGCGCTAGAGGTTGTGCTCGGTGTGTGCGTGAGCGATCAAAACAGGTCGCCGACATCAACCATCGGGTGCCGAACGGTCCTCGTCAACCTTGTCGATGAGGTGCTTGCGGTGCAATCACCTCGGGATACTGCGGTCGCGATTAGTCGCAGCATCCTCGCTCAACTCATGGTGAACCTCGGCCCCGCCGATCTCGCCCTTCTCGTGGATGACTGCATCGGTGTTGATCTGCCGCCGGCGTTTCGTGCTCGTCCGCGTGACGAACGCCCGATTGTCATCGTCAGTGAGGGTGTACATGAACTTGCCATCCGCACCAGTTGGCTGCGGGAACTCCTTGACAATGGCACGAGATGTTCGGCCATTGTGCTGTGTGAGCCCGGTGACGTCCTGCCATCTCGTGTTGACTCCGTACTCACCGCTGCTGGCGGATGGTGCGGCACTCTTCGAACGGCTCACAGTGAAACTCAGATACATATCGCCGGCATCTCTGGCGAGACTTTCATGGCGACCGCTGCACACCTGCGACCGCTCGTCGACCCCGAGTGTGTTGTGAGACATGATTCCGAGATTCCACACCGTGTTGTCATGAGCGACGAGGCTCATCTTCCGCCAACGCTTTCTGCGTTGAGTTGTCAGGTTGGCGCAAGCGGCGACGGTTTCGTTGAACTCGACTTTGTTCGAGATGGACCCCACGCGCTCATTGCGGGAACCACCGGTTCGGGAAAAAGTGAATTGCTCCGAACAATCGTTTCATCGCTGTGCGCGCGACACGACGCCGATGTACTCAACCTTGTGCTCATCGATCACAAGGGCGGAGCAACCTTTTCTGAGTTTCGCGACTTTCCGCAAGTGGTCGACGTCATTGCGGACCTCGACGGCGAACTCAACGATCGGGTGTTGCGCGGACTTGAACTTGAGCTCATCCGGCGAGAGCACACCTTGAGTGAGCTTGGACGCCGAGATGTCGCCGAATGTGTTCCGTCAGCGCACTCGGTCTGCCGTCTGGTCATCGTCGTCGACGAATTTGCAGCAATGGCACAGCATCATCCCGACCACCTCAAGAGTTTGGTGAACATCGGTGCCAGGGGACGAAGTCTCGGGATGCACCTCATACTTGCGACACAACGACCTGCTGGCGTCGTTAGTGAAGACATTCGAGCGAATACAAACATTCGAATTGCACTCCGCCTTCACGACGCCACAGATTCGCTTGACGTCATCGGCACGCGAGACGCGAATGAGATTGATACTCGTCGTCCAGGTCGAGCGCTCATTCGCATTGGTGGTGATCCACCAATTGAAGTGCAGACCGCACTTCCGAACGTTCCGGAACCATCAGCGCTCAAACGGCGTGCGGCCCTTCGCGGTATTGAGGCCCCGATGAAACCCTGGGCCGATGACCTTCCCTTCGAGCTTGATGACCAACCGATCGACCTCGGCCTCATGCAGTTACCCAACGAACGCCTGGCGCGTGCCGTCAATTGGTCGCCGGAGGACGGCGCGCTCGAACTCTTTGGACCAGTCGGCAGTGGGACGACCACCGCACTCATCTCGATCCTCACGATGAACAGCAATGTGCCGTCCTACGTCGTCGACGCTCGAGGTGACGAACGACTGCAACAACTCGAGGAACTCGCGCACGTTGCTCCGACGATCGCCGGCTGGGATGACGAACGTGTACAGCGACTCCTCAACATGGTGAATGCCGAGGTCGAATCGCGGCGCAAGTTGCACTGTCGGACACACCTGATGCTCATCGTCATCGACGGGCTCGACGAACTTCGTCGCCAACTATCTCCCGATGCTCGCGATCAACTTGAACGCGTCCTGAACGAAGGAGAGGGTGTTGGCATCATCGCTGTCACCGTGAACGGTGAACGCAGGTCGAGAGCAGCGACACGATGGGACTTCACCGGTCGACCGCTTCGGTCACATTCCCCAGGAGAACATCGAACCTCGGGATGGGTGATGATCACCCGCAACGGGCGGTCGGTACCGGCGCGAGTTCGTCCTGTCACACCGGTTCGACACGAACCAACGGCGTTGCCACCACCCGCGGTCGGCGTGCTTCCAGTGGTTGTCGCACCAACAGTGTTATGTGGGAGATTGACCGAGCGAACTGTCGAACTTGAGATCGGCATCGACTTCGACTCACTGTCGCCGGCCGTGATCACCATTCGACGCCACGAACATGTCCTCGTGCTCGGACCCAGTGGAAGTGGGCGAACGAATGCACTTCGTGCAGTCGCAACCGCCTGGCAGCGCGCCACTCACGGACAGGTCACGAACGTTGGCGACCTGAGTCTCGGTTGTGTCCCTCGGGTCGATGGACATCATCTCGTAGTCATTGATGATGCGCACCTCGTCGGCGACGACAGCGAATTCAGTATGCGGCTTACCAACCACGATGAAGACCTGACCGTCGCCGCCGCCGCAGATGTTGACGCATTGCGTTCCACCTATGGTCACTGGACACAGATTCTTCGACGATCACGGTGCGGAATACTGCTCACCGAGTCGAATGGAGATGGCATCGATCTCTTCGGAATCACACGACCTCCAAGGAGTGAATTACCACCTCGGCCCGGACTCGCGTGGATCGTAAATCGTGGCGCTCTGCGCGTCGCCCAGATCGCTGCAATGCTGGTGGAATGAACGACGCCTCACACCCACTCGAACTCTTTCGGCTTGACGGAAAGGTTGCCATCGTTACCGGCGCTTCGGCCGGTCTCGGCGAGCGCATGGCGCGTGTGTTGCATGCCGTCGGAGCAACGGTGGTCGTTGCGGCACGCCGTGTCGATCGGCTCGAGTCCCTTGCGGCGTCACTCGGTAATGAACGCGTGACGGCCATTGCCGCCGATATGGCATCGGAGTCTGATCGCGAGCACCTCGTCGCTGAAACCATTCGTCAGCACGGTCGAGTCGACATCCTCGTCAACAACGCCGGCATCACCGAAGTTGTCGGCATTGAAGATGAGTCGCTCGAATTATTCAGACGGGTCCTCGAGATCAACACCACGGCGGTATGGCATCTCTCGAAACTTTGTGCCCCGTCAATGATCGACACCGGAAGTGGGTCTGTCATCAACGTTGCGTCAATGCTCGGACATGTGGGTGCAACCCCAGTGAAGCAAGCGAACTACTGCGCCTCAAAAGGCGCTGTCGTCAATATGACTCGTGAACTCGCGCTGCAATGGGGAAGAAAGGGCATTCGAGTGAACGCGCTCTGTCCCGGCTGGTTCCCGTCTGAAATGACTGAACCGATGCAAGAAGAGCGAAGTCAAGACTTCGTACGGCGCAACACGCCGATCCCACGAATGGGAGAACCACACGAACTCGATGGGGCACTGCTGTTGCTCGCCAGCGCAGCAGGAACATTCATTACCGGTCAGTCGATCATCGTTGACGGAGGTTGGACCGCACGGTGAGAGCACTTCTGTCGCTGCGTTTTGTGGCCGCCGTTGTGGGCCTCGTGCTCGCCTTTGCTGTCGTACGTTCGGTGACCTCCGACGATGGCGCCGCGCCGACACCCAATGTTGCCACCGCCGATGCTGTCACGCCCCGCGTCATCAATATTGCCGAGCGACTCGATCGCGACATTTCCTCACTTGTCATCAATGACGACGGTGTCGCATCGACGACGGCAACGCTGTCGATCAGCGACGTTCGTGCGGTAACGATCGTCGAAGGCACCCCCGGCGAAATTTCGTGTTCACTCGCGCAGCGTCGACTGGGAGACTGCGCCTTGTTTGCTGATCTGCTCGGTGAGGCGGTTGTCTGGTTTTCACTTCAGCCGGTGGTCGACGATGAGTACGTCGTACTGCCTGCCGTGACCGCATTTGAGAACGACCTTGCTGTGTTGACGAATGGCATGCGCCTGCCGCACGCCGACGTGTTTGTGCGGCGATGTCCCGAGGACTACGCGTCGTTCACGGAAATGCGTGATCGTGTCGGTACCGCGTTCGTGAGTTGGTGGTCCGTGCTCGACCACGAAATCACTGACGTTGTGTGCACCACCGAGTAATCACCTCGGCTGCAGCCACACCCGAAAGGAACGCCCCTTCGACCCGCGGCCCACCGAATGCGTCACCGGCGACAACAACTTCGGCATCTTCGTGCGCCCAGCACGGTTCGGTCCAGGTTGCTCGAGGCGTCGCAAACCGCCACTTCTTCACCTGAGCGAGCTCAATCTGCGCCTCGCCAAGAAATGGTTTCACAACTGAGCGCAGGAGCAGTTCGAGTTCCTCGGTTGATTGCTCCCAATGACGTTCACTCCACGCAGGCGACGCGTTCAGTGTGAGCGCAGGAACAGCCGAAATTCCTTTCATCGAGTGATCGACGACGAAGGCAACATCATCTGAGGGCGATTGGAGAGCGCCCGGCTCTGGAA
>JALRBS010000197.1 GCA_023262325.1 Ilumatobacteraceae bacterium | reverse complement strand
TGTTTGCTCTACGCCGTCGGCATTGGTGCCGGTGCAGGTGAACTTGCGTTCACCACCGAGAACACTGCCGAAATTGAGCAGAAGGTGTTTCCGACCTACCCAGTGGTTCTTGGTTGGGGCAAGGGGTCACCGATGCGCGCG
Organism: Ilumatobacteraceae bacterium; assembly: GCA_023262325.1. Lineage (GTDB taxonomy): Bacteria > Actinomycetota > Acidimicrobiia > Acidimicrobiales > Ilumatobacteraceae > Casp-actino5. The sequence continues at coordinate 1,839 of JALRBS010000197.1, read as the reverse complement.
GTTGGACAGTTCGATCCTGCGCTATTGGTGCACGGTCAGCAGGCTGTCACGCTCGCACGTCCGATTCCCGTGAGCGGAAATGCAACATTGCAAAGCGAAATCGTCGCGATGTACGACAAAGAGAAAGCGGCAGTTGTCGTCTCTGAGACGACGATCACTGACGACGAGGGTGTGCTCTGTACGTTGCGCTCCTCAGCATTTATTCGCGGTGCCGGTGGCTGGGGTGGTGACCGTGGTCCCTCGGGTCCGGTCAACGTTGCGCCCGACCGTCCGGCCGACCATGTCGTGAGTTACACGACCGGTACCGACCAAGCATTCGTGTACCGGCTCTCCGGAGACCGAAATCCACTGCACACCGACCCAAGTTTCGCGGCGCGCGGCGGATTTCCGACGCCGATCTTGCATGGGTTGTGCTCGTACGGATTTACCGGTCGGGCCCTCCTCCACACGCTGTGCGGATCCGACCCGTCGCGGTTTCATCACATTGAGGCGCGTTTCGCCTCACCGGTAATTCCTGGTGACACACTCGATGTTCGAATGTGGGACAACGGCGACGGGACTGCCATGTTTGCGACATCGGTCGGAGACCGAACGGTGATCGACCAAGGTCTCGTTCGGTTCTCGTAGGTCGAACTCATGTCGCTCAACCCGATGTCAATGCTCCGGACGTTCCGTTCGGTTGTGCGCTTTAAACCGATCGAACTCGATCCGGTAAAGCGTCGCCTATCGGGCTGCGCGGATATCAGCGACCTTCGTCGAGTTGCTCGGCGGCGGCTGCCGCGCGGGGTTTTCGATTACATCGACGGTGCGGCCGAAGACGAACGAACGCTTGATCGCAACTCATCAGCGTTCGCTCGGCTCGGCTTTCGACCGAACGTCCTGCGTGACGTGAGCAACATCGATACGTCGGTTGATTTCTTTGGTTCAAAACTTCGACTTCCGATCATGTTGTCGCCGACTGGGTACACCCGTATCACACATTCGCAGGGCGAACTCGCGGTCGTTCGCGCCGCTGAACGTGCGGGTGTGCCGTATTCGTTGTCGACGATGGCAACTCGGTCGATTGAAGAGGTTGCGGCTGCAGGGCCGAATGCTGACAAGTGGTTTCAGGTCTACACATGGCGTGATCGGGGTCTTGTTGCTGAACTCGTCGGTCGTGCGAAGCAGGCCGGATACGTCGGTCTGTGGCTCACGGTCGATACTGCAGTGCTCGGACGTCGTGAGCGTGACGTTCGTCGTGGGTACACGATTCCTCCAAAAATCGGCCCAGGCACGATTGTCGACGGCATCATTCACCCGAGTTGGACTCGAGACTTCATTACGAATCCGCCGATCATGTTCGCGAACGTCGTTGGCCATGAAAGCCACAAAGAAGACGGCAGCGATCCGATATCACTCGCTCAACACGTCATGGACAGTTTTGACCAGGCGCTGTCCTGGGACGACGTTGCGTGGCTTCGATCGCTTTGGGACGGTCCAATCATTCTCAAAGGAATCCAGCGTGTTGACGATGCCGAACGAGCCGTCGACGCTGGGGTTGAAGGCATTGCTTTGTCGAATCACGGTGGACGTCAACTCGATGACGCCCCGACTCCGGTAGAGCTCATCGAACCTGTCGCGCAGGCGGTTGGTGGTCGTATCAAGATCATTTGCGACGGTGGCATTCGGCGTGGGTCCGATGTCGTCAAAGCCCTTGCACTCGGCGCCGATATGTGTTCGATCGGACGAGCCTATTTGTATGGCATGGGGGCGGCGGGTGAGCAGGGTGTCGATTTCGTGCTGCGATTCTTTGAGGAGGGAATCGTTCGTACGATGGCGCTTTCGGGTCGCCGGTCAATC
>JALRBS010000173.1 GCA_023262325.1 Ilumatobacteraceae bacterium | reverse complement strand
CTGTGATCGCAATGCACGCCCCAGACGGTTTTTTGCAACCGTCGGTTGCGGTCGTGACCGCATTGCTCTCTGCGGCATGCATTTCCGGTGCGCTTCGGGTAGCCGGACGTGAGCTTGGAGATCGTCAGGTTCCGCTCGCCGGAGTCGCTGCGGCCTTCATTTTTGCTGCGCAAATGTTCAACTTTCCTGTCGCTGCAGGAACGACTGGTCACCTGCTTGGCGGTGCACTTGCTGCGATTCTCTTGGGGCCGTGGGTGGGTGCGCTCGTCGTGTCGGTGGTTGTCATCGTGCAGGCGTTGTTATTTGCCGATGGTGGACTGACCGCTCTCGGTTACAACACGCTCAATATGGCAATCGTGACGGCATTCGGAGGGTGGGCGGCGTTTCGAGCGTTTCGACGGGTGTTCCCCAGAACCACTTCGGGAGTTGTCAGCGCCTCGGCGGTTGCGGCCGGCGTGTCGGTCGTGCTGTCGGCAGCAGCGTTCTCGATCGAGTGGTTGTTCGGTGCCTCGGCGCCGGTCGCCTTCGACACGGTGTTTGGCGCGATGGTTGGCGTGCACGTACTCATCGGCCTTGGTGAAGCGGTGCTGACCGGTCTCGTGGTTGGAGCGGTCATGGCTGCTCGACCCGATCTCGTTGCCGGTGCGAGTGACCTATCACGAGCGGAACGACGAGTGAAAGGACGGGTTGGCGTCCGTCCATTTCTCGTCGGTGCGCTGCTTGCAGCGGTTGCGTTTGGTGCCGTTGTCAGCCAGTTCTCAGCCGGAAGCCCTGATGGTCTCGAACGCGTTGCGATCGATAACGGATTCGCTGCTGCTGGATCTGATCACGTACTTCGTTCGAGCATCTTTGCTGACTATGCGACCGCAGGAATTGGTAACGAGTCGATAAGTCTCGCCGTTGCAGGAATTGCGGGCGTGGCCGTCACACTTGCGGTCGGACTCGGCATTGTGAGTGCTTCTCGTTCGGTTCGTCGCCGCGAGGCGATCTGATGTCTCGATATGTCAGGTAGTCATCTCTCCGGTGTCGACGGTCTGTACGTGGGTCGCCAGTCACCGGTACACCGACTTGCCCCCGAAGTAAAAGTGGCATCGCTTGCAGTCTTTGTGCTTCTCGTTGCTCTCACGCCGCGTCGGTCGGTGTTGGCGTTTCTCTGCGACGGGCTTGCCATTGTCGGAGTGTGCGCTCTCGCACGGCTGCCGTTTCGACGAGTGCTCAAACGTCTCGCGGTCGTGTTGCCCTTTGTTGCCTTTTCATTCGCACTGCCATTTATCGGTGGTGGCGACAAGACCATTGTGTTCGGTCTACACCTATCTTCTGACGGACTCTGGTCGACGTGGAACATTTGTGCGAAAGCGGTCATCGGCGCAACGGCGAGCATCGTGCTGTCGTCGACAACACGGGTGCCCGACATGCTGACCGGGCTAAGTCGATTGAAGGTGCCACGCATTCTCGTTGCAATCATTTCCTTCATGGTGCGCTATCTCGACTTGTTGTCAGCGCAACTTGGCCGAATGCGCACCTCGATGGTTGCCCGGTGTCATGACCCGCGTTGGCTGTGGCAAGTGAAGCCGATTGCCTCTTCGGCGGGCGCGCTATTCGTTCGTTCCTACGAACGTGGCGAACGTATTCACCAGGCCATGCTGGCGCGCGGCTACGACGGCACGATGCGAGAACTGTCGACACCTCAGGCAGCGGGCCACATGTGGTTTTCGGCGACATGTGTCCCACTCGTCGCATTGGTTGGGCTCGTCGGTTCGGTGATGCGATGAGCTGTTCATCGTTGAGGCTGCGTGACGTTCGATTCACCTATCCGGGCGAGCACCACGAGGCGCTGCAGGGGTTCAGCCTGGCGGTTGAGGCTGGCGAACGAGTTGCGGTGCTCGGGCCAAACGGCTCGGGTAAGACGACGATGGTGAGCCACCTCAACGGACTGCTGGAATTGCAGTCGGGGTCGATTGAAATTGGCGAACTTGAAATGTCTGAAGCCAATCTGCGTGAAATTCGCCGCCGCGTTGGCTCGGTCTTTCAAGATGCTGATGACCAGTTGTTCATGCCCCGAGTTGCCGACGATGTTGCCTTCGGTCCCGCAAATCTTGGCGTGTCGGGTGAGGCGCTCGACGCGGTTGTACGCCGATCACTTGCACTCGTCGACGCTGCGCATCTTGCCGAACGTCATCCGCACCATCTCAGCGGAGGCGAAAAGCGACGGGTTGCGTTGGCGACGATTCTTTCGATGGAGCCGCATGTGCTCGTGCTTGACGAGCCGACATCTGGTCTCGACCCGGCGGGTCGTCGAGAACTCATCGAGTTGTTGTCGACGCTGCCACAGACCCAGATCATCGTGACCCATGATCTTCCGCTTGCCCTTCAGTTGTGCCCGCGTTCAATTGTGGTGAGCAACGGTGTTGTTGTGGCAGACGGCGCCACTCGGGATGTGTTGTCTGACACGAAACTTCTCCATGCGCATCGCCTTGAGTTGCCATTCGGGTTCGATCCAACGTCGGTGTGACCCCGCTCTGATCATTTCCAGCCGGGAATATCGGAGTAAAATGTTTCTCGCCGGTCGAGCGTTGTCTCCGCTGGCACGTTGTGACGTGGGGTTCGTCATTGAGGGGGAGTGATGGCAAAGTTCGAGCCAGTTCAGGATTGGGCTGAAGATTTCGAAATTTTTGATCCGGAGTTTGTTCGTGACCCGTATGCCGTGTGGAGCGATCTACGCGAGGGCGGTTGCCCCTTTGCTCGCACCGAGCGCCGTGAAGTGACGTATATGCCGACGACGTACGAGGGCGTGCGTTCCATCGCTGCCGATACCGATACGTGGTCCTCGTTTTCGATCACGGTCACACCGGTGCCTCAGTCGTATGACGCCAATGGCGATCGCATCCGGTCGATCATTGCGAGCGACGAACCTGACCACACACCCGAACGGCGGTTGATGCTCCCGTTCTTCTCTCCGAAAGCGGTCGAGAAGTATCGCGAGCACACCCAAGAATTATGCCGACAGCTCATTCGAGAGTTCATTGAGGATGGCCACGCAGACATTGCGGAGCAATACGCGCGCCAGATTCCGCCGCGCATCATTGCGGCGATTCTTGGAATCGAGCCAGAGATGGCTGGCGAGTTCACAACCTGGGTGCAAGGCGCGCTTGAACTCGGGTTGCAGGACGAGGAAATTCGTGAGCACTACGCCTCAATCATTCGAAAGTTCTTCCTTGAGCAGATTGCGTACCGTCAGGAGAACCCGGGCGACGACCTCATTTCGTTCTTGCTTGACGCCGAACTTGACGGAGGCCCGGTGCCGATGCCAGTCATTCGTGGCAACGTTGGTCTCATGCTTATTGCGGGCATCGACACGACGTGGAGTTCGATTGGTTCGGCGTTGTTGCACCTTGCGACGCACCCCGAGGATCGTCAGCGTCTCGTCGATGAACCAGATCTCATTTCCACAGCGATTGAGGAATTCCTCAGAGCGTTTTCGCCGGTCACGATGGCGCGAGTGGCGAAGCACGACACGATGCTTGGTGATCGAGAGGTCAAGGCGGGTGAACGGGTCATGCTCACCTTCCCGGCGGCGAACCGCGACCCTGCGGTCTTCGAGAATCCGGATGAGATCATCATCGACCGTCAACACAATCGGCACATCGCCTTTGGTTCCGGCATTCATCGTTGCGCAGGCTCCAACCTTGCGCGCATGGAGATGCAGGTTGCGATCGAGGAGTTTTTGAGGATGATTCCCGAGTTCACTCTCGACGATCCGGAGTCGGTGACGTGGGCAGGTGGACAGGTTCGCGGTCCTCGCAATTTGCCGGTCACATTCCCTGTGCGCCGCGATATCTAAACCTGGCGCGCGCCTGCGAGCCCATCAACGGTGTGACGGCGCTCTACGGCCGCCCTGATGGCTGCGCCGTCGAGGTCAACTGCCGTGCACATGCTTGAAGAACGATTTGATAACCGCAGGGCAGTTCTGTTGGTCGCGGGCGCTTAGTTGGAGGTGTCTTGTGCGAGCAGTCTGATGATGCGTTGCTCAAGTTGCGCATGAGCAGCGATATCGATTGGGCCACGTTTGACGACATCAGGGAATGCTGCGAGCACGACAACACCTGCGACGAGTCGTTCGGCGAGCAGTATGGCGGTTGCCTCGTCGAGCTTCGTGAATTCGTTGAGCGTGTTAATAATCGTCCTGTAAATCGGGTGATCGGAGTCGGGTACGCCATCTGGTCGGTTCGCGGAGAGCCACACGGCGAGTCGGGCGGCACGTACGAGTTCGGGTTTGATCGCGGAGGTGTTGAGGTTCATCGGTCCGCTTGCGTTGTGAAGAATCGTCGGGTAGACGTCTGCGAAGAGTTCGGCCTTGCCGCCGAAGTAGTCGGGGATGTAGCGGTGGAAAACCCCGGCGTGATCGCTGATTTCGCGAATTGTGAGTTGCTCTGGGTCGACGCTCGCTAAGAGTGTGATCGTCGAGGCACGAAGGAGATCCATCGTTTCGTTTCGTGTTCGCTGGGGTGGCTTCTGTTGCTCAGCGCCGTCTCTCACGTTGAGAAGTCTACCGGAAATTGACTAATATGACCAAAGGTCATATAGTAGGTAAGATCTTATGCAATTCCGTCATGACGCTGAGTCGCAGCGCGGCAGAGAATCAGATTCGCGTCGCACCCTGACCATCGTCGCCTTCGTTGCGCTTGTGGCTATTTCGCTTGTATTGATCGTGCAGTCCCCAGTTCGCGCCACTGGCAACTCGGGAGCGCTTCGTCTCGTCGACGGTCAGGTTCCGGGCGATCTGCTCACGATTGCGAATGCTGCTGAAGGTGATGATTTGGACGACGCCATCGAGATCGTGGATGTTGCAACGTTGTTGCCCGGATTCGTTGGTGATGGAATCAACGAAGTCTGTGTTTCGACGAACGGTTCAGTCGGGCTCGACTCATTCGATTCCAGCGCCACATATTGCGACTTTTACGACACCGCTCTCTCAACCGTCAGGGACGACTCGGCACTCTTGTTGAGCGGCACGCTTCTCGCTCCGTTTCATACCGATCAAAAATCGACTTGGACCAAGAATCTCGGCTCCGACGATAGTCGGACACTTGATCAGTCGCTGTTTCCTTTGGGCGCAGCAACCGATGTCGTGTCGGTCTCAGCCGGCGACTACCACACGTGTGCGGTCACGTCAGATGGCGCAGTGTTCTGCTGGGGTTCCGGGTCATACGGACGACTCGGGGACGGCTCGGCCACGAACCGCTCAACACCTGTTCAGGTAAAGGGTGTCGGAGGGGAAGGCTTCTTGAGCGATGTCGTGTCGGTCTCAGCCGGTGGCATCCACTCGTGTGCGGTCACGTCAGATGGCGCAGCATTCTGCTGGGGGCTCGGGGGCAACGGGGAACTCGGCAACGGCTTGAATTCATGGAGCCTTACACCCGTTCAAGTCAAGCCTGTCGTAGGGGAAGGCTTCTTGAGCGATGTCGTGTCGGTCTCAGCCGGCGGGTACCACACGTGTGCGGTCACGTCAGATGGCGCAGCGTTCTGCTGGGGATACGGACAAAGGGGAAGACTTGGGGACGGCTTGACGACGAATCGCTCAACACCTGTTCAGGTGAAGGGTGTCGGAGGCATCGGCTTTCTCAGTGATGTTGTGTCAGTTTCAGCGGGTTCCAACCACACGTGTGCGGTCACGTCAGATGGCGCAGCGTTCTGCTGGGGAGACGGGCTTTCCGGGAAACTCGGCGACGGCTCGACGGCAAACCGCTCAACACCTGTTCAGGTAAAGGGTGTCGAAGGCACCGGCACCCTCAGCGATGTCGTGTCGGTCTCAGCCAGTAGTTCTCACACGTGTGCCGTCACGTCAGATGGCGCAGTGTTCTGCTGGGGGGCCGGGGGCAACGGGGAACTCGGCAACGGCTTGAATTCAGG
>JALRBS010000165.1 GCA_023262325.1 Ilumatobacteraceae bacterium | reverse complement strand
TATCGCGGGAGACCCTTATTTTCTAGAATATTTCGATAGGGCTATTGCATTCGATAGGCGCGGGACTTCTGACATAATTACACATCAAGGGTATGGGCGGTGTTGTTCTAATGAATTCGCGGATGCGTTATCGGATGCGCTAAACAATCAAGGGATGTTGTATATGCCTAGTGATGGCGGTGTGTATACCGATACCGCAGAATTCGTTGATCTAATTCCTGAATGCACAAATATATCTGTGGGTTATCTAAATGAACATCGCAACACAGAAACCCTAGATTTACGCCATTATTTCGACTTAGCAAACGCCATTATTAAAATTGATTGGGAAAGCCTACCAACGAAACGTGCGCTAATGTTGGAATATGAAGATGAGACCGAAACATTACCCGCATGGGCGTTGGATGATATTTCAGATTGGGGTGCAAGATGGCATTGAATATCGGCGATATAGGGGTGTTTCTATTCGATCCATTGCAACCACAGACCCTTTGGGAGGTTATAGGTCGCACTGAAGATGGTTTCTACGTATTTCGATGTGGTGAGAATTTGAGGACAATAAAACCCGATCAACTGAGCGATTTTTGGCGGTTGCTACCCGCGAGGTAATTTCAAAAGACCCCCTAGGTAACTTAGGGGTTTTTTTGCAATCATCTAGCGAAGTGAGCACTTACTTTCCGAGGATGCTCGATTTAAGCGATTTTCAGGGTTTAGGTATATGTAGGTATTGGTTGACGAAAAAAACGCCGTATACGTCGATCTGATGCGTTTTAGAGGTATTCCCGACACAATAGGGGCTACACTACCCGTCAGGCAGCACCATCGGTCACGGCGTTTCCGATTGCACAAATCTCGAGTGGTACGCAGATTAAGCACACTGACTTTGCGGGTGCGGAGTACACCTCGAGCAAATTGAGTGTTGATCTCACCACAACGAACATCAATGCCGCTGTAACCCATGCTGCTAGTGCGACGACCAGTCCGGGTACAGAGTCCACCCGTGTCGATTTCACCGTGACACTCACAAACTCCGGTTCGCAGGCGGTTGCTGTTGATGAGATTCGCGTCACACCCGACACTGACCACACGTTCGTCGCATCCTCGGCAAACTTCGCAGACACTGGAATCCCCGATGCATCAACCGAGTCGGGTTCTACTGACTGGATCTTTGCAGGACCGTTCTCAGTACCTTCAGGCGTTTCCAAACTGCTCACCTACTCGATCACAATTCCTTGTGGGTCCTTGACAAGTTCGGGTAATTCGTATTCTGAATCACAGTCAGTGGTTGCGAAAATTGGCGAGTTGCAGATTGGTAGCAGCGCAACCACGATTTCTGGTGTTCAGGTCAACGGGACATGCGGAACTATTGATGCCACAACCGAGGTTGTCTCAGTGACGCAAGCAGTTGAAGCGTCTACTTCTGCCGCCACGGGCGTCACAACAACCCAAGCAACACTTAGAGGAGTCGTAAACCCAAAGGGGCGTCCGAATTTGGATGCGACGTTCGAATACAGCCAAAGCCCTTCGTTGGTGAGCACAAGCGAAACCACGGGTTCGACAGTGTCCAGTTCCACGCCCACAAACGTGTCGAGCACGTTGACTGGGCTCCAGCCAGGGACGACGTACTACTACAGGGTCCTTCTGAACACCGACGCCGTCGGTGGTGGCGCGGCGGGAAGCCTTCGAATGCGCCCTAACCGCTTTTTGAGCGTGACTGGGAGTGGCGATTCAGCAAGCGGTGACATCATGTCATTCACGACACCGCAGGCTGTTGCGGATCCAACCGTCGCCACCGGTGCAGCGACAAACATTGACACCGTCGGCGGCACTGCGTCGCTTAACGGTGAGGTTGACGCCAACTCCACCGCTTCCAAGGCACGCTTCGAGTGGGCTGTCGATTCTTCGGCCGGTTCTTGCACCTCGCTCCCCTCTCCGAACTCCGCGTACGTGTGGACCGACGCCGACCCTTTTAACGGAACCTACGACTCGGGAGAAGAAGACACTCTCAGCGGCGCCAACCCCGCCCAAGTTTCACTTGATGTGAGTGCGCTCTCATCGCCAAATGACTACTGCTTCCGGGTGGTCGCGCTGCACGACGGAACGTACTCAACGCGGGTTGAAGGAAGTTGGGTGCCATTTGCATTTGGAACGAGCACGGTCCACATCGCTATTTCCTACGACTCACAGGGTGGGAGCACGCCAAGTGGTGGCTCGACATCGACGGCGAGTGGTGGCACGATCAGCGCCCTGCCAACAAACCCGACCCGCACCGGATACACCTTCAACGGGTGGTACACCGCCTCCTCGGGCGGCACGCAAATCACCACAAGCGCCCCTCATAGTCAAACTGACGACTTCACGTTGTACGCCCAATGGACCGCCGTGACATCTGAGTCAACGTCGACCACGTCGACGACGATCGTCGCAACGACTACGACCACAACCGCAGCGACAACAACAACGACCCCAGCTGCGAAGCCCGGCGGCGGGTCCCCGTCGGGACGGCCGAGTGGATCCACCAGCGTGACAAAGGAACTGCGAATTTCGGCGACCCCGAACGGCTCCTCAACTACCGCCGGCGGAACCTCTGGTGGCGGTTCACTTGAGATCACCTCATCGCCCAAAGGACCTGCGGTTGAACTGCAGGACGTCGACGTCTCTGAGGGCGCGGACGTTTCAGTCACATACTCAGGTGCCGACTACAACAAACCAGCGCTCTGGCAATCAGAAGGTTTTGGTGACCTGTGCTGGAAGATCGAACCGTTCGGCGACGGGGACTATCTGTACGAACTATCTGATCCGCCTTCCCCGCCGTCAGGTTCTGGTGCCGATATGACGTACTCGTTCGTCATTGTCAAAGCCGGTTCAGTAGTCAGTGACGATCCGAACTTCCAGGTCAACACGGTGTTCGCAGCGCCAACCGGCGGTGAATCCGTGTACGCCGACGTGAACAAGAACGGTGTGTCGGACCCTGGTGGACGGAACGGCGATAAGTCGATCAGTCACGTCATCATCTGCGTGTGGATCGGCGGCGAGCCAGAAACTTCGAGCTCGACGAGCACGTCGTCAACCTCTACGACCGCCTCGAGTTCGAGCACCTCGTCCTCAACGACTTCGAGTTCGACGACAAGTTCGACAACCTCCACCACGACGACGTCTACAACGACGACTTCGACGACGAGCACGACGGTGCCTGCGAGCTCCACGTCAACAACCTCGGCCAACACATCTACAACTGCGGCGAGCACTTCAACATCAGGTCCTCAATCCTCGACAACCGCAGCAACAACGTCAACGACGGTGCCAAACCCGAAGCCACCTATTGTCATTCAGGTCGTACCAACCACGGTTCCAGAGTCGACAACAACGACAATTCCGTCAACGACCTCAGGACCGTCTACAACTACAGCAGCGCCATCATCCACCGCTTCACCCTCGACAACCGCAGCATCATCAACGACCACTGCCGGCTCACCGACAACGGCTGCTCCCTCGACGAGTGCGGCAAGCGCGACGACCGCCGCGACGCCCACCAAGCGAATTGTCACGGTGAGCATGATTCTCTCGACTGGATCTGAGAGTATTCCGGTGTCGGTGAAGGTCGACCTTCAGTCGTTCTCAATCATCGAAAGCTCGATTCCAACGTCTGCCCTACCGATCACTGGTTCATCCAGCCGCTCGACCATTCAAGTCGCGCTCGTCCTCGCATTCGTTGGCCTCGCTTGCGCTACGCTCGCACGGCGCCGCACCACACACAATTAGCCAGCGACAGCGATCGGGTTCATCGCGATCTACAGATCTAGAGACTCACACCGTCGCACGTTGACGCGCTGAACGGATGCGTTCCTGCGGATCGAGGTACACCTTTCGAAGCCGTACGCTCTTTGGTGTCACTTCGACGCATTCGTCGGGGGCAATGAACTCAAGTGCTTGCTCAAGCGACAACGCACGATGAGGAGTGAGTTTCACGGTGTCATCCGCCGAGGCTGCACGCATATTCGTGAGCTTCTTCTCACGGCAAATATTCACTTCCATGTCACCCGAACGCGCATTTTCGCCGACAATCATGCCTTGATAGACCTCGGTCCCTGGCGGCACCAACATCGTCGATCGCTCTTGAAGGTTGACCATTGCGTATGTCGTCGCTGGGCCACTTCGATCGGACACGATCGACCCGCGTTCACGTGAACGAATATCGCCCGCCCATGGCTCGTAGCCCTCGAACACGTGGCTGATCACGCCAGTTCCGCGTGTCTCGGTGAGGAACTCTGTTCGAAAGCCGATGAGACCCCGAGCCGGTACGAGGTATTCGAGTCGAACCCACCCGAGACCATGGTTCGCCATGTTCTCCATGCGTCCCCGCCGGACAGCGAGCAACTGCGTCACCGTGCCGAGGTGCTCTTCGGGAACATCGACCGTGACCCGCTCAACAGGTTCACACCGCTTGCCATCGATCTCTCTCGTGACGACTTCAGGTTTTCCAACAGTTAATTCGAAACCCTCACGCCGCATCGTTTCAATAAGGATGGCGAGTTGCAGCTCTCCTCGAGCGAGAACTTCCCAGGCATCTGGGCGCTCGGTGGCGTTTACCCGCAGGGACACGTTGCCGACGAGTTCTTGATCGAGCCGGCTCTTCACGAGTCGCGCCGTCAGTCGGTCACCGTCACGACCCGCAAGTGGCGACGTGTTGATGCCGATCGTCATCGAAAGCGCAGGTTCGTCGACGACGATCGTTGGCAGCGCCTCAGGCGACTCAGGGTCGGCAAGCGTTTCGCCAATCGTGATCGCATCGATGCCCGCGACAGCCACGAGATCACCAGCGCGAGCCGACTCGACACTCACCCGCTCAAGGTGACGAGTAAGAAAGAGCTCACCCACTCGGGCACGCTCCACGGTTCCGTTGGTGCGACACCATGCAACCGACTGACCACGCCGAATCTCACCTTCGACAACTCTGCACAATGCGAGACGTCCGAGGTAGGGGTTCGCGTCAAGATTGGTCACCCACGCTTGCAATGGAGCGCCGTCGGTGTAGCTCGGAGCGGGAACCGTCTCGAGGATGACCTCAAACAACGGCACCAAATCGGTACCTGTCACATCTGATTCGAGGCTCGCCCAGCCCGCACGTCCCGACGAGTAAATAATCGGGAAGTCGAGTTGGTCAGCATCTGCATCGAGGTCGAGAAAGAGTTCGTAGACCTCGTCGATGACTTCGGCGATGCGGGCATCTGGTCGATCGACTTTGTTGATCACAAGGATGACAGGAAGTCGGCGTGCGAGCGCCTTTCGAAGCACGAAACGGGTCTGCGGGAGCGGACCTTCAGCGGCGTCAACGAGAAGGATGATTCCATCAACCATCGTTAATGCTCGTTCAACTTCCCCGCCGAAGTCTGCGTGCCCCGGCGTGTCGACGATGTTGAGCGTTACATCATTCCACGTCAGGGACGTGTTCTTCGCGAGGATCGTGATTCCCTTTTCGCGCTCGAGATCCATCGAGTCCATCACTCGTTCTGCGACCGTTTCGTTCGAGCGAAACGCGCCCGTCTCGCGCAACATCGAGTCAACGAGAGTTGTCTTTCCGTGGTCGACGTGGGCGACGATCGCTACGTTGCGAAGGTCAGAGCGCAGAGTTGTGGGGGGCACAACATCAAGACGCTATCGCCCATCCTCGAGAGAGGGTCGCGTGCCATATCGATCGAGATGAATCGCCCGGCGAATGTCCTTGCGGGGAGCACGTCCAAAAGTTCCGATGGGATACCCCACAGGAACAAGCGCTGCGATTTCGAACCGGCCTTCCGGTGCACCGATAATCTCTAACGCTTCATCTTGGAACACGCGAATCACCGTTGTAAACGCCGTTCCTAAACCACGTGCTCGCGCGGCAATACAAAAGTTCTGCACGGCGGGGTAAACGCTCGCATCGAGCCGTCCAATATCAACGTGCCCTTGTTCATCATCAAACCCCCACGGAATGATCGGCTGCAAGAACATGACGATGACGGGTGCGTTCGCGAGGTTGTCGGCAAGGTAGCGCGAGGCCCGACGGGTGCGCTCATAGACGTCTCGTTCTCGTTCAGAGCGAAAGTCGGGCTCCGGGACACAGCGCTCGTAGCGGTCGTACGACTTGAGGTACACCGCCGCAACTTTCGACCGCATGACCTCGTCACGTATCACGACATATTGCTGCGGTTGCACATTTCCACCAGACGGCGCTTGCTGCGCTGCCTCAAGACAGGCCATGAGATCATCGTCGGCGACCGGCGTGTCGGCGAGGCGCCGCATTGCGCGAGTCGTCATGATCGCTTCGTGTGCATCCATTGTGTGTCCTTTAGATCATTCCGGCGTCGAGCGGTTGGTCGAGCGCATGCCGCCCAAGCGTCTCAAACAGTTTTGGCGCAACCATGAGGTGCTGCGGCACAACTTGTGAATCTCGCAGGCATCGACCAAGCACCGAGTCCTCGTAGACCGCCGCTCCGCCTCCGAGGCGAAACATGGTCGTAGCGACATCGGCCCCTGCCGTGACGAGCCGTGCCGCTGCGCCGCGGATTGCAACACGTTGCCCCACCTCGCATCGCTCGCCCGCCACAATCGTGTGCCACACATCGGCTACCGCTGACATGAGATGTTCGCCGAACGCACGCACCTCAACGATGGCTTCGGCAACCGCAGCCTGAGCAGCGTGATGTTCGGCGATCAAACGCGTTGAGAACTGCGGGCGGTGTTCTTTTGCAAGCACCGTGAATTCGTCAATCGAACGACAGGCGATGCCAAGACTCACCGCCGCAACACCCGCACCCAACATCGAGAAGTTTGGAAGCGAGGCCACAGCGTCATCGCACATCGCAATGGGCTTCGTCTGGGAGATGAGGTGGTCTTTCGCTACCCGTGCGCCGTTGAGGGCGAAGTCGTTCGAGCCCGTGCCACGTAGACCCACCGTGTACCACGTGTCGATGATGTCGAGCTCGGCCGTTGCAACGACTGCGGTGTGTCGATGACCCGCATCATCAACAACACCACAGACCGCCCAGTCGCAGTGCTGCAATCCACTGCCCCACTGCCAGCGACCTGAGACCACCAAATCGTCGCCATCCCACACGCCAGAACCCTTTGGCGCGAATACGCCACCAACGGCCTTCGCTGACCCGAAGGTCGCGCGCGCGACAGCCGGATCAAGAAATGCGGCAAGCAAACTTGTCGTCGACGAAATCATCGAACACCATCCAGCGGCCCCGTCGTGATACGCCGCGTGGGCGATCTGCGAAAGCGCGTTCATCGCCGTTCGTTCGTCGCCGCCAACTGATGGCGGCAGCAACAAGGTGAATAGCCCGGACTCACTCAGTGTGTCGACGACTGCAGATTGCAAACGACGCTCAGCCTCATTCGCACCCGCAGATGATTGAAGGCAATCGGACAGCCCGTGGATGACGCTCAGATCGGCGGATGTCATCCATGGTCGAGTGATTCCCTCCAACATGCCACGAGCGTAGAGCACCTCCAAGATGTCGCCGAATCGAAACTTCTCGAGAAAGAGGACGAACGACTACCTTCGACTCGTGACCGGTTGGAATATTGCAACGATTTTCGAAGAAATCACGGCCGCAATTCCAACTGCCCCGGCGCTGATGCACGGCAATACTGCACGCGATTGGTCCTCGATGAACCGGCGAGCGAACGGAATCGCGCAGGCATTTATTGATGCTGGCTTGCATGAGCAGGACAAAGTTGCGCAATACCTCTACAACTGTTCCGAATACCTTGAGAGCGTGTTCGGTGCCTGGAAGGCCGGCCTCGCAATTGTCAATACGAACTACCGCTATGCAGCCGACGAACTTGTCTACCTGTGGGACAACGCAGATGTCAGGTCGGTCGTCTTTCACGGTTCCTTCACCGAGCAAATCGCACAAATTAAAGACAGAGTGCCCCTCATCCGCCTCTGGCTGTGGGTAGACGACGGAACAGGCCCGATGCCCGAGTGGGCGGCGCCGTACGAGCCGATCGCATCGAACGGCGTCGACAACAACGCCGAGGGTCCATGGGGGCGAAGCGGCGATCATCTCGTGCTGCTCTACACCGGCGGTACGACCGGCATGCCAAAAGGCGTCATGTGGCGACAGGACGATCTTGTTGGAGCGCTCGAAGCATCAAATCGCTCTCGCCTGCCGGACGTTCCTGTCTCCGGTGCCGCTGCCGCCCGGCTGAAAGGTCCAGGCCCACGAGGTCTTCCGGGCGCACCACTCATGCACGGCACAGGATTTTTTAATGCCGTGTCAACGATGTTGCTCGGTGGATCGACGACAACCTTGACGAAGCGGACGTTCGACGTTTCTGAATTGCTTGACACGATTGAGCAGGGCTCGATCAACTCGATCTCGATCGTGGGCGACGCGTTCGCGAAACCGATGCTTCGGGCGCTCGACGCTGAACCTGACCGTTGGAACCTCACCTCGTTGAGGGTCATCGTGTCGTCGGGTGTCATGTGGTCAAAAGAGACGAAGGACGGACTCCTCCGCCACAACGAACGCCTCATCATGGTCGACTCCCTCGGGTCAAGCGAGGCGATCGGCATGGCGAGCAATGTGTCAACAAAAGATTCGACGGAATCCGGAACCGGAAAATTTATGCTCGGACCAAATACGAGGGTTGTTACCGAGGAAGGACGGGACGTCATTCCAGGCTCCGGCGAACGGGGCCGCGTGGCGCTCAAAGGTCGCACTCCGATCGGCTACTACAAAGACGAGGCGAAGTCGGCGGCAACCTTTCAGGTGATCGACGGTGTGCGATATTCAATTCCTGGGGACTGGGCTGAGGTTGACCACGACGGCACTGTGGTGCTGCTCGGACGTGGCAGTCAGTGCATCAACACCGGCGGCGAGAAGGTCTACCCCGAAGAAGTTGAAGAGGTGGTGAAGACCCACGCCGCGGTCGCAGACTGTGCCGTCGTCGGCGTACCAGACGAGCGATTTGGGCAAGCGATCTGTGCCCTGGTCGAATTTCTCCCAGGCAACCACGCCGAGTCTGATCTCATCATCGAGCACGTCCGAGGGCGCCTCGCTCGTTACAAGGCCCCGCGCCACATCATTGAGGTGACAAGCGTCGGTCGGGCAGTGAACGGCAAACTCGATTACAAACGACTTACCGCACACGCCCTCGACACCCTCGATATCAAAACCTGAGATCTCACCCCCCAGCGGAGGTGAAAACGTCAGACTCCGATCCACCGGTGAGCATTGCGACTCGAATCTCGCAACGGTGGCTTCGATCACTATCGTGCGAACCATGACTGAACCACTTGGATTTGACGGCAAAGTAGCAATCATTACCGGAGCAGGCGGCGGCCTTGGCCGCCAACACGCGCTTCTCATGGCATCACGTGGCGCTCTCGTCGTCGTCAACGATCTCGGTGGAGCGGTCGATGGCACCGGGTCCGACAAGGGCGCCGCCGAGCGTGTCGTCGACGAGATCAAGGCCCTCGGAGGTGAAGCAGTCGCTGACACTCACTCCGTCGCCACCACCGAAGGTGGCGAGGCAATCGTCGCGACCGCAGTTGAAGCATTTGGCACCGTTGACATCGTCGTCAACAACGCGGGAATTCTTCGTGACAAGGCGTTCCACAACATGGACGCGTCACTGGTCGATCCGGTCTTCGATGTGCACCTGAAAGGCGCATTTAATGTCACCGGCGCAGCATTCAAGGTCATGCGCGACAAGGGTTATGGTCGCATCATCTCGACCTCGTCTGCCGCTGGCATCTTTGGCAATTTCGGTCAGGCGAACTACGGGGCAGCAAAGATGGGGCTCGTCGGCTTCACCCGAGTGCTCGCAGTCGAAGGTGCTCGATTCAACATACGTGCAAACGCGATTGCGCCGATTGCCCTCACTCGAATGACCGAAGACCTGCTGGGTGACCTCGGCAAGAAACTGCAACCTGACTACGTTGCGCCACTCGTCACCTACCTTGCGCATGAAAGTTGCGAGGCAACGGGGCGCGTGTTCTCCGTGGGTGGAGGTCGTGTTGCCGAAATCTTTATCGGCGAGTGCATCGGCTACACCGACGGCGAACTCTCGCCGGAGTCGGTGCGAGATAACTGGTCGACAATCTGTAATCGAGACGGCTACCTCGTGCCGGCGCAGATTGCCGAAGAGACGAAGATGTTTGTGGATGCACTTCGGTGAGTGACGCTGTCATTCTCGAACGCAGCGACGGCGGGAAACTCGTCCTACACCGACTTGGACCCGACACCGGTCCACCACTGCTCATTTCGCATGCGACCGGCTTTCATGGTCGAAGTTACATCGAGATAGCAGAACACCTGAGTCGTGCCTGGACCGTATGGGCTGTCGACTATCGCGGACACGGCGTATCGCCTACTCCGGAGCAACCAATTGAAAACTGGGATGGCTTCGCAGAGGACGCGCTGTGCGTTGCGAAGCACATGGCACCGAATGGCGGTCTTCGTGCGTTCGGACATTCGATGGGCGGCGCCGCGGTATTAATGGCCCACCTGAAGAACAGCGGTGCATTTCAGCATCTCGTTGCGTTTGAACCGATCGCTCCCCCGCCGTCAGACAACTTTGACGTTGACAAGTTGCCGATCGCCGTTGGCGCCGAGCGCCGTCGCCCAACCTTTGACTCCCTCGACGCCGCATTTGACAATTACCGCTCAAAACCGCCACTCGGTGCGTTTACCGAAACGTCACTTCGCGCCTACGTCGATCACGGTTTCGAGCGTCTCGAGGATGGTTCTGCGACACTTCGATGCACGCCGAACTTTGAGGCATCGGTGTTTCGCTCGGCTCATCGAAACAGTCTGTGGGACAACCTTGCGCATATTGACCTTCGGGTAGATGTGATCGCAGGTGTCGTCGAAGAGCACCAGCCGTCTAATTTCGCAGAATCGGTTGCAACACGTCTTCCTAGTGGGTCCTACACACAGGTACCGACAATGAACCATTTCGGACCATTTACCGCTCCCGCCGAGGTCGCTGCGATCGTCGACGAAATGTTTCGCTCCACAACAGCGTGACATCCATCTGACATTCTGTTGGCGTGGCAACCTATGACGCGCCGACGACTCTTTCCCCTTCGAGAGTCGAGTCTTTTCTCTCTTGCCCTCTCGCCTTTCGTTTTTCGAGCCTTGACGGTCTCTACGATCCACCAACACTTGCGACTGTCAAGGGCACGATGGTGCATCGTGCGCTCGAACTTTTCTACGCGCCGAGCGATCTGCCTCGATCGACCGAGCGAATGCATGCGTGCGTCAACGAAATGCTTGTTGAGTACCGCAACGAGCCCGATGTGAAATACCTTCAACTTGACGACAGCGCCTACGACGAACTCGGCTCAGAGTGCAACCAACTCGCGTCCGCAGTATTCGAGATGGAAGACCCTGAATCGATCGAACCAATTGGTCTAGAGCTCAACGTTCAGGCTGAAATTGGGTCGGTCACATTGCGCGGCATCATCGACCGACTCGAACGTAATGCCGCCGGCAAGCTTGTCATTACCGACTACAAAACTGGGCGAGCACCAGGACCAGCGTTCGAAAAGAAGGCGCTCGGCGGGCTCAACCTGTACTCATTGATGTGCCACCGAACGTTTGGCGAGATTGCCGACGAGATCCGCCTCATGTACGTGAAGAGTGGCCAAACAATTACCGCGCGCCCGAATGAGCAAAGTTTGAAGTTTGCGGAGAACCGTGTGACCGCGGTTCATCAGGCGGTTGCCCGTGCGTGCGAAACAAACGACTTTGTCGCAAAGAAGAGCGCTCTCTGCAAATTCTGTGCGTTCCAAAAGTGGTGTCCAGTGTTCGGCGGTGATCCCGAGCGTGCATTGACCGAGGCACCAACGAGGCCGTCGACAGGTCAGTGAAGTCTCGAGCCATGCCATGACTGCGCCCCATCGACCTGGCCAAACCCACCTGGGTTCGCGTATTGCCAGTATCGACGCTCAGGTCGACCATTGGTTTGCGCCGCTGCGACGCATTCGAACCGTGAATTCCACCATGCGTGTCGCAAGCTTTCTCGGTGACTGGAGCCTCATCTGGCATCTCTGCGGAGTGACTCGAGCCCTCGTCGTCCACGACCTCTCATCGATTGTCACGCTCTCGCTACTTCTCGGCCTCGAAAGTCTCATCGTCAATCAAGGTGTCAAGCGACTGTTCAAACGTCAACGTCCCACGATTGCGGGCGGAGCCGGCCTCCACGTGCGCCAACCACGCACCTCGTCATTCCCGAGTGGTCACGCGTCGGCAGCAACATTTGCCGCGATCGTGCTCTCAAGTTGGACGGGCGGCGGGTGGATCGTGCTGTGGATCTCGCTCGCCGTTCTCGTTGCGACGAGTCGAATCCACGTACAGATTCATCACGCGAGTGACATCCTCGGCGGTGTCGTTGCTGGAGCGGTACTCGCCGCTGTTGCAGTAACGGTGATGTGAATTAGCCGACGAGCACTCGACGAAGGTCGAGAAGCACGTCGGTCACCTCGTTCGCCGACACAAGTTCTCTTTGCAGCAGACGAACGAGGGCCTCATCGATAAGTTCAACTGCCGCCGCAGTGTCAACAACAGCGACGGGTTCGATCGTAACAACGTCATCTTTTGAGAGGACTGCGGTCGTGGAAGTGTCGATGTCAGTCATTACTTCTTACCGTATCGCCGCTACAGCCTCAGCGCGCGCATCATCGTGCATCTACCATGGAGAAATGGACCTCAGAGGACGACATGTAGTGGTGACCGGTGCAGCCGGTGGTATCGGATCGGCGCTTGCGCGACGATTTCATGCGGCAGGCGCTCGAGTGGTACTCGCCGACCGAGTTGCGCCCGACCGCGTCGCCGCCGATCTCGACGGAGCGGTAGCGCTTTCTGTTGACCTTTCATCTGAAGCCGGAAATATTGCACTCATCGACGCGGCCGAAGCGCACTTCGGCACAATCGACCTTTTCTTCGCGAATGCTGGCGTCGCATTGGGTAGCGACCCGATGGATGATGAGGAACTCTGGGAGATGTCGTTCAACATCAACACCCATGCACACCGTTGGGCTGCCCGCCGCCTTTTGCCCGCTTGGCTTGAGCGCGGTGATGGTTACTTTGCATCGACAGCATCAGCAGCAGGCTTGCTCGCTCAGATCGGTTCCGCCCCGTATTCGCTGTCGAAGCATGCCGCAGTCGCCTTTGCCGAGTGGATGTCGATCACCTACGGGGCCAGGGGGCTGAAAGTGAGCTGTCTCTGCCCGCAAGGTGTGAACACGGCAATGCTGAATTCCGATTCCCCTGTAGGCACTGGCGGCGATGTCGTCAGATCGGTTGGCGAGGTGCTTGAACCTGCTGATGTTGCCCAAATTGTGTACGAGGGCATCACCGACGAACGCTTCCTCATTTTGCCGCATCCAGAAGTCGCCGATTACCTGAAATTCAAAGGTTCGGATCCGATGAAGTGGATTGGTGGCATGCAGCGACTTCAGCGGCGAACCCTCGGGTACTGACCGTGCACCCTGCGCGGGATCTTCGCGCAATCGGACTTCGGCTCGGCGAACCAGTTCGTTTTCATCGCCATGACCGTTCGCGATGGTCGACCGGTCGAGTCTCGGGTATTGGTGCCGACGGCAGCATCCTCATTCATGACACCGATGGTTCCGCTCGTTCGATGCGACCCGAATTGCTTGAGGTGCAACGACCGGGGCGACGGGGGAAGTTGAAATGGCGCGCAGTTTCCGAAGTTGCAACGACATGGGAGCAACTTGATCTCTTCTCGTCGTGAAGTATGCAGTTGTCCTCAACGAGACGCTTGACGCCAAATGTACGGACTATTAACGTGACGGTCGTCACGAACGGAGATCTCATGAAGTTTGATCAGTACTACCTTGAATGCTTGTCGCACGCCTCCTACCTCATTGGTGACGAGTCCTCAGGAAAAGCAGTCGTCGTTGACCCCCAACGGGATATCGCTGGTTACCTCTCGGCCGCAGAGGGCTACGGACTCGAAATCGTCATGGTGATCGAGACGCACTTCCATGCTGATTTCCTGTCGGGACATCTTGAATTAGCGGCGGCAACCGGAGCCGATATCTGCTACTCGTCGGTTGCAACACCCGAATTCGCAGTGCGATCGCTCGCCGATGGCGAACGAGTTT
Organism: Ilumatobacteraceae bacterium; assembly: GCA_023262325.1. Taxonomy (GTDB): domain Bacteria; phylum Actinomycetota; class Acidimicrobiia; order Acidimicrobiales; family Ilumatobacteraceae; genus Casp-actino5. The sequence continues at coordinate 6,116 of JALRBS010000165.1, read as the reverse complement.
CACTCGGCGAAGTCGTTCTCGAATTTCGTCACACACCGGGCCACACGCCTGAGTCGATGAGCATCGTGGTCTACGAGCACGAGGGTGCTGACCCCTATGGAGTGCTCACCGGAGACACGTTGTTCATCGGCGACGTCGGCCGTCCCGATCTTCTCGCATCGGTTGGATTCACCCGTGAGGAGCTCGCCGACAACCTCTACGAGTCACTTCACAACAAACTCATGACCCTCCCCGACTCGACGCGAGTATTTCCTGCTCACGGCGCTGGATCGGCATGTGGAAAGAATCTCTCGACCGAGCTCACATCAACGATCGGTGCGCAGAAGCAGTCGAACTATGCGTTGAAGGCCTCCGACAAGGCCACATTCATGGCTCTCGTCACCGAGGGTCAACCACCGGCACCCGAGTACTTTGTGTATGACGCCGTACTCAATCAGAAGGAACGAGGCCTTCTCCAAGAGAATGTTGTTCCATCACCAATGTCATTCGACGATGCGATGGCCGCAGTGTCGGGCGGCGCAATTCTGCTCGACGGTCGCGACCCTGAAGAGTTTTCACGTGGGCATCTTGTCGGTGCAATCAACATTGGGATGGCCGGTCGCTACGCCGAATTTGCGGGTTCGGTCATCAAACCAGATGTCGACATCGTGCTGTTCGTCGAACCTGGCCAAGAACTTGAGGCGAAGAACCGTCTCGCCCGCATCGGCTTCGATCGTGTCATCGGAGTGGTTGCTGAGCCCTACGCAACGATGACCTCGCACAGCGAGCAAACCCAAATTGCGAGTCGCCTCACCGCCGATGATTTCAATGCACGAGTTCGCGAGATCCCTGGTCTTCAGATCGTCGATGTCCGCAACCCAGGCGAGGTCGCAGGTGGGGTCGCGCACGATGCAGCGACGATCCCAGTCGGTCAAATTCCGGCTCGGGTTGGGGAACTCGACCCGAGTCTCCCGACGGTGGTCTATTGCGCTGGTGGATACCGGTCATCGGTCGCGGCGAGCGTCCTGCGACAACGCGGGTTTATCGATGTCAGTGATGTCATCGGCGGCTACAACGCCTGGCTTGAAACAACGCAATCTGCGTAAGGGATAACTAGGGAAACATTCGGTCGTCACAACGCAACAAAACGATCGAGATCGAAGGGGAAACGAATGACACGACTAGGTTTCGTACTCGCAAGTGATTCGTGCATCGGCTGTCACGCCTGCACTGTCGCCTGCAAGAGCGAGCATGACGTGCCACTTGGCGTCAACCGAACGTGGTTGAAGTACGTCGAAACTGGCACCTTCCCAAATACTGGGCGCTCATTCACAGTGATGCGATGCAACCACTGCGACGACGCACCGTGCATGAAGATCTGCCCGACGAGTGCCCTGCATCGCGCCGAGAATGGAGTTGTCGACTTCAACGACAACATCTGCATTGGATGCAAAGCGTGCATGAACGCATGTCCCTACGACGCGATTTACATCAATCCTGAAACGAATACGGCAAACAAGTGCAACTTCTGCAACCACCGAGTGGAGGTTGGGCTTGAGCCGGCATGTGTGGTTGTCTGCCCGACGCACGCAATTATCAGCGGCGACCTCGATGACCCGACGTCGGAGATCAGCAAGATCGTTGCGCGCGACAAAGTTGCTGTTCGTGCTCCAGAGCAAGGCACAGCACCAAAAGTGTTCTACCGAGGCGTTGATCAAGCAGCACTTGATCCAACACGTACTCGCATTGCGAACGATGGAATGATCTGGACCGATACGACGAAGTCGCATCCGACAATCACGCCCGTGATGGCCGAACACAGCGGCAATCAGGTCATTGGCCGCACGGCGTACACGACCACCCATCCGCTGACGTGGAAGTCAAAGGTGTCTGGATACCTCGTGACAAAGGCCATCGCAGCCGGCGTCATGGCGATCGCTGCGCTGCTTGTACTGCTTGGACATGGCGATTCTGCGACGGCCGCCGGTGTGGTTCCCGCAATCGTCGCCGGTGTGTTCACCGCAATCACCGGTGTGCTGCTGATCGCCGACCTCAAACAGCCTTCCCGGTTTCTCTACATCCTCACGAAGTCGAACACCGAGTCATGGCTGGTGCGCGGAGCGTGGATTCTTGGAGCCTTCGCAACTCTTGTGGGACTCTGGGGATTGCTCGATCTCGTCGGAGCGAACTCGGTCCTGCCGTGGCTGAGCCTTCCGATCGTGTTGCTGTCGGCGGGTGTCGCCGGGTACACCGCCTTTCTGTTCGGTCAATGCGAGGGCCGCGATCTGTGGCAGACACCCTTGCTGCTGCCAACGTTGCTCGCGCAAGCAGTTGTCGCGGGAGGCTCCGCCTACGGATTGCTCGACCTTGTCATCGATGTGCCCGAGACTCGAGCCATCCGAATTACGACGCTCGCTGCGCTTGGCGTTTTGACATTCCTCATCGGCACTGAGATCGTCTCGCATGGCTCACGATCTGTTGAGTTGGCGACCCTCGAAATGACTCGTGGGGCGTACGCGAAGCAGTTCTGGCTCGGCGGGGTCGCACTTGGACTCGTCGTGCCGATCGTGCTGCTCGCTGTCACGCTCGGCGCCTCATCACCGAACACTGCGCTGACCGCAGTTGCATCCGCGACTGCGCTCGTTGGACTCTTTGCATACGAAGACGCCTATGTCCGTGCCGGACAATCGGTGCCACTTTCTTGAAGATTGAACGGAGAACATGACATGACGCTCACCAATCACCCACCCCACGAACGTTGGCACGACTGGACCGAACTTGACGCAAAGTCGTGGCCCAAGCGAGTTGAACGTCACTACACGCTCGTTCCCACCACATGTTTCAACTGCGAAGCCGCATGCGGGCTCGTTGCGTTTATCGATAAGGAAACCGGCGAGGTTGTGAAGTTCGAAGGCAACCCCGAGCATCCGGCAAGCCGCGGGCGAAACTGTGCAAAGGGTCCAGCAACAATTAATCAGGTCACCGATCCGGAGCGCATTTTGTATCCGCTTCGTCGGGTCGGCGAACGAGGTTCTGGTCAATGGGAACGAATTTCGTGGGAGGACGCGCTCAGCGAGATCGGCTCTCGTATTCGCACCGCCATCACTGAAGGTCGTGGCAACGAGGTCATGTACCACGTTGGTCGCCCCGGCGAGGATGGTTACACCGAGCGCGTGCTGTCAGCATGGGGGGTCGACGGGCACAACTCGCACACCAATATCTGCTCATCGAATGCTCGTATTGGATACCAATCTTGGATGGGCCTCGATCGGCCATCCTCGGACTTTGCAAACGCCGAAGTCATCTTCCTCATCTCATCGCACCTTGAGGCTGGTCACTACTTCAACCCTCATGCACAGCGCATCATGGAAGGTCAAGCGAACGGCGCGAAGATCATTTGTGTCGACCCACGACTGTCGAATACCGGAGCGAAGGCCGACTATTGGCTTGCACCGTGGCCAGGAACCGAGGCGTTCATGGTTCTCGCGATTGCTCGCCTGCTTCTCGAGAACGGCACATGGGACCGAGGCTTCGTGCGTCGCTGGGTGAACTGGGAAACGTACCTTTCTGAGACTCGCCCAGATTTGCCGTGCGAATTTGAGTCGCTTGAACAAGCTTTGCTTGACGAGTATGCCGAATACACCATTGAGCGAGCCGAACATGTTTGTGGAGTGTCTGGTGACGATCTGCGCGAGATCGCAGCGCTCATCGGTAAGCACATGACGAAATTTGCTTCGCACAACTGGCGGTCAGCCGGAGCCGGCAACCTTGGCGGCTGGCAGGTTGCACGTTGTTTGTTCTTCATCAACGTGCTCACCGGTTCAGTTGGCACCCCCGGGGGTACCAGCGGAAACGGATGGAACAAATTCACGCCGGCGCCACCAAAGGGCGGACAGCCGATTCGTGAATGGAACGAACTCAATTGGCCGGTCGAGTATCCACTCGCCTACCACGAGCTCTCGATTCTGCTCCCGCACTTCCTTAACGAAGGACGCGGCAAACTCGACACCTACTTCACCCGTGTGTACAACCCGATCTGGACGAACCCGGATGGATTCTCGTGGCTCGAAGCCCTGAAAGATCCAGAGAAAGTCGGCTGCCACGTCGCGCTGACCCCAACCTGGTCAGAAACCTCATGGTTCGCTGACTACGTCTTGCCGATGGGACTCGGCTCTGAGCGTCACGACATTGCAAGTTACGAAACTCATGCTGGACGCTGGATCGGGTTCCGCCAGCCGGTCATGCGTCGTTACGCAGAACTCAACGGTGAACAGGTCGACGCTGACAGTCGAACGCACGAATTCAACGTGGGCGAGGTCTGGGAAGAGAACGAGTTCTGGATCGACCTTTCATGGCGTATCGACCCAGACGGTTCGCTCGGAATTCGTCAGTATTTTGAGAGTGACGAGCGCCCCGGATTCCCGATGGGCATCGATGAGTACTACGGACGGATGTTTGCCGACAGCGTGCCAGGACTCGCCGAGGCCGCCGCTGCCGCCGGTCAGACCCCTCTCGACTTCATGCGTGACCGAGGCGCGTACGACGTGCCTGGGGACCCGTATCGTCCCTACGAACGACCGGTCGACCCCTCGGCTGTCGAGGGATGCGTCAAAGACGAATCCGGCGTGTTCCGCAAGCCTGGTACCGAGGGCACTTGGGATGGTCAACGCGAGTCGCTCGCGGGTCTCCACCTTGCAAAACTCGGAGATGGCAGCCCCGCCATTGAAGTTGGCGGCGAGCTCAAGGAAGGTTTCCCGACCCCATCGAAAAAGCTCGAGCTGTTTTCGACGACCCTGCGGGACTGGGGCTGGCCAGAATACGCGACACCAAAGTGGATTCCCAGCCACGTGCATTGGGAAGACCTCGACATCGAGGGCGACGAGCGTGTACTTCTGCCCACATTCAGAATTCCAACGCTGATTCATACGCGATCGGCGAACTCGAAGTGGCTCAACGAGATTTCTCACCGTCACCCACTGTGGATTCATCCGAGCGACGCAGAAAAGCTCGGCATCGAGGAGAACGGTCTCGTTCGCATCACCACGCGAATCGGACACTTCGTGATCTCTTCATGGCGAACCGAGGGAATCCGTCCGGGCGTTGTCGCCGCTTCGCACCATATGGGACGTTGGCGCCTTGAAGAGGACAAGGCGCGTTCATTTGGTGCGGGTCTCGCCGACATCTCGAACAATGGTTCATCGTGGACGCTTCGTAAGAAGAAGGGAATTGAGGCGTACGAGTCCGCTGATCCAGATACGAGTCGTATCTGGTGGAACGACACCGGCGTTCACCAAAACCTGACGTTCGCCGTTCAGCCTGACCCGATTTCTGGTATGCAGTGTTGGCATCAGCGCGTTCGTGTTGGCCCGGCGCAAGCAGGTGACGAATACGGCGACGTTGTTGTGGATACTGCAAAATCACGCGAGGCGTATCTCGACTGGCTCTCTAAAACGAGACCGGCACCTGGACCAAATGGACTTCGTCGCCCGATGTGGTACGCCCGGCCATTGAAGCCCGTTCCCGAGGCATACTTTCTTGGTGACTGAAATGACGCCGCGAACGGTTCGTGGCGCAATGTTCTGGAGCGTGCGATGAGTCTTCAGCTTGATCGTTCGAGTTCGGTTCCGCTCTGGAACCAGCTCGAGTCGATTCTTCGCGCACGACTCGACGGCGGCGAGTTTGCAACGCGATTTCCGACGGACCGCGAACTTATGGAGTCGTATGGTGTCAGTCGACACACCGCACGTCACGCGGTCGCTCAACTGGGATACGACGGAATCGTTCGTCGGTCCCGCGGTATCGGTACCTCAGTTGATGAGGGCACGGTCGCTCAGACTCTCGGCGCGTTGTACAGCCTGTTTCATGTCGTCGAGGAGGCGGGGTGCACGCAGAACAGCGATGTCGTCCGCTTGGGCACCTGCGTGAATGAACATGCGGCTCAACAACTTGAACTTTCTGGTGACAGCACCCTCGTCGAACTGAGCCGCGTGCGCCACGCCAATGGCTGCCCGATCGCGTTCGACCATGTGTGGCTGCCGTTTGAATTTGGTGCTGCCGTGCTCGATGCAGATTTCTCGCACACGGCCTTATACGACGAACTTGAAGCGGTCGGAAGCGGTAGGCCATCAAGTGGATGC
>JALRBS010000174.1 GCA_023262325.1 Ilumatobacteraceae bacterium | reverse complement strand
GCCACAGCTTGCCGACCAGCACGATCGGGAGCCCGCCAGCCGGGTAGCCGTGCGGCCTGGTGCTGATCAGCGTGTGCCCATAGCGGCTGCTGTTCTGTAGCCGGACCTGCTCCACAGGGTCTTGGCTCGTCGTGGCCAGTTCCTTCTCCCACAGCTCGACTGTGTCGAGGTTCCACACCCAGATCCGCTCGACGGTGACCTGGCTGTAGTCCGGGTTGCTGCGATAGGCCAGCTCCTTGTAGCGCAGGTGCACGACGCTCTCGCGCCCGTCCACCACCTGCGTGTCGCAGGCAATCAGGTTGTCCGGCGCGATGCGCACGAAGTAGGGGCGAGCCCCCATGCGCATCTCCTGCGCCAAGGAAAGTGGGTTGCCTTGGTCATCGACAGCGCGGACATGGTCGACGATGAACACCGCAAAGCCGCGATCAACTCGGTCCTCGTAGAGCTGCGACGCAAACATGGTCAGCGACAGACCGCTGCGGTCGGCGTCGTATTCGATCGACTCCAGCGGCGGCGGGTGACCGGACCGAGCGACGCCTCGAGCCACCGCTCGATGGCAACCAGCGCCAGCTCGCTCTCGGTGGAGAGCCGCTCGAGACCCGCCGCGAACCCGGGAAGCACTTCCTCGAACAGTAGTCAGCGAACGCCTCGAGAGCCACAGCGGGCACCGCACGATGTACGATCGCGGCATGAACCCAACTGATGAACTCCAGGTGGAAGAGGTGCGTGCCAGCGAGGCTGACGACGCTCAACAAACATCCGAATTGGAACTCGTCGAGGAAATTTCTATCGACGGAATGTGCGGCGTGTACTGAGTTCGGCATTCGCCCGTGCTTGACACTGCGCTTGCGCTTCACCCATCTGTCGCGTTACGACCCGAACCGTTTGGCGCGCTCGCCTACCACTACGACAATCGGCGGCTCGTCTTTCTCAAGCATCCGACGATCGTCACGGTGGTCGAGCAACTTGCCAACTTCCCAAGTCTGCGATCGACTCTCAACGCACTCGGCATCGACGAGGATCGTTGGCCGGCGTACGACTCAGCGATCTGCTCCCTTGTCGAATCCAACGTAGTGATTGAGCGATGACGAAACTCACTGACCACATGAAAGCTGGGTTGGATGCCCCAATCTGCATCACTTGGGAGCTCACGTACGCCTGCAATCTCGCCTGCATCCATTGCCTCTCGTCCTCCGGACGTCGCGACCCGCGCGAGTTGTCCACCTCAGAGGCATTTGCCGTTGTCGATGAACTGAGAGCGATGCAGGTGTTCTACGTCAATCTCGGCGGCGGTGAACCGATGATCCGGCGAGACTTCTTTGACATCGTTGACTACGCGACTCAACAGGGCGTTGGGGTCAAGTTCTCGACCAATGGCGCCTTTATCGATGAAGCCGCCGCACAGCGCCTTGCGCGAATGGACTATCTCGATATTCAAATCAGTCTTGATGGCGCCGATGCTGCGACGAATGACGCAGTGCGCGGTATCGGCTCATTTGACACTGCTCTCACGGCGATGCGACACCTTCGCGACGCGTCGTTCGGAGAGTTCAAAATTTCTGTTGTCATGACCCGTCACAACGTCAGCCAACTCGACGCATTTCAGCAGCTCGCGGACGATTTTGGTGCCCAGTTGCGCATCACCCGCCTCCGACCTTCGGGGCGAGGCGTCGACTCGTGGCATGCACTTCATCCGACTATGACGCAGCAACGAGAACTCTACGAATGGCTTCTCGCGAAGGGAGAGCGAGTGCTGACAGGCGACTCGTTCTTCCACCTCAATGCGCTTGGTGAATCGCTGCCGGGGCTCAATCTGTGTGGTGCGGGTCGCGTCGTGTGCCTCATCGACCCGATCGGAGATGTATACGCCTGCCCGTTCGTGATTCACGACGAGTTCCTCGCCGGCAACGTACGCAATGAAGGTGGATTTGCACACGTCTGGAAAACGAGCGAATTGTTCGTCGGGCTACGTGAGCCACAGTCTCCTGGTGCGTGCGCGTCATGCGGCGCCTGGGATGCATGTCAGGGCGGCTGCATGGCGGCAAAGTTCTTTACTGGTATCCCTCTCGATGGTCCCGACCCCGAGTGCGTCGGTGGAGAGGGTCTCCACGCGCTTGCCTCAGCCGGCTCTATTCCCCGACCTCTGGGCGATCATTCTCGACCGATTCCAGTCACACTCGGACGTCGGTAACCGATGAATCCGGCAATCGCCGCTGCACTTATCGTTGCTGCATATCTGCTCGGAACCTTCCCAAGCGCAATTCTCGTTGCTCGTGCCGCAGGCGTCGACATCACGTCGGTCGGTTCAGGCAACCCCGGAGCAGCAAACATCACGCGAAATCTCGGTTGGAAAAAAGGAGTCTGGGTGTTCGTGCTCGACGGGATGAAAGGTCTCCTCGCATCGGCAGTCGCGCTC
>JALRBS010000075.1 GCA_023262325.1 Ilumatobacteraceae bacterium | reverse complement strand
CGCCAGGAGCGCCATGCCGTGCGCACCTGCCAAGCGCCGACCGTAAGCAGCATGATCGCCGCCAACCCACGGCCGAGGAACATCGCAAGTGGCAGTCCGGTCGCCACGGAGCCGTCGCCTGCGAGCCGATACAGCATCCCGCGCAGCGGTGGTTCGCCGGCAACCCCCGGAGCGAGTAGCAGGATCGTGGCGAGGACGACCGACGTGACTCCTTGAACTGCGTGACGGTGCCTGTTCAACGGTTGAACAATCGCCATCTCACCTCCCGCTCGTGGTCAACTGGGTGAACGTAGTGCGGTGAGCGGCTTCAAGGCCCCGGAATATTCAGCCCATAGGGAGGGCTGGGTTATCCGAAAAAATTTTTCTGAATTTTCGCGAGATCTCCGGTGTGACGCGCTCTTGTCGAGCAGATGGAACAACCGGTTCCACGAAAGAAAGGGAGAATCCAATGAAAGCAATCCGCACACTTCTCGGAACCACGATCGCCGCGCTCAGCACCATCGCCTGCGTCGGCACGGTTAGCGCAGCACCCGAGTTCCCGTCCGACCAAACGATGACGCTTCGTCTCGTCGATGTGCGCACCTCAGCGCCAATTGCCAAGGCCACCGTCTACGCAATCTCGCTTGTCGATGGCGAGGTGTACGCAGGTCTCACCGACTCGAACGGCAAAGTTCAACTTTCCGGTCTCTACGGAGATGAGTTCGACGTCATCGTCCGCAGCACAAAAACCCATTGCGGTGGTCACCTGTGGTACGACGCACATGACGTGCACCCGGCTGACGCGTTCGTCTCAAATGCCGATTGGGGCACCTGGAGCGCTCGAGATCTCGGGACGGCAGCGATGCGCCAGCGTTCGGCCTGGGGTTCCTGCTGAGTCGAACAGACTCCTACACCACACCGAGCGTCCACCCCTCTTCACGGAGCACGACCCGGCGTTCACGATCAGTGAGCGCCGGGTCGAACCATTTCTCAAGTTCGCCGGAGAGATCAACTTGCGCAAGATGGTTCGCAACCGAAAGCACCTGCGCCGCGTCGGTCACCTCGTGCCGAGAACGATCGATGTGAAACATGCTCGGCCATACCTCGGCACAGAGCACAGTTCCTTTTGGCACGACACCGGAGCCCGGTCCGATTCCAGTCTCAAACGGCCAGATCTGAATCGGGCGGTTCCACATGTCATCGCCTTTCACCTTCATCAGCCAATGCATGCCAAGCATCATCTGACTTCCAACGCTTCCCGGATACGCAAGTTGCCAAGAACTAAACGGTCGATGACCATGCGATCGGACGCGATGTTCGGTAAGCCGGAACTCGTCGAATGACCCGTAATTCTGCGGGCGCGTTCGTGGCACGCCGGAAATCGACATATTTCCGGGAAATCCCCAGAACGGCCTTCCATGCCCCGCCGCAGCAAGCGACTGGTTCAACCTTCTCGCACCGATGAATCGGTCATTCGCATTGTTCGCCTCGTCGGTCACTTCATCGTGGAACCAACGCCAGACGTCGCTCCATGCGGCGCCGCGCCTTCCGGTCAGCGCCGAAGCGAACGGCGCAGGGTAGCCAAACGAAAAGTCCCAGCCGATAAGAACACGTTCGTCGGCATCGCCGAGCAATCTGCCGATTTGCTCGATTGCTATGTGGCGCGTCGACGGATTTGAAAGATGGGCGACCGATCCACTGCCGTCGACTACGGCAATCCAAATGGAATCACGGCCGCGCTTCGGCGATGAATGTGCGCTCCAGTCAACGATGACATACCGATCAAATAGCCGATGTGCCCCCACCTCTCGCCTCACGACATCCATCTTGCCGCCGCTACGGCATGAGTGCTCAGCACATCGAGGTCCTTTGGCTCAGGCGGCGCGTGGCTCGACCTTCGGACGACAACTTTTGCTCCCCGCTCGTCGTATATGGTGACATCAACACACCGGTAATTCCGTGGAACACAGGGAGAAACAACGATGGCGCACGCATATCACAAGCATCTCGAGTCCGTCCCGCTTTTCGCAGGCCTCGACCAAGACGAACTCGATGCAGTTGCATCAATTACGACAGAGCTCAAGGTTTCGGCTGGAACAGTGCTCATCACCGAAGGTGCCGCTGCCCACGAAATGTTCGTCGTCGTTGAAGGCACGGTCGAGGTCACCCGAGCCGGAGCACATATCGCCAACATTGGCCCGGGCGGGTTTGCTGGTGAAATGGCAATTCTCACCCACGCCCGTCGCGACGCGACGGTGACGGCAACGACCGATGTCAAACTGCTTCACCTCGACGGACGGTCATTTGGTGGCATGTTGCATGACGCGCCGATGGTCGCAGTCAAAATGCTGCCTGTCGTGGCGGCACGTGTGGTTGAAAACAGCACTCATCACGAGCACTGAGTCTCAACCGCCGAGCACAGAATTCACTCTGGCGAACATGCCGAGTGTTGCGCAGGCGAGCACGAGTACCACCCACGGAAACATGACCGTTCCAATCGAGTCAAGAAATTGGCCGATCACATACGGAAATGCAAAACCGCCGACACCGGCCGCTGTCATAAACCATGACGTGTCCGACCCGGACAGTTTCACGCGGCGCTCAAGGTAAGCCATCATCACAGGGAACTGTGGCGCGGTCGCAAGACCGATCGCTGCGGTGCCAATCCATACGCCACTCGGCGACCCATTGGCGACGACGAGCACTGCAGCGGCAACGATCGCAAGCACCATTGCTGCAACGATGATGACTTTCGGACGGAAGCGCCCGGTCACAACCGCAGATACGAGGCGTCCGACCGTAAATGAAATCCAAAAGGTGCTCGTCACCCACGTCTGGTGTGAGGACGAGAAACCTATTTCCCCCGAGTACGTGTGAATCCAACCCGCGAAACCAATTTCAACGCCGACGTAAAGGACAAAGAACGCTGCCGCAGAAAAGAGAATGAGCCGCGTCGCCGTCGATTGTTCAGCGCGCCGTTCGCTGGGGGCCGTTGGTGCAGGCACTCCAAGAGCCCACACTGCCATAAGGAGCGCACCAGCCGCACCCGAGAGGGCGGCAACGTTGACGCCGAAAGACACGATAAGCGGTGTCGCCAGCGCGCCAATGCCGAAACATAGGTGCAGCACATTCATTGTTCGACCGACGTCCGCACCAAGGTGCCACATCAGCAACGTATTCGCCGCCACATCACTCATTGCGGTTGCCGCCCCGATCAACGCCATGGCGATCAGGAGTGAAAGCACAGAATTCAGTAGCGGTATCGAAGCCATCGAAACCGCGACAATTCCAAAACCGAGTGCGTAGACACGATGACCGTTAAATCGATCGAGAAGACGTCCGCCAGCGATCGCTCCCGCAACGAATCCGAGTTGAAGGGCGATGAACAACGAACCGATCCCTGAAATCGATGCCCCCGTGCGATCGCGAAGTTCATCGAGCGAAGGCCCGATGAGCGTGAGCGCCACACCGGTGACAACGAAACTCACGAGGTACAAGGGAATCGGCCGACGCACGGTGAGCACACTACGGTCGTGGCATGACACATGACGGGGATCCCACCGAGGTGCATGGCTCAATACTTGGCACACGCGTACTGCGCACCGAAGACCCTGAACTACTCATCGGCGGCGGCAACTACACCGCCGATCTTCCTCATCACGTCGTCGCCAACGCCTTGCATGCTGTTTTCGTACCCTCACCAATCGCACATGGAACACTCGGCGCCGTTCATATCGCCGACGCGCAGGCGGTGCCCGGAGTCCGCGCTGTCATCACGGGAGCCACCCTTCGAACCGAGCTCGGCATCGAGCCACACCACGGTTTCGTGCAAATTGGCACGAGATTTGCCCGACCGCCAATCGCTGAGTCGCGTGTGCGCTTCGTCGGTGAACCGATCGCACTCGTCATTGCCACGACTCGAACAGCAGCGGTTGATGCTGCCCAACTTGTCTGGGCAGATATCGAGCCAATCGACTGCACAACCGATATCGAAGCAGCGGTGTCATCGGATGCACCGCACCTTTACGACGGCGATGACGGCAACGTCGCATTTGTCGACAACTCCGACCCGCTCATCGACCTCGAGTCACTTTCATCAACGGTCGTGCGTGGCACCTATGTCAACCAACGTGTCGTCGTTGCATCGATGGAGCCAGACGCGTGCCTGGCCGAACCGCAGAGCGCAGACCACGATCTCACGCTTTGGGCCTCGACCCAAATGCCCCATTTGCTAAGAGACCAGATCGCCAAGGTGCTCGGGCTCGACACGTCGCGCGTACGGGTTCGCACACCAAAGGTTGGCGGTGGATTCGGCGGGAAAGCGGGCCTTCATCACGAGTACACCGCCATCGCGGCAGCAGCGCGCCACCTTGGAGCACCAGTGCTCTGGGCGCCGTCGCGTTCGGAAGACATGTTGACAATGCCCCACGGACGGGCTCAGGTGCAGTGGGCTGAAGCCGGCTTCGACACCGAGGGCCGACTCACCGGGCTTCGATGTCACGTGCTCGGAGATGCTGGTGCGTACCCCACAATCGGCGCTGCACTCGTCGGCGGCACCCGACGCATGTCGCCAGGTACCTACAACGTGCCGGCATTCCAAGTACACGCAATCAGCACTGCGACCAACACCACCTGCGTCGGCGCGTATCGCGGTGCGGGTCGCCCTGAGGCGACAGCAATGATTGAACGTCTCATGGATCAGGCGGCGCACGAACTCGACATTGACCCTGTCGAACTTCGGTTGCGCAATTTCATTCCTGAAGACGCCTTCCCCTATCGGACCCCCACCGGCAACACCTACGACTCGGGACGGTACGCCCATGCCTTGAAGACTGTCGTCGCACATGCCGGGTATGACGACCTCCGTAGCGAGCAGCGCGCGCGCAGAGAGCGCAACGATCGTGCCCAACTTGGAATCGGCCTCGCCTGCTATGTCGAAATCACTGCGGGCGGCGGTCCTGAGGAATACGCGTCGGTCACGGTGCACCCGGATGGCTCGGCGACGGTCGCCGCTGGCACCGCCGCACACGGGCAGGGTCACGCAACTTCCTACGCAATGATCGTCTCTGCATCGACTGGCATTCCGGTTCATCGCATCCGTCATGTCGACGGCGACACCGACCTCGTGCCCCGTGGTGGCGGCACCGGTGGGTCACGATCCCTTCAGCTCGGCGGCTCGGCGGTCGCCGGTGCGAGCGAGTCGCTCATCAACAGCGCACGCGAGCGAGCAGCGCAGATGCTCGAAGCGAGTCGCGACGACGTTGTGCTCGATGCTGCTCGAGGGGCCTTCCACGTCGCTGGCGTCCCCTCGTCGGCAGTGAGTTGGGCTGACCTTGCGGGCAATGCCGAACAGTCACACGAGGAACTTGCCGCCGACCATGTCTTCGCGCAACCAGGTGCGTCTTTCCCGTTTGGTGCACATATCTCAGTCGTTGAGGTCGACACCGAAACTGGACGGGTCACGTTGCTGCGACATATCGCAGTCGATGACTGCGGCACAGTTCTCAACCCGGTCATCGTCGAAGGTCAACAGCACGGCGGTATCGCATCAGGTATTGGTCAAGCGCTGTATGAAGAAGTCCGTTTCGATGGTGATGGCAATCCGCTCACCGGAAACTTCGCTGACTACGCGCTCCCCGCCGCGTCGGAGATGCTGCATTTCGAGGTGCACTCAACTGAGACCGCGAGTCCGCTGAATCCGCTTGGCGCAAAAGGAATCGGCGAGGCATCGACGATTGGAAGTACACCAGCGATCCAAAATGCCGTCATCGATGCTGTCCGACATCTCGGAGTTCGCCATATCGACATGCCGTGTACGCCAGAACGAGTCTGGGCGGCGATCAATAAGAAAGCAGATCCGTGGCGTGAGCCACCTGCAGTATTTGCCCGCCTCGTTGCGGCGCGAGCTGCCGCTACCACAGCCGATGCGTCGGTTGATGATGCGGCAGACGGCATCTAACTCTGCAAGGTCTGCGTTTTTGTTTGACATCCACAAAATGTGTACGTCGATTTCGTAAGGTTCGCGTTATGAGTGACATCATTTTCTTCATCGGCCGCGTGCTCGTCGTCATCGTCATGGTGACGAATGGCGTCGCACACCTCACTAAAGAACGTCCGGTGAAGTACGCCGAGTTCAAAAAGATTCCGTCCGCAGCGCTCGCAGTGCGTGTGAGCGGCATCTGCATGTTGTTGGGTGCGGTCGGCATCGTCCTTGGCGCACTTGGCGATCTTGCCGCGCTGCTCTCCGCATTGCTCATGCTCATCATCACGATCACGCTCCACAATTTCTGGACGCTCGAAGATGAGCAAGCGCGAGCCACCGATCAGTCCCACTTCCTAAAGAACCTTGCGCTCATCGGCGGTCTTCTCGTCATTGCGTGGGCATTCAGCAACGGCGGCGGTATCAACCTCATTGCCCCCGTGTGGGCACCAGCCGCCTGACCCTCGGCCCACTCCCATCTGACTCCCGTCATCGGCCTGCGATCAGGCAGGATGAAGTGATGACCGCTCCACTTGATGGCATTGTCGTTCTCGACTTTTCGCGTGTGCTCGCAGGACCTCACTGTGGCCGAGCGCTCTCCGACCTTGGCGCACGGGTCATCAAAATCGAACCGCCGGCTGGTGATCTCACGCGATTCTGCTACCCGCGAAGAAACTCCATTTCAAGTTATTTCGCGCAGCAGAACACTGGCAAAGACAACATCTCGCTCGACCTCAGCCATCCTGAAGCGACCCAGATTGTGTTGCAACTCGTGCAACATGCCGATGTGCTCATCGAGAACTTCCGGCCAGGTGTTATGGACCGTCTCGGACTTGGCTATGACACTCTTTCGGACCTCCGACCCGAACTCGTCTACGCGTCCTCCAATGGGTACGGGTCAGGAACTTCCTGGGAGGGGCGACGCGCGTACGCGCCAGTCATCGGCGCAGAAACCGGCCTCATTCGATCACAGGGCGACGCGCGCGATGGAAGGTACTTCAACGACCGGCACTCACACGCCGACGTGTACACGGCTCTCGAACTCACCGTCGGCGTTCTCGCCGCGCTTCACCAACGACACGTCACCGGCACAGGCCAACGAGTCGAAATCACGATGGCGCAAACCATGCTGTACGTCAATGAGCACACCCACGACGCGTTGTGGGACGAACCGGTACCCGAAGGCGTTATTCGTTCCTTCCAGCCAGGTGACTACCAGGTGCTCCAACTTGGCGACGGATCCTCGATCATTGTGAGCGGTCACCCTGCCGAAGCCGGCACCTTCGAATTCTTCATGCGCGCTATCGGGCGTGAGGACGCGATTGCTGATCCCAGATTTGTCGATGTTGCGAGTAGAGCGAAACATCTCACTGAGATCAATGCGATGCTCGCTGAACACGCGGTCACCATTCCCGATGCCGAGTCCTACGAGCGCATTCTGTCTCAGCACAATTTGGCCGTCGGCCAACTTCGAACCGTTCGAGAATTCGCCGAGTCAGAGTGGGCAGAAGAAACAGGCGCGATCGTTGAAGTCTCCGACCGCGGAACAGGAACCGTTCGAATCCCCCAGGCGCCGTGGACGTTCAGTGCCGGACCAGATGTCGGAATTCATGGCGAACCCCGCTATCGCGGCGAGGACAATCACCGGGTACTCAGCGAACTACTTGGCCTCTCGGACAGCGAACTCACTGAACTCGAACACGCCGGAGTGTTGTCGTCTCACGTACCAACTCGCCGTTCCTGACATCGCACACACATACGACCGCCGCACGCAATCGTCCGACGGCAAGGTTTATCGGGCGAACCGCGCCGAAATCTTGATCGGTCCTCCGTCGGCAACACTCACTCGACCCTCCTCAACAAGTTTGATGAGATGTGACAGCACCGAACGCGCTGCCGGTCGATGCAACTGAGGGTTGACCTGCGCGTACAGCACCCGGACAATCTCTGGAACCGTCGATGGTCCACGTTCACCGAGGAAATCAATAACTTGCTGTTCGCGCTGCATACGGTGATCGACAAGCGCCCTCGTGTAACTCGCACCATCAGTGCGCTGCGGCCCATGCGTCGGCCACAACACTGCGTCAGCCCGGGATGCCACCTTGTGCAGAGAGTCGATATATGCAGACATCGACCCGTCTGGAGGTGAAACGACAGTCGTGCTCCATCCCATGACGTGGTCCCCAGTGAACAGCGCGCTGTCTTCATCGATGGTGTAGCAGCAATGGTTTGCGGTGTGTCCGGGAGTGGTCACCGCCCGCATCGTCACGCCCGGAAGCGAAATGACGACCTCACCGTCAGTGACGACTTCATCGGGCACGAAGTCAACATCAGTCGACTCCTCCATTTTCACTTCGTTCTCATCATCTTCGGATTCATCGGATGGGTCCGGTGGAACCGCGAGTTCCTCCTCGCCATCAAACATTCCTTCAGGCTCCTCCGCCGTAAGGTGCGGTCCAGTTGCGAAGGTCTGAACGTCAAACTCCTCTTTCATCCATGCCGACAACGGCGAGTGATCGGCATGACAGTGCGTCACAAGAATTGCTCGAACCCGTTCACCCTTTAAGGCAGCCGCAAGCGCGTCGCGGTGACTGTCGAGGCGAGGACCCGGATCGATGACGACCACATCACCGTGTCCAACGATGTAGGTGCCAGTACCGCGATAGGTGAATTTCGAGGGATTCTTCGCGATCACTCGCCGAACGTTCTCGGCTACCTGAAGAGGTTCGCCGTACACAACGTCATCGAGAGGGAGAAACTGCGGCGCGGTCATAACAGCGACCGTACCTGACCGACGACTCGACCGCCGCCCAACGCCGGTGGAGCGAGTGAACGATCGACCTCGATCGGAACATCAACCCCGCACAATCGGAGGGCTGCGGCTGTCACGATTGCGGCGGCCCGCGAGGCGCCATCGCTCACCTTCACAACCACGCTCGGACCGCCCGGCATCGCGGCAACCATCACACCCTCAGCACCGTCTTTTGCAAGCAACCCAGGAACTGCCTGCATGAGCAACGTCACCGGTCGCAGCCGTCCTCCAACAAGGTCAGGATGTCCAGTCATCGCAGCCCACACCTCGCCTCGTTCGTCTGCGACCCGTCCTACCGCTCGAGCCAACCCTTCCATTGACAATGCGTGAGTCGGTGCGCCGCAACCATCAACGCCGACATGGGCAATGGGTCCGTCACTCAAACGTTCGATCGTCGAAATAATCGCCTGCTGAAGCGGATGCTCGACATCAAGGTATGTCTCGGTCGCACATCCCATATGTCGACATGTCGCCAACATGGCCGCGTGCTTTCCCGAACAGTTCATCTGCAGTGATGTTCGTTCGCCGCCCCGAGCAAGCACTCGTTCTGCCTCCTCGCGATCGAGAGGAAGGTCAGGCGTCGTTTTGAGATCGTGTTCACTGAGGCCAACGGAGGCGAGTGTCGAACGAACAACCTCAAGATGTTCTTGTGAACCATCGTGACTCGCACACCCAACCGCGAGTTGTCGTTTCGTCAACGTCAGGCCGCACTCCACCATCGCTGTTGCCTGCAACGGTTTCAACGACGACCTCGGGTAGATCGCCAGATCACCTCTGCCGGCGAGCAGAGTTGCTTCACCTCCGATGAATGCGACAACCGTGCCGTAATGAATCGATTCGTCGAGATCATTGCGATCGACGACCGCAATTGGAGCGTGCGAAAAGGTGCTCATCAGCGCCTCGTTAGTCGCCATCGTCGTCACGACCGCTGTCGTCGGTGAGCGCGCTATCAATGACGAGATGGCGGTCACCCGACTCCGACGCAATCGCCTGGGCCATCGCTGCAACCGGCAAGGCGAGAATTGCACCAGTCGGACCGAGTAGCGCGAGACCCGCTAACGCCGCTCCGAAGGCGATGGCTGGATGCAGCTCCATGGTCTTCGCCGTAATCCGCGGCGAAATGACGTAGTTCTCAAACTGCTGATAGACGATGATGATGCCGAAGACGATGAGCGCTCGCACGGGGGAATCAAGGAAGGTGATCAACACCGGTAAGACCGCGGCGATGTAGGTGCCGATCACTGGCAGGAACTGGCTGATGAGACCAACCCACAGTGCAAGCGCAATCGGCGATCGCACTCCAGCCGAAGTGAAGACGACACCGTGGAAGACAGCGGAAACCGCACTCAACAGCAGGCGCGAATACATGTACCCGCCGGTCTTGTCGATGGCGAGCTCCCAAATTGAAATGACTTTTGCCTGCGTATCGGCTTTGAAGCGCGAGCAGATTGCTCGACGCATTCGGGGCCCATCAGCGACGAAGTAATAGGTGAACAGCACAACCGAGAACGTGCCAAGCAGACCATTCAATGCTCGACCGGTGAGTCGAAGCGCATCTCCACGTTGCGCAGCAATAAAGCTCTGCACGGAACCGTTCGGATCATTGAACTGTTCAATGACCTGGGCCGCGTCGATCGACGTTCCGAACCAGTTGTTGATTCGCTCGACGGTATCGCCCACGTATACCTCGAGATTTGAGAGCAGGTCAGCGATCTGAGTTCCGATGAGAGTTCCCATTGCGGCAAGAAACCCGATCACTGCAAGCAACACGCCGAGCAGAATCGTCAGAGTTGCACGCCCTCGTTTCCAGCCTCGACGGACCATCCAATTCGTTCCTGGTTCAATCGCGAGACTGAAAAACAGCGACAACACGATGAGCAGAACGAGACCAGTTACTCGCGACCATGTCACAACGACGACATCGGTCAAAAGTGAGCAGATCCAGAACAATCCGATCGCAGCGATGACCCATTTGGGTGGCAGCCACGAATTTCGCGCATCGTCAGAACGCGTATTGATCTCAGTTTCGGGCGGCACGATATAGATCGTACCGATCACCCGTGAGAGCATCTGCAGATGGAGCCGCAGAACGTCGAACCTGCAGAACAGGTACGCGCGTGGCTTGCCGATCGGATTCGGGGTCGGGTCGTCGGCGAGCAGGCTGACGAACGCACCGCAGCCCTCTTCGATGCGCCGGGCGAACGATGGTTTGAGCCGGGTGCGCCAATTCGTCGTGTTCACCTCGATGCATCGATGTTCATCGGCGGTATTCGGGCGCTACTTCTTCAGAGCCTCCATCCCCTCGCCATGACTGGCGTGGCGCAACATTCCGACTACCGCAACGACCCGTGGGGACGGTTGCAGCGAACCGCTGACTTTCTCGCAACCACAACGTTTGGACCTGCGGACATCGCCGAACGCTCCATCGATGCTGTTCGCGCAATCCATGATCGGGTCACCGGAGTTACGGCAGACGGAACCGAATACCGCGCCAACGACCCTCACCTTCTGTCGTGGGTTCACGTCGCCGAGGTTGACAGTTTCCTGCGTGCCTTTGATCGGTACGGCAGCGACAAGCTCACCGACGAAGAACGAAACCGCTACGTCGAAGAGTCCGGATCGATTGCACGACGACTCGGGGCGAATGAGGTGCCATCGTCAGTTCGTGAAGTCGAGGAACTGCTCGAGACGTTTCGGCCCGAATTAGCGGCGACATCAGATGCGCGCGACGCAGCGAAATATTTGCTCATCGAGCCGCCGCTTCCGCTTTCGTCACGTCCCGCCTACGGAGTGCTTGCCGCTGCGGGCGCATCGCTACTGCCGCTTTGGGCACGTCGAGAACTTCGCATTCCGTGGCTTCCCGTCTCAGAAGCCTTTGCGATACGCCCAGCCGCCGAACTCGTTACTCGGACGATTCGTTGGGCGCTACAACCAACGCAGCCGTCGGCTGAATGACCCCCTGCTGCCTCATCAGCGAAGGGCTCGGCGCATCGACGCCGCAAGGTCGCCTCGGTCGATGACCTCAACCGAACCAAGACCAAGCCAGTCGGCCATGAGCCGGA
Source organism: Ilumatobacteraceae bacterium (assembly GCA_023262325.1). Lineage (GTDB taxonomy): Bacteria > Actinomycetota > Acidimicrobiia > Acidimicrobiales > Ilumatobacteraceae > Casp-actino5. Next base: position 16,103 of record JALRBS010000075.1, on the reverse strand, counting down.
GTTCTTCCGACGCCTCTGTCGCGACCTCGGCTCGGCGAACAGGCGTGTCGTCGTCCGGTTCAATCCACGATGCCTGCACCAGGAGTTTCCCTGAATGACGATCGGCCTTGAGATCAAACCGCCCGACGAGACGATCACCCAGGAGGAATGGCAACACGTAGTAGCCGAATGTCCGCCGGGGTGCAGGGGTGTAGATCTCGATCCGATACCGAAACTGAAACAGGCGCTCGTCACGTTCTCGAAACCACACGACAGGGTCAAACGGCGTGAGCAGCGCGCGTGCTTCGATCGACCGAGGTCGAGATGCATCGCGTGACATGAATGCAGGTTGATCCCATCCGTCAACGTCGACGGTGTCGACTAGCCCCTCGCGAACCAGATCGGTGACGATTCCGCGAATGTCACCGAGTCGCTGGCGGTGGTAATCGGCGATATCAGCAAGCGTCCCGACGCCGAGGTGACGAATCGCGAGCAACGTGAGTTCACGCCGAGCCTCTGCTTCGGTAGGTGTCGGTACCGCCAACACCTCAGGTGGAATGATGCGTTCTGCAAGGTCGTAGAGGCGGGCGAAGTCGCCTGCACGACGGGTCACCGACACTTGCCCTTTCCAAAACAAGTATTCGAGCACCGTTTTGCCCGCGTCCCAGTCCCACCATTGTCCTTTTGGCCCCTGGCGCTGCGAAAGATCCGCCGATGTGAGAGGACCATCGCGCCGCAGTCTCTCGAGCACTTCTCGAACAAATTCGGGTCGCTCACGCGCAATTGCGTTGACGTCTTTCCAAGAATGATCTCGGCTCATCTTCCAGCGCATGAGGTGGTGATGTTTCGTTGGCATATGACTTGCGACGTGAACCCAGTACTCGAACAACTCACCGTCGCGGGTCGCGTCATCAATCAGGGTGCGCGGATGTGGGCCAAGACGTGCAAAGAGCGGAAGTTCCTGGCTGCGTACAAGCACGTTGACCGAGTCGATCTGAATGAGCCCCATGTCGTCGAGGGCCCGTCTGAAATGACGACGGTCAACACGTCCAGATGGGCGCGGTCGACCAAACCCTTGGGCGGCAAGAGCGACGCGTCGAGCCTCGTGAACCGAAAGACGCCGGGGTGCCATAGGTCAATCGAGGGCGAGGGCGACGTCAGTCAGCGACGGCAATTGTCACCGACGTGATGACGACATCATCGTTCGGTCGGTCGCCGGCTCCAGTTTCGACACGCTGCATGCGGTCCACAAGTTCGAGACCTTTCACCGTTTGACCAAACAGGCTGTAGAGCGGGGGAAGTTGCACTCCGCTCGGACCACTGATCAGGAAGAACTGACTGCCGTTCGTGTTTGGACCCGCATTTGCCATTGCAAGTGAGCCGAGTTGGTATTGACCGGGCTTCGGAAGCTCATCGGCAAATCGGTAACCGGGACCACCCCGCCCCGAACCCGTCGGGTCACCGCCTTGGCACACGAATCCATTGATGATCCGGTGGAAAATGATGCCATCGAAGTATTTGTGGAGCGCGAGAAATACGAAGTTATTGACGGTCAGCGGCGCGTTCACCGCGTCGAGCGCGATGATGAGTTCGCCGGCGTCTTCACCTGCAATCGACACCTTCATCGTCGCGGTGTAACGCTTCGTCGAGTCAATTCCCATTTCCGGTGGCTCCGAGAATGACTGCTGTCGTGGAGCGGAACCGTCGAAGAGAGGAAATGGAGTAGCCATGTCGATGACCCTATCGGCGGAGTGACACCCGTGCGCCAGACTATGTGGGTGAGCAAAGTTCGAACCTCCCACGTGTGCCGTGAATGCGGTACACATCACCCAAAGTGGACTGGCCAGTGCACCGGATGCGGCGAATGGAACTCGCTCGTAGAAGAGACGACAAGCACCGGCGTACCAATCGACACGACGAGTCCAAGCACGACGAGACCAAGAAGTGGCGAGCGCTCAGAGATTGAGGCGCTCGATGCGGTCGTGAGTGAAACAGGGAATCCCCTACCGACCGGTGTTGAGCAACTCGACACACTTCTCGGAGGCGGTCTCGTCCCAGGTTCGGTCACGCTCGTGGGTGGTGAGCCCGGCATCGGCAAGAGCACCTTGTTACTTCAGGTCGCCCGAGAGTGGACCGGATCGGTCCTCTACGTCTGCGCTGAAGAGAGCGCGCGACAGGTGCGTCAGCGCGCTGATCGACTTCGAGCGATCCGATCCGATGTCTGGCTGCTCGCAGAGAGTGGCCTCGGCGACATCGCCGAAGCAGTCGCAACAACCAACCCATCGCTTGTCATCGTTGACAGCATCCAAATGATTAGCGACCCGCTCGTGGGCTCCACACCAGGTTCTGTCGCCCAAGTTCGCTCCTCGACACAATTCCTCGTTCATCTTGCAAAACGCCATTCCATTCCATTTGTGCTCGTCGGTCACGTCACAAAAGAAGGTGACCTTGCTGGTCCTCGCGTTCTCGAGCACCTCGTCGACACCGTGGTGAGTTTTGAAGGTGATCGACATCATTCGCTCCGACTCGTTCGCGCAATCAAACACCGGTTTGGTGCAACGAACGATGTCAGCGTTTTCGAAATGACGAGCGATGGCCTCATCGGGGTCGAAGACCCAAGCCAACTTTTTCTTGCCGACCGCCGAACGCACGTCGCTGGATCAGTCGTCGTGCCAACTCTTGAGGGCAAGCGACCGCTCGTCGTCGAACTCCAAGCCCTCGCCGTGCAAACAACGCCAGGCGTTCCCGGACGCCGAAACGCGCAAGGGCTCGATCCGGCACGCCTCTCGATGGTCCTTGCGGTGCTCGCACGTCACTGCAATCTGCCGACAGCCTCGCTCGACATTTACGTTTCGGTCGTTGGTGGCGTAAAAATCACCGAGCCTGGGCTCGACCTGCCTCTTGCACTTGCCATCGGATCTGCGATCGCCGGTCGGCCGATTCCGCCCGATGTTGCCGCCTTCGGTGAAGTTGGGCTTGGTGGCGAGATCCGGCAAGTTGCACAGCCAGAACGCCGATACAGCGAAGCGCTCCGACTCGGATTCGATCGTGTTATCGCACCGGTTCGGTCGCCAGACGCTCACTCACAACTCGATCTCGTTCGCGTCGGCGACCTCTCACAAGCCTTCGACGCAGTCGGACTCTGATCAAACTCCGCAGCGCCCCACCCGCCCCAAGCGGCGGACCGGAATTTGCTCAGCCTCCTCTCTCAACGATGCGCTCGTTAGCCTGCTGATGGTGAACATTCGAGTCGCGCTCGCACAACTCAATCCCACAGTTGGTGCGCTTCAGAGCAATCTCGATGCGATCATCGGCGCCTACACGCAAGCGGTCGAATTGCAGTGCGGCATCGTCGCCTACGGCGAACTCAGCGTCACCGGTTACCCACCCGAGGATCTCCTGCTGAAGCCACGATTCATACGCGACCAACGAGTTGCGCTTGACGAATTTGCGGCAATGACGACATCGACGGTTGCTGTCGTTGGTTTCATCGATAGCGACGAGGCGACGTTGTATAACGCAGCCGCAATTTGCGCCAACGGTTCGGTACGACACATTTACCGAAAGCGACGGTTGCCGAACTACGGCGTGTTTGACGAAGTGCGATACTTCGAACCAGGTCATGAGCCGCTGGCTCCATTGCTTATCGGCGGCGTTCCAGTTGGAGTAACGATTTGTGAGGACATGTGGTCGACGAGCGGTCCCCAAGTTGAGCTCGTCGAACGAGGCGCACGCCTCATCATCAACATCAACGGTTCTCCGTATCACCTCGATAAAGACATCGAACGTGAACACATGATTTCTGAACGTGCACGAGCGTTGAACGTGCCGATCGTCTATGTGAACCAGGTCGGCGGACAAGATGAACTCGTCTTCGACGGAGGCTCTTTCGCAGTTGACGCAACTGGCATGGTCGTCGCTCGTTGCCCGCAATTCACAACAGATCTGCTCGTCTGCGACATGTCGTGCAACGACGCATCCCCGGCACCTGATGGATGTATTGACCTTCAACTCGAACCGTTACCGCTGACCGACGCCGTGACACCGTTGTTGGCAGCCCCGCTCGATGGCGATGCCGAACTCTACGAAGCACTCGTTCTCGGCACGCGCGACTACTGCACGAAGAACGGCTTCTCTGACGTTGTCATCGGGCTATCTGGTGGAATCGATTCGACACTCGTTGCATGTGTTGCCGTTGATGCGCTCGGGCCAGGGCATGTCCATGGTGTCGCCATGCCCTCTCGCTACTCGTCAGATCACTCGTTGAGCGACGCCCATTCGCTCGCCGGGAACCTCGGCATCGACATTCAAACAATTTCGATTGAACCCGCGTTTAGCGCATACATGGACATGCTTACCAATGCCTTCGAAGGTCGAGAGCCTGGTCTCACATGGGAGAACGTCCAGTCTCGATGCCGCGGGCAAATCCTCATGGCGCTGTCTAACGAACTCGGTTGGATGGTGCTCACGACAGGTAACAAGAGCGAGATGGCTGTCGGATATTTCACGATCTACGGCGATTCAGTCGGCGGGTACGCCGTCATCAAAGACCTCCTCAAACTCAAGGTGTACGACCTTTGCCGACATGTCAACGCTGCTGCCGGCGCCGAGATCGTGCCGGAACATGTGCTGACGAAACCTCCATCGGCGGAACTGCGACCCGACCAACGCGACGACCAAAGTCTTCCTCCGTATGAGGTACTTGATCCGATCCTCGCAATGTATGTCGAGCAGGATCGAACGGCGACCGAAATTATCGAGGCGGGTTACCCATCAGAGATTGTCAACCGCATTACGCGACTCGTCGATATTGCCGAATACAAGCGACGACAATCACCACCCGGAGTACGAGTCACACAGAAGGCTTTCGGCAAGGATCGACGTATGCCGATCACCAACGGCTACCGCTGAGCGAGCGCTTCGAGCGTCGCGCACGCGTAGTGAACGAGGTGCAACGGTACGAGCAGATGATCGTGGTGGTGCCCTGCGATGACATTGCAGGGAATATTTCGATCCGTCAACGCTGCGCTGACAGCAGCAGTGAGACCAACCGCGTCGAGCGCCGACTCGACATCAAGTGAAATCCACCCGAAGGCGTCGTTCTCTGACGCTCCGACACGTCCGGCATCATCGGACCGAATGAGGCAACTCAATCCCTCGCGCTCACGAACAGAGGCGTAGGCAACAACATCTGGTGGGAGCGACGCGCCATCTTCAATCGTGACAAAGACGAACGATCCCTCAACGATTCGAGGGCTCATCCCCGCAATGAGATCACTGAGCTTGTGTATCGCCACGTGTCGGTCAACCGCAGCACGGGGCGTCGCCCGAGGCAACACCGACCGCAGAGCGCCCGAGTGGCACCGTCACGGACTCCATCTCGACATCGGCGGTCTTGACGTAGACCTCCCATCGATGACCACAGGGATCCGTCACCCACGTTTCAACCTTTTCGGCGAAACAACAAATCGAATCATCGATACCCGTCGTCGCAAGACCCGATGCCGACAGTCGACGCTCGTGGTCGACGACTTCTTGCGCCGACTCGACTTCGAACCCAAGATGATTTACCGATCCCGGTTGCGCTGACGCGCTTTCGAATATCACAAACTTCAGCGAGGGTTCGTCAAGGGACCAGTTCGCATATCCAGGTTTCACCTTGGCTGGCGACGCGCCGAAGAGCTTCGAATAAAACTCGATCGCTTCGTCGAGGTTTGGAACGTTGAGTGCGAGTTGAAGCCGCATGAGCTCATTCTGTCAGCCACACTGGGGGTATGAAACAACATCGGGTGGGCATCATCGGACTCGGCACCGTCGGAGGAAGATTTGTTGAGCAATTTGGACTCCACGATCGATTCAACCTCGTTGCGGCCTGGGACGCGAACCCATCAACCCGCGAACGCTGGGAATCAACCATCTCAGTCGTCGACTCGGCCAGAGACGTCGTGATCGCCAGCGATGTCGTCTATATCGCCGTTCCACCTGCGGCACATGCCGAATACGTGCAACTTGCCGTGAGCGAGAAGACCGCAGTGTTCTGTGAAAAGCCACTCGGAGTCGATCTTGATGAAAGCGAGTCAATTCGAAAACTCGTGAACTCCTCCGGTTTGGCGAGTGCGGTCAACTTTGTTTTTGGCTCGGCACCTTCAGCTGTTGCACTTCATCGTGCGGTGCATGACGGCACGCTCGGAGAGATTCGGTCGGCTGACTATGTCATGCATCTCGCCGAATGGCCTCGGGCGTGGCAGGCCGCTGCAACATGGCTGGCAGAGTCTGCCGAAGGCGGCTGGACCCGCGAAGTGAGCTCGCACTATGCATTTCTCGCACACCGCGTCTTCGGTTCCCTTCGACTTGTTGACAGCAACGTGCGCAGACCGTCACCCGAGCGAGCAGAGGATTTGGTGACCGCACGATTCACCGCCGGTGACGTCGAGATCACCTTCCACGGCGAAAGTGGCTCGGCCGGCAATGATTCACTCGCATTCACCGTGCACGGCTCAGAACAGTCGATGCGCATCATTGACTGGTATCGACTCGAGCGCACCAACGGATCTGGGGAGTGGGAGGACGTTGCCATCGATACCGAGCCGACAGCGGCGTGGGCGGCGTACCGCGCCCAACTCGATGGGCTCGCCCGATTACTCGATGGCGAACCGACGTCGCTGCCGACATTCGATGAAGCATTCGAAGTACAGCGTCTCATCGAATCAATCCTCAATACGAACGAGATCACCAACGACTGACAAAGTGTGAAGAGATGATCACGTTTTCAGAGAACCTCCGCACCGAAATTGCGGCGAATCTTGCGGCACATAGTCGGCGCGAACATCCGCTTGACGGTCGACGCCATGCGGCAGTGGCGATCACCATCGTCGATTCCGATCCAGTGCTGCACGACGCAGAGCATCGGCTCGAACCCGAATTCTTCGACATGACGATGGTGCCGGGCAATGTTGAAGGTCTCGACGGCAGAATGGTTGGCGTTGCGGGGGGCGCAGCCTTCCTGCTCTGTCGACGTGCATCTCGGCTCAACAGTCACTCAGCGCAATGGGCCCTTCCCGGCGGCCGTATCGACGAAGGAGAGACGCCCGTGGACGCCGCGCTGCGCGAACTTCACGAGGAGCTTGGGCTACAACTCGGCGATCGCGATGTGCTGGGACTGCTCGATGACTACCCGACTCGTTCGGGATATGTCATCACGCCGGTCGTGCTGTGGGGCGGCGCTGATCCAGCCCTCGTACCTTCACCCGATGAGGTTCGCGCCGTTTACCGAATCGGGCTCCACGCGCTCTGTCGCGAAGACTCACCGCGTTACGTCGATATCCCCGAGAGCGATCGACCTGTTGTGCAGGTTCCACTTGGAAATGATCTCATTCACGCTCCTACCGGAGCCGTTCTCGTCCAATTTCGCTGGGTCGGCATCGAGGGTCGTCGAAGCGACGATGCTCGAGTCGATGAGATGGAACAACCGGTGTTTGCCTGGCGCTGAGTTAGTCGGGCAGCGAACCCTGAACGACGACTTCCCCGAATGTCGTCCACGAATGCACTGAGCCGGGCTCGTAGACAACGGCCGTCCCCGTTGGCAATTCAACAAGTGTCGCTGCGCCAGCGAGGTGGCGGGCGCGGTCCAGGCGTTCGGTGGTCCACGATTCAACCTCCGTGAGCACGGCAACTCCGGAGACCAACCCCAACCCGATAGTGAATGCCCCTCCCCGCGGATCGGTCATCGGGTCACAGAGCGCAGCGGCGCTCCCCCCAACCGCCGCGATGAGACCTCCACGTTGGGCAACACGAATGACTGCTTCCAACAGGTTCGTTTCCTTTAACACGGTTCGAAGGTGAATCGGCGAGTCGCCGACAAGCCACACGGCGTCCGCTGCATCGATGGCTGACACATGTTCGTCGCGGCTCGCATCCGGCCGCGTCAGCGCCATGACGGCGGTTACGTCAACGCCGAGCCGTGCGGCCCACTCCCCGGCAGCGCTCACAAGCAAGGCTGGCTGTTCGAACGCGTCAGCAGTCGGGAGCACCGCAATGCGACGAATATGTTCACCGATCAACCCCGCATCAATCTCATCGTTCGTTCGAAATGCGCCACCACCGAATAACGCGATTCGCCCTGACGAGATCTTCCCCATCTTCCAATCGTATGTCGTCGGTCGACCCGCATCGGTCGTGCCGGCATCCGAGCAATTGGCGGGGTGTAACTACAGTGCAGAGAAGCACTCGAACGTCACACAAATGCCTGTGACACCCGGGATGTCTGATGCCGTTATGGAGAAGCATTCGCGTCATACGCCTGAACCTTCGATCACGACAGGGTCGCGGCCAATCTGGCCGTCTCATGCAGCCGTCATCGAGCCCGAACCCTCCCGCTGGGAGATGCCGAGCGAGGGCCCACGGGATGATTCGGCACTCGTTGCGATTGGTGCTGACCTCGAACCAGGCACATTGCTCGCTGCGTACCGGAACGGCCTATTTCCGATGCCGGTTCCACGAAAACGAATCGGCTGGTTTTCGCCTGACCCGAGGGGAATTCTCCCCATCGATGGGTTACGAATCACCCGATCGCTGCGGAGAAGCGCGAAGGAATACGAGGTTTCCTTCAACTCCGCCTTTTCTGAGGTCGTTGCGCATTGCGGAGACCCGAAACGCCCAGGAGGTTGGATCGACCATTCGATCCTTGACGCCTACACAACGTTGCACCACATGGGTTGGGCGCATTCGGTTGAGGTGTGGCGCCACGGCACGCTCGTCGGAGGACTGTACGGCGTTCGCATTCACGGTTTTTTTGCCGGAGAGTCCATGTTTCATCTTGCGACGGACGCGTCAAAAGTTGCGCTAGTTCATCTCGTTGAGTGGTTGAAAGGTACCGGTGCGTCACTGCTCGATATCCAGTGGACAACCGACCATCTCCGCTCACTTGGCGCAATCGACATCCCCCGAAGCGACTACCTCGATCGGCTCAAGGATGCAGTCATGGCGTTCTCAAGCCAGAATGACACCACAGAGGAGTAACAGGGGGTGACCGATGACTGACCGACCGTGGATGATGCGCACGTACTCAGGGCACTCGACCGCCCGCGCGTCGAACGAGCTGTACCGAACCAATCTTGCAAAAGGCCAGACAGGCCTTTCGATCGCCTTCGATCTTCCGACCCAAACCGGACTTGACCCAGACGCTGAACAGTCAAAAGGGGAAGTTGGGAAGGTCGGCGTTCCTGTTGCGCACCTCGGCGACATGCGCACACTTCTTGAAGGAATTCCTCCGGCCGAGATGAACACCTCGATGACCATCAACGCAACCGCCGCGTGGCTTCTTGCGTTGTACGTTGCTCACGCGGAAGATCAAGGTGTTGCGCCATCACTCCTGCGCGGCACGACACAAAATGACATCGTCAAGGAGTATCTCTCGCGCGGTACGTACATCTTTCCGCCGGATGCATCCCGACGGCTCATCGTCGACATGGTCGTCTGGTGTCATCGAAACGCACCGTTATGGAATCCGATGAATGTCTGTTCGTATCACCTGCAAGAAGCGGGTGCGACGCCGGTGCAAGAAATCGCATATTCGATGGCGACAGCAATTGATGTGCTTGACGCAGTTCGGGACTCGGGTGAGATTCCCGAGTCAGAGTTTGGTGAGGTCTTTGGTGCGATCTCATTCTTCGTCAACGCAGGAATTCGATTCATCGAGGAAGTGTGCAAACTCCGTGCGATGACCGACATGTGGGCCGAGATTGGACGCACTCGCTACGGCGTCACCGACGAGAAGCTCCTGCGATTTCGATACGGAGTTCAGGTCAACTCGCTCGGGCTCACCGAAGCGCAGCCAGAAAACAACGTGCAACGAATCATCCTTGAAATGCTTGCCGTCACCTTGTCAAAGCGCGCGCGGGCACGATCGGTGCAGTTGCCAGCGTGGAACGAAGCCCTCGGACTCCCTACACCATGGGACCAACAGTGGTCGCTGAGAATGCAGCAAGTGCTCGCGTTCGAATCGGACCTACTTGAACACGCTGACATCTTTGACGGATCGCATGTCATTGAAGCGAAAACTGACGAGCTCAGGACCCAAGCAACAGACGAACTCAACGAGATCCTTGCGATGGGCGGTGCATTCGCTGCGATCGACACGCTGAAATCTCGACTCGTCTCGTCGATGGCCGAGCGAACGCGACAGATCGCCTCCGGTGACCGTGTGGTCGTCGGCGTCAATTCGTTCACCGAAACCGAGACCTCTCCGCTCGGCGGCTCCGAAGCGATCCTCAGAGTCGACCCGAGGGTTGAAGGCGACACCATTGCCGCGCTCGCCGAATGGAGAACGGGCCGGAATGGTAACGATGTCGAGTCGGCGCTGACCGCGCTTCGACACGCCGCCGACAATGGAACGAACATCATGGATGCCTCGATTGCGCTCGCGCGAGCAGGTGGCACGACAGGTGAGTGGGGTGCCGCACTGCGAGCCGCGTTCGGTGAATATCGAGCCCCCACTGGTATGGCGGCAACGACGGGAGGCGACGCGAATCTCGCTGCGGTCGCCGAACGTGTCAAAGAACTCGACGGAGGTCCAGTCCGATTCCTCGTCGCAAAACCGGGCCTCGATGGACATTCGAATGGCGCCGAACAGATCGCAGTCGCTGCGAGAGATTCGGGAATGGAAGTGGTGTACGCCGGTATCCGGTCAACGATTGACCAAATTGCCGCGACTGCCCGCGATGAGGATCCCGACGTCATCGGTCTCTCGATTCTGTCTGGTTCGCACCTTGAACTCATCCCCGAACTTGTGCAACGCGTGAGATCGATGGGTGTAACCGCGCCGATTGTCGTTGGCGGCATCATCCCAGACGAAGATCAACCGGTGCTCGTAGCGAGCGGCGTGTCCGCGGTGTACACCCCGAAGGACTACGACCTCGCCTCGATCATGAATGACGTCTGCGAACTTGCGTCAGAGCATCGAAATAGCGCGTCGAACTGAACGTCTCGTTACGAGGCCGCAGCGACAAGTTGTGAGTCGATCCACTCACCCAGTTGTGGTGAGGACTCGAAACTCGTGATGAGTGCATACCGAGGCGCATTGCCAGGATGCACGACGACATGCCACAACCGCTGGGTGTCGACGACGTAGCGAGCACCGCGTTCAAGCGAAATCCGACGCTCAGTGGTTGCGTCGGGCAGACCATCGGCATCGTTATCCATCACAATCATGTAGCTGTTCGGACAATCGGTAAGTTCAACCCAGGTTCGCACAACCCAACCTTCATCTTCTGGGTTGAATCGATTGTTGTCGTCTCGATGAAGCGAACGAATCGCAGTTTCTCGGTCCTGCGGTTCGAGTTTGATAATTCGCACTCGACCAAAATTGGCACCGACCGCATCGACATACCCGCGCAATGTCGGCGCAAGGTCAGCGTTGGACGTCCACAGTGCGTCTTTGTCGGTCTTTCCCTTATCCCAAAAGCCGCGACAATCGAGTTGACCATCGGCGGAAGCGAGCGGCGCAAAGTTTGTGTCGCCGCCGCTTTTCCAGTCCATGTACTCGAGCGATTCCCACTCGTGCGATGGAACCTCAATCGGCATCGGCGACAGCTCGACCACTCCGGTCGCGTCAAGACAGGTGAGCCGGAAATGAGGCGTGTGTAGAGGAATCTTCACACTCCAGTGCTCAGCCGTCGGCCAAAAACTCATACTCAGAGTGTAGGGAGATGTTGCGGTGTGTGTCCTGCATCCAACTAGACGTTCAGACAGACGAACAAACGTGGGTCAACCGGGGACCGTCGTATCGGGCGGCAACGTCACGATGACAAAGCCCTGAGGAATCTCAATGATCTGACCCTCGTTAATCGCACTTGCATCGTCGAGCCCGTTGAGATCGACGATCGTTTTCATCGGCACACCAAATGATGCAGCAATCGCTGACAATGTGTCTCCCGCTCGCACCTCGTAGAAATACCGATTCGTATCGGGCAATGTCGTCGTTGTCGTCGTCGTTGTCGTCGTTCGTACTGGTGGAAGAGGGTCGAGAGACAATCCTCCGCTGCCGCAGGACGTCACTGCCATCGAGACACACATCGCGCCAAGGAGCAACGCCGCACGTTGAACCCTTCGTTTGTCGATGTCTCCCTGATGTCCCATTGCAATATCTCCACTCGGAACTCTACGCCCCGACGACCTAGCCTCACCCGGGTGGAACCCCCGAGAACCTTCCCCGGTGCTGTATCGCCCGATCGCCACTATCGAGTGAATGCCGATGGTGTTGGCATCGCCGTCAACGAATGGGGCGATGAAGAAGCCCCAGTGTTGATGCTGGTGCACGGTGGCGCAGACTTCTCAAGAACGTTCGATGTCTTCGCCCCAATGCTCGCTGCAGGAGGATGGCGAGTCGTTGCATGGGACCACCGTGGACACGGCGACAGTGACCACACGCACCTCTATTCATTCGAAGCCGACCTGCGAGATGCAGTCCGCGTATTCGACACCGTCGCCGGCCAGCAACCCGTCGCAGTCCTCGGACATTCGAAAGGGGGTTCGATCATGAGTTCGCTCGCCGATGCACAGCCATTTCGGTTTCGGGCCTTCGTCAACCTTGATGGCATCCCCTATCGCCGACCGGGACCTGACCTGCCCGAATTTCAGCGTGCCGATGCGCTGAACACAGAAGTTGCATCGTGGCTCGAACACCGCCGACGCTCGTCGAACGGCAGTCGAAAACCCGGAACGATTCCCGAACTAGCTGCTCGACGAGCGAACGTCAATCCTCGGTTAACGCGGGAGTGGCTCGAATATCTCGTCACCGTTGGCGCTCGCGAAGATGCAGACGGTTGGCGCTGGAAACTCGACCCGTCGATGCGAATGGGCGGCTTCGGCCCGTGGCGTCCCGAATGGGCACTCTTCCGGCTCGCCGGGCTCGCCGTGCCATTTCTTGGTGTGCTCGTCGGAGCCGAAGAGCCGATGGGGTGGGGCACGAAACCACACCAGGTGGAAAAATTTATTCCAAGGCATGGACGGCTTGAGTACTTCGAAGAACTCGGGCATTTCATCCACATCGAACAACCAAGGATGGTCGCCGACATGGTGCTCGATTTTCTCGGAGACCCAGCATGAGCACAGTGACGCTTACCCATAATCGTGTTTCGCTTGCCTTGCACGAGCTGCGCCCTGCGTCGACCTCACACCGACCGCTGCTATTGCTACACGGGCTCGGTGAGTGCACCCCGGCGACCGTTCCCGACGACCTCGAGTCGTGGGCAGGGGCGATCTGGGGACTCGATTTCACCGGCCACGGCGAATCAACTATTCCCGTTGGTGGCGGTTACACCGCCGAGGTGCTCATTGGCGATGTTGATGCCGCCCTCAACCACCTCGGCGAAGCCACGATCATCGGCCGGGGCCTCGGCGGATACCTCGCGCTCCTCGCCGCCGGTGCACGACCACGGGCCGTTCGAGGCGCGATCATCACAGACGGTCCAGGGTTATCAGGCGGCCCAAACGATGCGATCGCACCCCAAGTTGTTCGACTTGTCGATGACCGAAGGGCGCCAGACTCGTACGCGCTTCACGAGTTGAGCAGGGACGTTCGATCGGCAGAGTACGCGGTCGACTTTGTTCGAATGGCAGTGGCGAACTCAGGGCTCGCCGAGCCAATCAACGTTGCTGCAGTGTTCCGACCACCATGGCTTGATGCTGTCGCAGCCGCGCCAGGAGTTGCGTCAATGTGTCTCGCTGACGCCCTCGACTTCTACCGCGCCTAAGCGTCGTCAGCGATCACGATCGGTGATGTACGACGCCAACGCAACGAGTTCAGTAACCGCGTCATCCTCGAAGCCCGACCGCTGAATCGCCGAGACGGCTTCGCGCGACTTTGCGGCAATCTCACGCTCAAGTTCATCAAGTGCCCCCGTTGCGATGATGACCTCTTGAATGCGCCTCACCTGCTCATCAGTGAGGTGCGGGTCTCCTATCAAGTCAAGGACGCGACGTTGCGCACCACTCGCAGATCTGATCGCTCGCGCGACGAGCGGGGTTGGCTTACCTTCGCGCAAATCACCCCCGACTGGTTTTCCTGATGCCGACTCGTCGCCGAACACTCCAATGACGTCATCGCGCATTTGAAAGGCATCGCCGAGCGGTAAGCCGTATGCGCTCAATCGACGCATCACCTCATCAAGGTCATCAGCCTCCGACAACGCAGCGCCAAGATGCAAAGGCCGCTCAATCGAATACTTCCCGCTTTTCAGTCGACAAATCCGATCGGCCCGTTCAACGCTTTGGTCTCCGTGCGCCGAACCGATGACGTCGAGTAACTGGCCAACATTCATTTCGAGTCGAAGCTCGCACCAGACTTCGCGAACTGCATCGTTTCGAAGCACGATTGAGCGATCGGCAAGCACAGCAGCAACATCACCCGCAAGAATGCCGACACCTTCTCCAAACCTTCGCGATTCGCCCCTCCACCCACTCAGTTCGTGATCCTTGAGGAATCGCCGATACGTCGTTGGTTCGCCACGGCGAAGTACTGCACCATCGATGATGTCGTCGTGCAGCAACGCCGAGGCATGCAATAGCTCGAGTGCGATCTGGGCAGCGATGACATCACCATTGCCGTCAACTGCGCTCGCACGATCACCCCCCAGTGCGACGTATCCCCAGTGACAGAACGCCGGACGCAGTCGCTTGCCACCGCTCGCGACGAGCGCACGCACCTCGCCGAACGGCTCGACAAGCAATTCATCGAAACCAGCCCAGCGCTGCTGTTCGCTCTCGAGCAGGAGATCTAGATGCTGCGTGATTCTCGTTCCGATATCGACGAGCGTCGCCGGTGCTTGCGATGGCATTCGGTCTCAGTCTTCGCCAGCAACCGGCATGCCGGCAACGACTTCGTCGATCCTGATTCTCGCCTCAAGGATTCGTTGCCGACACACTCCGATGAGTTCTGCCGCACGTCCAACGCGCTCGGCGAGACGATCGACATCTACATCGGCTGATTCGAGTTCAGCAAGGATTCCGTCAAGTTCGCTGAGAGCGGTTGCGTAGTTGATGTCATCGGCTGACATGTCACTCCTCATCTTGTTGAGACGATGTCACCGTACTCTTCACAACGCCGTCCGCAACGCGCGTCGTCAACAAGTCACCGGTCGTGAGATCGTTCACCGAGGTGACCGCACGACCACGCTCGTCGACCGTAATCGACCATCCTCGGTCTAGTAATCGCTGCGGGTCAAGCAACGTCAGTCGATGTTGACGTTCATCTAAGAGATGGGTCGCCCGATCAACAAGTACCGCCGCTCGTCGAAGCGAATGCTCGCGCGACAACAACCGTTCTTCGCTTCGTGCAACAGCCGCGTGAGTTCTTCCGGCAATTCGCGTCGCACGCGACTCAAGTTGATAATGAGCATTGTCTGCTTGTTGCACGCCAACCGTTGAAATCTCTCGCCACCGCGACTCAACGGATGTAACGAATCGTGCCACCTGCTCAACAAGCCACCCGGCGCACGCAGTCGGCGTTTTCAACGCAGTATGAGCAACTTCATCTGCGACTGTCGTATCGATTTCGTGGCCGAGTCCAGTGATGACGGGCACCGGTGAGCCGGCAATCGCCCGCGCAATTCCTTCGGTATCGAAGGCTGCAAGCTCGTTGCGGGCGCCGCCACCGCGAATGACCGCAATGATGTCGACGCCATACTCAGCCGCTGTTCTCACGCCGTGCGCAACCATCGACTCGGCCTGTTCACCCTGAACGCGCGCATCGATTCCGATCACATCGAATGCGAATCCACTCTCGGTGAGCTCATCGGTGAAGTCGTGCCACGCCGCCGAACCGATGCTCGTGACAACCGCAATTCGAAGCGGCACAACCGGCAATACACACTGGCCGTTCTTTCTCAGAAGTCCCTGCTCAGCGAGCATCGCGAGCACCCGCTCACGTGACGCAGAAATATCACCCAACGTGAATTTCGGATCGATATCAGAAATTTTCAGACTGAGCCGCCCAGTTGGCGCATAAACATCAAGTTGCCCAAATACCCGAACCTTAGTTCCATCAGCGATGTCGAGCCGGTCGAAACGCCGCGCGCACCGGCTTTGCCCGCGTACCCCGATGACCGCTTCGCCGAGAACTTCCAGAC